>JAYUHW010000094.1:0-14328 GCA_043766615.1 Fibrobacteria bacterium | reverse complement strand
CGTCCCAACCAATCAATGGGTGCATGTCGTCGAGACCTATAAAAGTGGTGATGCCCGCCTTTACATTAACGGAAAACTCGATGGACAGACCACGACTACGATGAATATTGTGGCTCCGGTGGTTGGCTTTTGGATTGGCGGTTGGCTCGATGGGTATGATTATGTAGGAGATATCGATGAAGTACGCATATCCAATGTGTCTCGTTCCGCAGACTGGGTCAAAATGGAATATGAAAATCAAAACCCGCTGCAATCCTTAGCCGGCCTTCTCGTTCCCGCTGGAACAACCTTTTCCGTACCACAAACCACGGTCTCGGTTTTGGAAGGCCACAGTATTACCCTAACCGGCAATGCCGGTGGCGCGCAAAAAATCTATTGGATTCTTAAGGAAGGCACCAAGGAAACGATACTCGCCGTGGATCGCCTCAGCCTTGCCTATCTGGCAGAACGCGTGACGGCAGATAAAACCGTAATACTTCAGTTTAAGGCTATCTATCCCACTGAAGTCAAAACCCAAAACATTACCCTGACCATCAATGAAGATATGCCGGACCCTCTTTTCACACTTACCGCCCCCGCCACTTGGAATGGACGTGATGCCATTTCCTTAACTCCCGTCATCACCAATCAAGCGGAAATGGCTGCCAAAGGCGTTGGCGCACTGACCTACACATGGGACATCGCCAATATTGCCGTGATAAAAGATGTGACTCCGGGCAAGCTCACGCTCAAGCGCGCACAAAAAAGCGGCAAAATGACCGTTTACCTGTCCATCAACAATGGTGGATCGACAACCGTACATTCTGTAGATATTACCGTTACACAACCCGCCACGGACCCATGGCTGGTTAGAACACCGGCCGCGGATGAGAAGGCCGAGAACAGTCAATTCTATGCGCGGGATCCGAATAATGTTTGCACCGCTATATACAATGGAACCTTGGCCAATGCTGCCGATTCCGTATTCGTCAAAATATATACTGGAACAACCCTGCAAAAAAGAGAAGCCCATGCTTTGGCTACCAGCAGGACGTATGCCTTTTCCCCCACCTTGACCCCAGCCTTAACCGAGTACAAGTTGGAATTCGGATCCAAAACCGGAGCGACTGAATCCCTTGTGAGTACGGTAACAAATCTTGTTTGTGGTGATGCCTATATAGTGGAAGGGCAGTCCAATGCAGAAGCCACCCAGTTCGGCACGGACGACAATCCAGCCACCAGTGAATACATCCGTACCTATGGCAGCATGGGAGACAACCCGGGATCAGGATGGCACAATGCCGCTCATTTGGGTACGGGCCAGGTCGGCTATTGGGGCATGGAAGTAGCGCGTATTTTGATGACGAAATACAACGTTCCCATTTTCATCCTTAACGGAGCCGTCGGCGGGACACGCATTGATCTGCATCAGCGCAATGACGCCAACCAAACGGATGTGAGCACCATTTACGGACGTCTGCTTTCCCGCATCCAGGGCGCCAAGCTGACCCATGGCATTAAAGCCGTCATGTGGCATCAAGGTGAAAACGACCAAGGAAGCGAAGCGCCCACCGGCCGCATGGATTGGGAAACCTACCAGCCCTACTTTTTTGAAATGTCCGCGGATTGGAAGGAAAACTTCCCCAATATTCAGCATTATTATTTGTTCCAAATTTGGCCCGCAGCCTGCGGAGGCATGACTGGTGGTTCGGAAAGCATACTTCGCGAGATGCAGAGAAGCCTTCCGTCTTTCTATTCCAATATGGACATCATGTCCACCTTAGGCGTGCGGCCGGGTAGCAGTTGCCATTATTCAGCTGCCGGTTATCAAGATTTTGCCCGCCTCCTCACTCCACTTTTGGAAAGAGATTTCTACGGCAAGACTTTTACCACTTCCATAACAGCCCCTAACGTGGTCAAGTCCTATTTCACCTCTACCGCTAAGAACGAAGTTGCCGTGGAGTTTGATCAACCTGTAACATGGAATGCAAGCCTTGCGTCTCAATTTTATTTGGATGGCGCAAGTGGAAAAATTTCAACCGGATCCACTTCTGGAAATATTCTCACACTGAAGCTAATTTCTGCATCTACAGCCACTAAAATTACCTACTTGGATAGTCGGTCCTGGTCAGAAGCCAATATTTTATACGGTGCCAACAACATCGCTGCACTCACATTTTGGAATGTACCTGTGTATCCGGATAGGAATACCGTGCCGAATTTTTCGAAAACGAAGAAGGGGTTTGCCAACGAAGATATCTCCGCTAGGATTAAGCACGGCACCTTGCAGCTTTCCTTGGGCCGGTTGTATGGGCAAGCATTGGATATTGAAGTTGTGAATCTTCAGGGCCAAACAGTATTGAGCAATAAAGTTAAGCCCACCTCCTCGGCAGTTGTGCAATTAGCCGTTCCGCAATTGAAGCAGGGAGTCTATATTATAAAGGTATCCCATCAGGGTCAATTGTCCTTAATGCGTAAGCTAACGGCATTCTAAGAATAAGCTTTGAAGAAGGAATATATGGTAAAGCGATTGCATCGACACAAACCTATTCTAGCCGTAGCGGCTGTCCTGCTGTTCCCAATCCTGGCGACAGCCGGTCCTGCGGATACGGCATGGGTAGATTTATTCAATGGAAAAAATTTTGCGGGTCTTTATGTTTTCAATTTTAACAATGGAAACGTGATTTATGATTCTTCCTTGGCGGGAAACGCCCTGTTTAAACCTGATTCCGCGAGTAAAGAAATACGCGTTGTCTCTTCCGGTGGGCAAAGGGGACATATTGCGACCAAGAAAGATTATTCCTATTACAGGATGAAGGTCGATTGGAAAATTAATGGCGGAAATTGTGGCGTCATGTATCATCTCCGCGAAGATTTGGCCATTGCCAATCCACTGACTCGATTATATGATGTATTTCCTCCGTCCATTGAAGCTCAAGGAGAAACTGGGAGCGGCGGCGACTGCTGGGTCATCAGCAATGTTTGGATGAATACCAAGGCTACCAATGGTAAGTACAGTGCCACGGGCACTCCCATTACTTTCGGCGGAGTCAACGCGGGTGGACGAAACATTTCAGCCGATGTCCATTGGGATCTGTACGGAACAGCAAATACTAATGGTGGTTGGAACACGGAAGAGATCATCATTTATGGGGCGGACTCGGTTGTCCATATCGTCAACGGACACGCCAATTTCAGAGGCAGTAACATCCTGTATACTCCCGGCAATGCTCCCACGTCTCCCAATCCTCCCAGCCCACCTTATACTAAAATCCCCTTTGACCATGGCCGGTTGTCCCTGCAGGCAGAAATGGCACCCGTTGCCTACCGTAACTGGAAGGTGGCAGAACTGATTGGCTGTACGGATCCCAAAGCGGACAACTACAAATCCTATTTTGTGAAAAGCCGTTCTTCGGATTGCATTATCACTACGTCCATTGCCGCCCAAAAAAAATCCAACCTGAACCGAATTGAAACCGGTAAAAATTGGAAAAGCCTCTCCACCGGAAAAAGCGGGAACAGAACCCTTTCCGGCCGGCTATTCAATCCACTGTCGAATGAACCCATACGTAAGTTGAGGAACCCATGAAAAAAATCTTAGCTCTCATTTTCTGCCTTGCGGCGGACGGTGTCTTTGCCGCACGCCCTCATGATCCCTTTATTCTGCGGGTCGTTTTTAGAAATAAACCGCGTATGGTTCTTTTAGCCCTGGACCCGATGCTTTCTGTTGGCTATGACAGCCCCACCTGCGGACTCTATATTGCTTGGAAAGGTGGCGTTCAACCCACCGTAGATGCCTACAATCATCAGGCTCATGGAAACCACGGTGCCACCTACTATCCGAGAGGAAATGCTGAGGGCACTCTTTATCCGAATAACAAAATCACTTTTAAAATGACGCCTGGTGGTGAAATTTCAGAGACCGATCCTCCCGATACGCGTGATAAAACCCATGTTAGCGTGAATGATACCTTAGTGCCCGTTTGGTCCGCTACACAAGGTGGACAGCCCTTAGTTCTAAAACCGGACTACCGGGGATATACAGTGAACAATACCCTGCAAACGGCAACACTCCGATACAATTTGAATCTGCCAAGTGGTGCGCCAATTCAAGTTACTGAGCTTCCCGATTCTAAAGTCAATAGCACCTTTGTCGACTTAACCCGTGTCTTTACAGTGTCGGCCCTTCCTGCCGGTACTAAACTTTCCCTGTTGTTGAGCAGTAATCCTATTCGGAAAGCCGATGCCTCCTTGGTTGTCGAAACTTGGACGGCAACCGGGACGGGTAGAATCGAAACCGTATCTGGAAAATCTTATTTCGTGGCTGAAGCCAACGGCAGCACCACAGTCACCGGGTCGTGGAGGTAATGACAATGAAAAACCAGTATAAATCCATAGCTTTTTTATTCGCCTTGTCCAGCCTAGGAATGGGTTCCAGTTTTGGCGATGGTTTAACAGCCATCCATCCCGGATATGATCTGGTCGACATCCAGCCCACTGCCAATAAATTTCTTGTTGGAGGCATTGATGTCTTCTCCGACGGTCGTCTAGCCGTTTGCCAATGGGGCAACCCCGGCGAAGTTTGGATAGTTAGCGGAGCCGAATCGGGTACAGTCTCAACGGTCAAGTCGACCAAATATGCCTATGGCTTGCAACAAGTGTTGGGCTGTAAAGTAGTACAGGATACCCTGTACGTGCTGCAAATTGGTGAAGTGACCCAATTAGTCGACGTAGATGGTGATGGCGTTGCCGACCAGTACAACAAAATCAACGATGCTTTCCCAACTTCAGAAAGCCTCCTGGGACTGGCCTATGACGTCGTCTATTATGGCGGATCGTTTTACGTGGCTCTCTCCGCTGATGTTGGTTGGGGAGGTATGGATGCTCAGCCATCGCAGCTTGGACGCTCCACGGCTTACCGATTGGGTAGGGACAACTCCTTGGAAGCCCTTGCAACCGGTTTCCGTAATCCCAATGGAATGGGCCTTGGCTTTGGAAACAAAATATTCTCCTCAGACAACCAAGGATCCTGGTTGCCCTCCTCTAAGCTTATAAATATTCAAAAAGGCAAGTTCTACGGACACCATTCCATACCGCCTAATCTATTCGAGAAACAGGCCGAATCGCCACCCATGTGCTGGTTGCCGCATGGAGAAGTTTCCAGTTCTCCAGGATCGCTTCTTTATTTATCGGAAGGTATTTTCAAGAACCAACTCCTATTTGGTGAAGAACACAGGGGCGTTGGCGGAGGAAGAATCTACCGGGTCAGCGTGCAAGACGTTGGAGGAATCCTGCAAGGTGCCGTTATTCCATTTTCGTCTGCCATTGGCACAGGTGTTAATCGCCTGACCATGGGTAAAGGCGGCATCATCTATACCGGCCTTCTGGGAGCTGATGGGGGCTGGAGCTCACCTTCTTCCATGAATCCAGGATTGAAAAGACTTAAACCTAAAAACGTAAACAACTCCTACGCTTTTGAAATGTTGGCCGTTCGCTCAGGCGGAACATCCACTGTAGAAATTGAATTCACCAGTGCACCTGCGACCGATGCCACTAATCCGGCCCGTTACACGGCGGAAACGTGGACCTTTAAACCTGCGGTAGGTTATGGCGATGGAAACAAAATAGACTCGCACACACTTACAGTACAAAGTGCCACACTTAAATCGGATGGCAAAACCGTTGTACTTACTATCGGAGGTTTACTGGAAAAATATCTGGTGCACATCAAATTGTCCGGACTCCTCAGCGCCACGGGAGCCGCCCCCTGGGGAAGCGAAACATGGTTTACACTTAACAAATATGGGCCGGGCACGGATGTAGCTGTGTCTGGATGCATGGACGTCAATAATCCAGGCTATAATCCAAATGCCACAGTCAATGATCCCGCTGGCTGCCAAACCGTTGCCATTGGAGCAAAGCATGCCACTCAAGCCATGGGGCCGCTGCAAAAACTTGGTTCCAATCGGATTCGGTTGGACCTTGCGGAAAATCAAGACTATGCCTTGGAAATGTTCGATTTGCGTGGCGTCCGCCAAGGTTCTTGGCTTGGAACGGGATCGAAAGAAATTCACTTGAAAGACAAACCGATGACGTCTGGAGTGTATGAATTGAGGCTGAAGACAGGAAAGAGCAGCTGGACGCAGCTTTACTTAATTACGCCTTAAGTGTTGATTGTAACTAGGGTCGGATGAAGTCCGCAAAATCAGTTGGGGAAGGCCCCAACTGCAAAGTTCCGCTATTCGAAAGGGACTTTCAGGTTTAATCCCAGTTAAGCGCTCCACCGGTTTGATATTCCGTTACGCGAGTCTCAAAGAAATTCTTCTCTTTCTTAAGATCCAAGATTTCACTCATCCACGGGAACGGATTCGTCGCACCATAAATCTTATTGAGACCGATTTTCTCAAGCCGACGATCCGCTACATATTGGACATAATCCTCAAACATCCCTGCATTCAGTCCTAAAATGCCGCGTGGCATCGTGTCCTTGGCATAAATGATTTCCAGATTGACCGCTTGCCGGACGAGTTCGGTGGAGCGTTCCTTAACGGCCGGAGTCCACAGTTCTGGATTCTCTATTTTGATTTGATTGATGACATCAATGCCGAAATTCATATGCATGGTTTCATCACGCAGGATGTATTGGAACTGTTCCCCACAACCGGCCAAACGGTTTTGGCGCTGGAAAGACAGCATCATCACAAAACCACTGTAGAAGAAAATGCCTTCCATAATCACATAGTAGCCGATCAGGTTTTCCAAGAAAGTCTGGGCGCCTTTGAAGGACTCGGTTTCAAAATCCGGTCTGAGCATTTCCCGTGTCAGGGATATTTCAAAGGCATCTTTGCCGTGGATGGAATTGACCTCATGGTACATATTGAAGATTTCCGCCTCATCCAGGCCCAAGGACTCGACGATGTACTGATAGGCATGCGTGTGCAAGGCTTCTTCGAACGATTGGCGCAGCATGTACTGGCGGCATTCCGGATTGGTGATATGCTTGTAGGCGGCCAGCACGATATTGTTGGCCACCAAGGAATCGGCGGTTGAAAAGAAACCCATGTTTCTCTTGACGATACGGCGCTCGTCTTCGGAAAGCTCATGGCTTTTCCAAAGTTCGATATCGCGAGACATGTTGATTTCCTGCGGCATCCAATGGTTGGCGCATGCATCCAGATATTTCTGCCAGGCCCATTGGTACTTGATGGGTACCAGCTGGTTCAAGTCGGCGCGGCAATTGATGATGCGTTTTTCATCCACGCGCACTCGGGCCGTGGACTCCCCCATCAAGGTAGCGAGTTTGGCTGGCTCCTGCGCCGCAGTACCCGCTGCAACGCCATTCGCACCCAAGATTACCGGGGCCACTAAGGTTGCTGATCCAGAATTCGTCTCTTTTTCATCATTCCAATTTATTGACATGCTTCGCACTCCTCACCATTTAAAATTGAACAGGCCATTTTGGACGCTTCCAACTCTAGGCCTGCATCCACTGCTACTGCAGATGGTATAACATCCATCGGTTCCTTGACGATGCTGGGCTTAAAAGCCTTTTCCGCCAAACGATCTTCCGCCGACTTCCCACCTGCTCCGGGCGTGCCGTTGCTGCCACCGGCCATATCCCCGGGGGAAACGGAATTGACGCCCCTGGTCTTGTCCAGCGTGGATTTTTCGGCATTGGTCGCGCCCAAGGACCGCAGATAATACGTGGTTTTAAGACCCGACTGCCAGGCCAGCTTGTACATGGTGTCGAGTTTTTTACCGCTGGGCTGGGCCATGTAAAGGTTCAGGGACTGGCCCATGTCGATCCATTTTTGGCGCTTCATGGCGCAGGCGATCAGCCATTTGGGCTCGATGTCAAAGGCCGTGAGGAAAATCTTCTTGACCTCTTCCGGTATGCGTTTGATCTCCGCCAACTCGCCGTCAAAGTACTTTATATCATCGGTCATGCTTTGATCCCATAGGCCCAGCTTCTTCAGCTTTTCCACCAGGTAAGTATTGATGATCGTGAACTCACCGGACAGATTGCTCTTGACGTATAAGTTTTTATAGGTCGGCTCGATGGACTGGGATACGCCGATGATATTGGAAATAGTGGCCGTAGGCGCGATGGCCATGCAATTGGAATTCCGCATTCCGTAAGCCTTGATATGCGCCCGAATCGGTGCCCAGTCTTTATGGGACATGCTGTCCATCAAAATGGGTTCGCCCCGTTCCGCAGCCATGACGGCCACGGTGTCGATGGGCAAGAGCCCCTTGGACCAGGCTGAGCCCTGATACGAGGGATACGTTCCCCGTTCCTTGGCCAATTTGGAGGACGCGAGTATGGAGTAATAGGAGATAATTTCCATGGACTTGTCGGCAAAATCCACGGCGGCATCGGAGGAATAAGCAATGCCGAGTTCGTATAAGGCGTCCTGGAAGCCCATGATACCTAGGCCCACGGGCCGATGCCGCATATTGGCGTTACGGGCCTGTACCACTGGGTAATAGTTCAAGTCGATGACATTGTCCAGCATGCGCATGGCGATGGTGATGGTTTCGTCCAGCATGGCTTCGTCCAGCTTGCCGTCGCGGATATGGTTCAGCAGGTTGATGGAGCCCAAGTTGCACACGGCGATTTCCGCCTCGCTGGTGTTGAGCAGGATTTCCGTGCAGAGATTGGAGCTATGCACCACTCCAGCATGCCGCTGCGGCGAACGGATATTGGACGGATCTTTAAAAGTCATCCAGGGATGTCCGGTTTCAAATACCATGGTTAACATCTTGCGCCACAGGGCCACGGCACTCATTTTTTTGAAGGTTTTGATGCGGCCGTTGCGAGCCTCTTCTTCATAGAACATATACTTCTTGTCAAAGGCCTGACCATAAAGATCGTGCAAATCCGACACTTCATTGGGGCTGAACAGCGTCCACTCGGCATCGGCATTCACGCGCTTCATGAACAAATCCGGAATCCAATTGGCCGAATTCATATCATGGGTGCGCCGGCGATCGTCACCGGTATTTTTACGAAGCTCCAAAAACTCTTCGATGTCTAGATGCCAGGTTTCCAAGTACGCGCACATGGCCCCTTTGCGCCTACCGCCTTGGTTAACGGCTACGGCCGTATCATTGGCAACTTTTAAGAAGGGAATCACACCTTGGCTTTTGCCATTGGTGCCTTTGATATGAGAGCCCAAGGCCCGCACATTGGACCAATCATTGCCAAGTCCGCCGGCGAATTTGGAAAGCAGCGCATCATCCTTGATGGCATTGAAAATGCCGCCCAGGTCATCTTGTACCGTAGTCAAATAGCATGAGGACATTTGAGAATGCATGGTGCCGGAATTGAACAAGGTGGGTGTGGAACTGGTGAAGCGATAGGAGGACAACATTTCGTAGAACTCAATGGCGCGCGTTTCCCGGTCCACTTCATTCAGCGCCAATCCCATGGCCACGCGCATCCAGAACGCTTGGAGCAATTCAATGGTGCGCCCGGCTTCTAGATGCACGAAATAGCGATCCAGCAACGTGCGCAGGCCGAGATACGTGATGCCGAGATCGCGCTCCGGCTTCAAAGCCTTGCCCATGCGATCCAAATCATACTCGAGCATGCGCTTATCGAGCAGCTCTTCGCTCACGGCCAGATTCACGTATTCGACAAAGGCGGAAGGATAGCGTTTGACCATCTGGGCCTGAGTGAGCCTCTCCCCCAGCACCTCATCGCGAATATCATCCATAAGAATACGGGCAGTGACAAAACTCCAAGCCGGATCTTCTTCGATATGCGAGCAGGCGACCATCACCATGGCTTTGCTCACATCTTTTTCCGGAATACCCGGATACAGATTGGACAACGCTTCCTTGAGGATGCGTTCTTCTGGAACAACACCGGTATAACCCTGGCAGGCTTCTTTGATAACCGTGTTGAGGCGATCTTTATTGAGCGGCACCACTTTGCCTTGGGCATTGGTCACAGTATATTCAACGGCTGGGGCAGGAACAGGGGCAGCGACAACTCCGCTTTGTTTCCCTTCTCGGAGGCGCGCGCGCTCTTCCCGGTACAAGACATAACGCTTGGCAACTTCCGGACGGCCAACGCGCATTAAGGCGAGCTCAACCTGATCCTGGATATCTTCTATATGCCAAGTGCCACCATTGGGACGACGTTTGACCAGCGACGAAAAAACCAGATCCGCAATATGCTGAATCTCTTCTTTGATGCGGGCTGTGGGCGCTTCCAACCCTTCTTGAGCAAGAAAGGCCTTGCTGATGGCGATGATAATCTTATCCGCCTTGAAGTTGACTACCGAGCCGTTGCGGCGCTCCACCATATATTTCGTTGTCTCGACACCCGCTAAAGGTGCCTGACCGCCATTTTTTCCATTCACTGCATTTTTCTCTACCGTTGCTGTGCTCATGCTCATCTACCTATTCTCCTTACTGCCTGATTTCCCCGAGCGTCCCTGACCATAAACTCAATTACCAACTATGCTTTGTCGATGGTATTCGGTCCCCGGCGCAGCCAAAATGGACTGCAGGGAAAACCTCACGCACCGCCGACATGTCATGAAAAGTCGATGAAGCAAAGAATAGTGTAATTAAATGGCCCTAGCAACAAAATATTGATTAATTTTCAGGCCCAACCACAATATATTGTATGTAAGGGCAAAACAAGGACTTAGCCCAGGACTGGGTCCCACCCCTGTTTTGGAGGTTTGCGAAGTTCCCTATTCTAATTAAAAAAAGTGGGGTTTGAAGCCGATTTCTTTTCAACAGTATGCACATACAAAGAATGCAGCTTAATTCGCAAGGACGCGTCCTTTTAAGGCCCGAAAAGGCTCTAAAAGACCCTAAAAAAGATTTTTTCCCTATTTTATCCACACGGGCTGGGTTCCCATGGAAAACTCGCAGTTCGATTTTCTACTTTAGCCGCGATGTTAAAAGTGGGCAGTTTTACTCCGTTCAAGAAAAGGGCTTTATTTTCCCCGGTCCGGGGCGCAAGCCTGGCATTTCTGATTCTTACCTTAGCAACGGGTCTATTTGCGGTATCGGCTGGTTTCATGGGATGCCGAGAAGCCCAGGTGCGCAGCTATTCTGAGGTGGCCTTTAAACCCAACCCGGCTCCGATGGGAATGCCGGGTGCAGGTGGCATGGGGGCGGGCAGTATGCCCCCAATGAATATGCAGCCTGTAGACATTAAAGTAACATGGAAGTTACCGGAGACATGGCAGGTAAAGGATTCGGCCAATGCCATGCGCATCGGCAGCTTTGCAGCCCCGGATCCGGCCCTGGCCAACACCGGGGACCGGGATCCCCAGGCAGTGGATATTTCCGTTGTCCAATTGGCAGGGGATGCCGGTGGACTTAAAGCCAATATTCTGCGCTGGATGGGACAAGTCGGCATCAAAGCAACCCCGGATGAAATGGATGAGATGATCCGAACGGCTCCACACTTAAAGACCTCCAGCGGACAAGACGGCTTGGTTGTGGACCTGACCGATAAACTCTCCGGCGACATGACGCAAAGCAAATCCATCTATGGCGCCGTCATCCAAACTGCCAACTACACGGTATTCGTAAAGGCTATGGGAGAACGGGATAGGGTAGTCAAACTCAAGAACGAGATAAAAACCTTTTGCAAATCCCTAGCCATCACCGGACCCAAGGCTTAAAGCAACATGAGTGACCGTCCCAAATCCTTGCGCAACCGGATCCGCTTTCACCCTATCACCAAGGCTATACTGCATCCGTCGATTACGTTGGTGGCCCTACTCATTCTTTTCGCTCTGATTTTTTTTGGAACTTTGTACCAGGCGGAACATGGGCTGTATGAAGCCCAGCTGAAATTTTTTGGCTATGGTGGCGTGCTCGTCGGTGGTTATTTCCCGCTTCCTGCCGCGAGCCTGGTCCTATGGGTTCTGTCGATACAGTTGATCGTGACAATGGGTTTTGTGCTTCCTTTGAAATGGTCCAAGTTTGGCCTTTGGATTTCCCATATCGGCATTTTGACATTGCTGATTGGCGGATTTATCACCCAAATCATGGCAGTGGAATCACAGTTAACCTTGGCAGAAGGCGAAACCGGGCATTTTACCACCGCCTATCATGAATATGAACTTGCATTTTGGGAAGAGCACGGCGACACCAATGTGGTGCTGGCGTATGAGGACACTTTTCTGCGCCAAGGCGCCACCTTGGATATTCTCCCCTACCATTCGCGTATGCATATAACGGCCTACTACCAGAATTGCGACGCCTTTACCACCAAGGCTACTGGTGGTCCTAAATTTATCAATCCCTCCGCAATCGGAATGCTGCAGTCCCGGAAGCCGGAAAAAGAAGTCACGCAGAATGCACCCGGTATTACTCTGGTGTTGACTGAAAAGGACAAACCGCCCCTCGACATTCTGTTATATGGCCAGGAACAACAGCCCTTACAATTGACGTTGGACGGAAAAAGGGTTTCGATGATGCTCCGCCTTCGCCACTATCCCCTACCCTTTTCCCTTAAGCTTACGGACTTTGTAAAAAACGTTCATCCAGGCACGGACATAGCCAGCAGTTTCGAAAGTTATGCGGATCTCAATGAAGGTGGCGGCCATTCGGGTACAGCCTCGCGACCTGTAAAAATCTGGATGAACAATCCCTTGCGATATGGAGGGTATACTTTTTTCCAAGCCTCCTATGCGCAGGCACCGGGCATGATTGAAAAATCAACATTCGCCGTGGTGACCAATCCCGGACGTGTCCTTCCCTACGTTTCCAGCCTCATTGTTTTCGGCGGACTTTTGCTGCATTTTCTCATCAAGCTTGTGCCCTTTATCCGTAAGGAGGCAACCCGCTAATGCGCTTACGAAATTCCTTACGCCTCTTCCCGACTTCAAGAATGCCATTGGCTTTAACCCTGGTTGTGGTGATGGCGCTGATTGGCGCGCGCCAAAATGTCCAGGGAGAGGACACAAAATCGAGTTCAGAAGCCGCAAAGGCCCATGCGGCAGCGAAAGCACTTTTAGACAGCAAACGCATCGATTCCCTATTTGCGGCAAATGAAGCCGCCCATGCGGATCACCCGATGCCAAACGGTGCACCCGATTCAACCCCCGAACAACCCGTCACTGCCGGGTCTCTACTGCCATTACCCGGCTCGCATCCTCCGCAAACTTTGCCCAAAGTCAAGCTTCTGGAATCGGTACCCGTGCTCCATGAAGGCCGACTCAAACCGATGATCACGTTTGCCGGACATCTCCTACTGCAGTTCTCCGGCCGGACCCAGTACGAACATTTTTCTGCCATGCAAATCATCGCCCAAATTCTTTTTGCTCCGGAAACCAGTGGTGACTTTCGCATCTTTCTCATTAATAATCCCGAAGTGGTGCAAGCCATGGGCATCGCACCGGAACAACATCGCCGCTACTCCTTTCGACAGCTCGAAAAGTCCCTGCCCAAACTGGAGAAGCTCGCTGAAAAGGCTAATGCCACCGCTGAAGACAAGCGCGACCTCATACAAAAAGAAGAACTGCGCATATTCGGCAATATGCTCGAGTTCATCAATTTGTCCAGAACATTTTCCTTTGCCCTGCCCAGCGCCGTGTATACCGTGCACCTTCCCGAAACCAAAGCCAAGCTTGGCCTAAACCCGGATCAAACCGAGTTCAGCTTCTGGGATTTGATGTCGAGCGCGCAGATCATCGCTCAAGTACTGGAAGGTATCGGAAACCGCAGTCCTGAAGACCGTACAAAAATGGAAATGGAAATCATCGGCCTCTCCCAATCCATGTACTACAGTTCCCAAGATTTACGCGCCTCACCCTTTTGCATTTTACCCGCTCCGGCCTCAGGCCCGGAGGGTGGCGTCACTTGGCAAAGCCCGTCCGAACTCCTCGGCAAACCAGATCAGCTCCAAAGCTTTCACCGTGAATTTACCGACTGGTCTCGGGTCGTTTCTGGCTATCGAAGCGGCAACCAAACGGAATTTGAGGCAGGGATTACGGACTATTTGGGATCCATGGAAAACCGGGCCTATGAGCCGCTTTCCCATACGCGCTTTCCCCTGGAAATACTCTATCAGAAAGGGGAACCCTTTTTCTGGTCGTTGGTCGCCTACTGGCTAGCTCTTCTCGGAATTTTTGGATTCTTCCTGGTTAGAAAACGCTGGCTGTATCTCGCTTCCGTCTACATCTTTCTAGCTGGGTATGCCGTGCACGTGGCCGGCATCGTGAGCCGCATATTAATCATGCATCGCCCCCCAGTGACCTCGCTATATGAAACGTTTCCCTTTGTAGCTGCCGTTTCCATTTTGGCAGCCCTTTTCATTGAGCGCATAAATACCAAACGCGCCAGTATTGGCATTGGCCTTTTATGCGCCGC
>JAYUHW010000093.1:0-1622 GCA_043766615.1 Fibrobacteria bacterium | reverse complement strand
CTGTCCGGAAGCGAACAAGGTAACACACCTGCTACTGTGGGCGCGGAGCGTGCCATAGTTTTTGATCTCGGTTCGGATGTATCGATGGGGCCGTATTGGATTCTCGATGGAGGAGTCTACGGGAAATACATTCGTGATTTTCTGGTTAAAGCCGAACTCGGAAATTCAGGTCTGATCTTTCCCATCAACCTCAAGCGGGGTCTGGTAGCGGGAGGTCAGCTTCGTTTGCGTTTACGGGAATGGCAAAGACTTTCTGGCACCCTGTCCTTGGGTGGCTGCGCCTCTTTAGGCCTTAAACCCGATGACGGTTCTTCGCCCATTGCTGCTGGATTATTAGTCGGCGAGGAAGGCCATAATTACGGACATCCCTTCGCTGGCGAGGATTTCTTTCCCACCGAACACAATCAAATTGCCACGGGGGTGGTAAACTTGCGCTACCAACTGCCAATGGGTTTTGCGCTCAATTGGGGGGGGCGATTCGACTCTGGACTCCCATTTGATCTTGTCGCCAAAGATGGTTCTGGATTGGATGCGGCCCAGTCTCGAGCCGAACTGAAACAACGTGGCTATGCTGACAATGTGATCGATTTGCTTTCTCTGGAACCGGAAAAACCGGGCTCGCCGGACAAATCCGTTGCCCCCCATGCCGTGTTTGATCTGGGTCTTACCTATCAAGTAAAATCGACTCCGGGACCCGCACTGGAAATGCATGCAGCCATCCTCAATGTTTTAGATACACCGTACTTGTACAAGTTTGAATCCAGTTTTGGAAGCACCCATTTTGGACAACCCCGCTCCTTCGGACTTTGGGTGGATTTATCCCTTTAAATGCTGGGAAATGCTAGACTTTAAACGTATGTAACTTTCTCAGGGGGATCGAATGAAACAGTGGTGTACGATTCTACTCTGGAGCCTGCCGTTTTTTTCACCAGCCTTGACAGTGGGGCAATCCATAACCCTCTCTGGAATAGTTTCGGATGCCATAACCAAAGCGCCCATCAGCGGCGCACGAGTGAAACTTTCCATTTCTCCAGGTGAAGCGATTACGGGAGCGGATGGGCATTACAGCATTCAGGTGCTGGGTATTCGAAAGAACAATGGAAATTTTTCAGGTACAGGCTTCCTATTTCAATATCTAAATAACGAGTTGAGGATAACCGCGAATTCAGTTAGCCCAATTTCCGTTCATCTAGAAAATTTAAATGGCGAACGAATTAAGCCCCTATACGAAGGCATTTTAAAGCAGGGGCAGTATACTTTGCATAATCTTTCCAATAGCCTACCGAAGGGTCTGTACTTTCTCAAAATACAACATGGTAGATATACCAGTGTGATTAAGATGCCGGTTCTTTCTAATACGTCGACAGGCCCTGTAAATTTGACTTCTGTTTTGAATGCAAAAAATGTTTCGGCTCAAATGCCAAAAATAACTGCTGCTGCAATCGACACGGCCAAAGCCTGGGCTGTCGGGTACGCGGAAGTGGCATCGGTGGTGCAAACCGCCACCGGCGTTCTCAACTTCAGCCTGGAAAAAAGTGCGTGGATCCCTGGGAGCATCGCTTCGATGGGCACGCCGTATAATGCCGCAGACGATAAAAACGGTCCAGACAGTCATATGTCCC
>JAYUHW010000092.1:0-3846 GCA_043766615.1 Fibrobacteria bacterium | reverse complement strand
AAAATAAGAAGCAGGAGTTCCATAGCCCTCATCCAGTTAAAGGGTTGGAGAGTTCTGATGAAAAACCTGCTTTGCGCCAATGTATTCAATCCTTTTATGAAGCGAGGTCGCTCTTATTTGAATGGAATAAGGATCTGAAAACCGATTTAACAATTCTCGAAAGCAAATACAGGCCAGTGACACCTGCACCTATGGTAAGAGTGGTGCCAACAAGTTTTGCCACTTTAACCGGTTTAGAACTTTCAATCGTTTGCAAATCAGACACATCCGTTTGATCCTTGGTGGAACCCTTGTTCACATTTATTTCCAAGATTTTCAATAACGTTGTCATATAACTTTCCTGCCGCTGATAACACGAAGCAGAACAATGACAACTGCGACAACCAGCAAGATGTGGATAAATCCACCCATGGTATAGGCAGAAACCAAACCGAGAATCCATAAGACGATTAGAACAACTGCGATGGTATAAAGCATGATTTTTTCCTTTTTTTAAGTTTTGATTTATCGACTAGCGGTTGTACTCGGAAAGCACTTCCTTATTCAGCACTTGTAGCTCCGTACGACGGTTGTGTTTGCGTCCATCGGCAGTTTTATTGTCATCCTTGGGCTGGTTCAGACCATAGCCCTTGGCTGTCAATGACCCTTTGAGACCTGGAGCAACTGTTAGCATATAGGCGGCTACTGATTGAGAACGGCCTTCACTTAAGCCCATATTAAAAGTCGCACCACCTACGTTGTCGGTATGTCCGGAAACCTCGATCTGAAGTTTGGGATATTTGGTGAGCATCTTGGCAATGATGTTTAAATAGGGCTGGGAATTAATGGATATGTCCGTTTTTCCAGACTCGAAATAAACAGCATCAAGTAAAAGCAATCCGGTTGAAAGCAATTGTTTTTCAGCATCGCTGCGTTTGGATTTTTCTTCTTCGAGTTTGCGTTTCGCTTCCGCTAAGGCTAAGGAATCATTTTGAGATTTTCCAGCCATGGCCAAAGAATCCTGCCGAGCTTTGGCAGCCATAGCAGCGGCTGCGGAGTCGGATTCTGATTTTTGGCGCATCCGGGCCAGCGAATCCTCTCGCGAATTTGTGGATATGGTATTTGTTAAATCACGATTTCTGGATTGGAGAGCCAGCCTTTCGTTGGTTTCCTTCTGTTCCTTGGCTTTTGCCGCGGCTCTTTTTCCGTATTCGGTATCAAATGTAAAGGCAATTCCACCAAATATACGGTATGGTTCCAGTGCTCGCGTACCTGAAACGTCATCTCGAGTGCCAGCCAAAGCAATGTCCCCACCCAAGGTCAAGTTGATTTCAAAAGGGGTGCGGAATTGAACGGAAGGGGAAATCCATAGTGGATCCGTACCTACTTCGATTTTTCTGAATGGGGTCCGGGAATGAATTTCCATTCCAATGGACGCGGCGGTGACATTGAACTGTGCACCGGCACCAAGGAGCAGAAGCGCTTCCGTACCTGATTCAGCAGATGTCCGCATACCCTCATTCAAATGCAACTTTAAACCCATTTTTTCATGACCCAACGTCAAGGTCTGAATCAGTTTTGCCATAAAATCCAAACCTGATCGAGTTTCGAAATAGTTGTACCCGTCGGCATGATTGGTATTAATCGAATTGTTCGATAAACCCTGGTAAATCGCCACTTGGGCGGCCATCCTTACTGGTATTTCGGGAGAGAATGGCAACGTGCCTTGTATGCCGCCACCTACCGAACCTAATCCAGCGGCGGTATCACTGGCATAATCGGTAGAGCCGAACCCGGCCAAGGAAGCGAAGACATCAATTTGCCGATTTACTCCGAGAGATATCGAACCAATTCCCGTAAAAATATTTGCATTCTTATTTGGTCCGCCGGTAAAATCTTTCTGCTGTTGATACCAGGATCCGTAGACACCGAATATCAGGCGTCCTTCGCCTAAGGCTTCAGCGGAAGAAGTTTGGCTCAGGCCCCGCGTACCATAAAAGGTATTGGTCGGTGCGGTGACATTGATATCCGTATTCGCTTCAATTCTTGCTGTTACTGGAGGATCAACGTCCGTTTGTCCATTGATATGCGGGACGAATATAGCCCCCACAATTATCATACAGGAAGCCAGGCGGGGAAGTTTTAAAGGATTTTCATATTTCATTTGAATCTTTCGGATTAGGTGATGTTATGCATAGGAAAAACCTACTGTGGTTTTTCTTTTCCACTGGTTTGGATATAGATGGAAAAATGCCCCTAGCCTATGGGGTCTTAACCCCACTTAATGAAAATGATTTGAACTTCATTTTTTTCTCGGAAATTTTAGTGGTAGGGTAAGACCCTATTTCATGCGCCACCTAAAACAAAGATATTAAGTGCATAATATTGTAATGGTCTCAACCTTAAATCAGGTGCCTTTGTGGAAAACAATAAAAATATGCCTAACCTTGGTGAGAAAATACCTTTTGGAATTATTTATAGCGTAGCAATTTCCATTTTCCTTTCCATTCGAACGGATTGTCCGGAGTCTATTTTCTGATGCTGCAATGGAACGGAAAAACGCAAATGCAACCCTGCATCTGGATCTAGTAAGGTGTTTTAATTTTATTCACTCATATCAATTTAAAATGGAGAATGTATGTACGAAACAAAAAACGATATCAGCAAAGCTTTAAGAGTCAAACTCAACGCCCTATTGAACCAGCGGTTGGCGGATGTGATTGATCTGCAAATCCAATTGAAACAAGCCCATTGGAATGTAAAAGGGCCGAATTTCATTTCCTTACATGAGCTTTTTGATAAGGTGTCCACTGGCATTGAAGCCTATAGCGATACCATTGCCGAACGCATTGTCCAATTGGGTGGCATTGCTGAAGGAACAATTCGCGTTGCCAGTGCGCGATCCAAATTGGACGAGTATCCGCTTTCCATCGGTGATGGCACGGATCATGTCAAAGCTACCGTTGCCGCCATTGCAAAATTCGGAACCATGGTCCGTCACTCGATTACTGAAGCCACCAAATTGGAGGACAATGATACCGCGGATATTTTTACAGAAGTTTCCCGTGGCGTCGACAAATGGTTATGGTTCGTCGAAGCACATCGCCAAGCCGATCGATAAATAGGCAGTATATGGAGCGTGCTCGGCATGCTCCTTTTTAGTTTAAATGTCAACACCATCCAAGGAGACCTCATGTCCTATGTCCTTCACCCTCTACCCTATGCAACGGATGCGTTGGAGCCTTTTTATGACAAAGAAACTCTGGAAATCCATTATGGAAAACACCACGCCGGGTACGTTGCCAAATTGAATGAGATCCTGCGCCCTTTTCCAATGTTGGCGAACAAATCCGTTGAAGAGTTGCTAACCGACCTTTATTCTCTTCCCGAGGAAATACGCACCGGAATCGCCAATAATGGAGGCGGGCATGCCAACCACAGTCTGCTTTGGCGCACCATGGAGCCTAAAAATGAAGCCTACACTTTTGGGGATTTGGCGCTTGCGATTCCCAATACCTTTGGCACTTTTCACAACTTCAAAGAAAAGTTCACTTTTTTAAGTCTGGATTTTTTTGGAAGTGGCTGGACTTGGCTTTCAGTTGGCACTACCGGAAAGCTTATCTTATCAACTACTCAGAACCATGGTTCTCCCCTCAGTAAAGGCGACAAACCTATCCTTTGCTTGGATTTATGGGAACACGCCTACTACTTGAAATCTCAAAATCGCAGAATTGAATGGGTGGAATCGTGGTGGAATATTGTCAATTGGCGCGAGGTGAGTAACCTGTACACTCGCATACTTTCAGGAGCGAACGTTTCCGAAATTTATGCAATGGAATCGAAATTGGAACGGGCCCTAAAATAAAT
>JAYUHW010000091.1:0-3859 GCA_043766615.1 Fibrobacteria bacterium | reverse complement strand
CTGCCGAGGGACCGCTTTGGGCTGAGCGGCAAAACTTCAGCCTATGTCCTTAAAGTTGTGTTCTAGTGGTGGTGCGTTGGTTACCGAGCACACGACGTGGGAGGTAACGCGGGACTGCGAAGAAATCTTTTTTATTTCGCGCGCATTCTTCATTTTACCATCTTTCCTGGTCTCTTAGTTTGGAATTCTTAATCCTCTTTACCGCATGGCGAAGTGACCTCATTTCGCCATGCCAACGATTGTGTGCATTTGGTTTTGGTGAACGATTGAGACCATCCTATTTGGAGGTGCTTGCCAAGTGATTGTTTCCATCGTCGCGGTCTCTCCCTTGATGCCTAAGGAAGAAGTAGATTTGGAGTGGAGAGAAGAACTCCAGGAATGGGCGTATTGAAAAGGGGAGCAACCTTGCAGGGGATGGGTGAGGCAAGCTTTTGGTTAAATGGAGAATGGATTTTGGCGATTTGGTGGTGGAATATTGGAGTGTGCAAAAAATGGGAATTTACCATAAATACGGAGAGTTTTGCTGGAAAAGGTTGCTTTTGTAATAGGAATTTGGGGAGATTAGGATTGAAAAAGGGCTTCGATTTACCTAAGTTCAAGGGGTGGATACTCCTCGATAAAAGTCGGAATTGCGGTAAATTTTGGTGACTTTGAATAGAAAAATCTTTGTTTTCATATTAACTTAGTGACAAGGTCTCATAGAAATGAGGAAAATATGATTCGATCTATCCTTTTTTTTGTCCTAACTGGATTAATTCTTTCCATCTCGCTTCATGCTAACGGGAATAATACCTATGGAGTGCCTGGTTACCTTTGGCAAAACACTAATACAATCGAAACATACAATCCTCCTATACCGGGCTACACACGCTCGCATACTCATGGGGACAGGTTCGCGGGGCAGCTGACAGCGCAATTGTCCGCTCATTATCCCAGCGTGCAGGTCTCCAGACAGGCCAACAAAGACAGTCAATTGTCCCTGGGATCAATTGTAGCCAATAATATGTCCGGTTATGAAATGGTTTTCTATGGAGGTCATGGATATAGCGACGGTTCGGGATGGGTTTCTTATGATCAACATGCATTGGCACCGGGTTCGAAATCCTATGGAGGATGGACAAGGTGGGTCTTTTACGATGCCTGCGAAATCTTGCTAAACCATAATGCTGCGGTCTATGCTCCGATGTTTAATGGCCTGCATGCGGTATTCGGCCACGAATCCAACACTTATGCTTATTTAATTACATACAACTGCGGAGTTTTTTCCTGTAGTCATCACAGATCGGAGGATATGTACGATAATTTTGCAAATCGCTGGGTGAACGGACAGGATCTTTGGATGGCGTGGAGATATTCGATTTCGGATACGCGTTATGTCCAGGGCGGGTACGGGGAAACCCCAGCCACTGTTTACAATACCTATTGGCCCTGGTACGGAAAAACCTTTATCGGTAAGACGGAATACATCACTAATATGTTCAATGGTGATGTACCTGTGCAGACTTTAAACCATGAATACGTGACCTATGGAACGCCCTCATATAACTAGGAGTGAGTGAAATGATTTGCAAGTCCTTTTTTATTCCGTTGCTAGGATTCTTCACTTTCGGAATGACAAAGATACCTGTCGATTTCGACATGAACGTATCAACCATGTTAGGCGAAATAAAGGCAGCGAAACTCAGTGTCCATCGATCGGGATTGGAGAACAAGCATCTGCTCTATCCACTCCAGGATGGGCCATTCCGGACTGGGAACGAAAAAGGGTCCTTGGAATCCATGAATGATTGGAATGCTTCGAAATGCGTTCCATTTAAAGCCGTTTTCGACCCCGCTCTTACCGGCAGAATTGTCAAATCGTTGATTCCGAAATTGCGCAGTTATGGCAAGTTCGAAGAGAAGGCGAGTTGGGATGGAAAGGAAACGAGCATCAGTCGGAAGGATGCAGGGGACTCCCTTTCACCTTATATCAAAATCCCATTGGATGCCAATTTCGATTTCCTGAAAAATATCGAGCAATACAAAAACCTTGCTGAACAGGTTTTATCGGAGTTCCAGGGCCAAATCGAGTACGATAACTACGAGATTCACTACCTAAATGGCGCCCAAGTCGATTTGACTGTTAGGTATCGGCGTATTTTCCGCGGCGGAGTACTACGCGGTAATGTTTCCTATGCTTCGGTCTCATTCGATGTCGCTGCGACGGTTATTTCCGTCCAAGTAAAATGGCCAACTTTCATATCCGATCAGGATACGAACCGAGTCTACGCAAATAAGAAAAAGAGAGATTTTGATGAGATCCAGGCAAGTGTTCAGGATTATATCGCTAATGTTCCTGCCATATCCAACGGAGTTCTGGAGTCAGGTAGCTCGAAAGGGTCCGTAAAAAATCCTCAAAAAGGCTTAGTGGAAAGCCTTACTCTTTCCTGGATACCCTCAGGAGCGGAGGATTCCAGTTGGATTATCCCGGGTTTTACCTTCGTCCTTGCGATAAGTTATGATGATAATATCAAAATTTATCCCTATTTCGATCAACTTTATTTTCAATAATGGGTGACGCATGTACAAATACCTATTGCTGACCTTGGGCCTGTTTTCGTGCAACGGAAATGATACAGCTGGCCCTGGACCAGCTGTATCACGATTGGGCGATTGCGCTAAAACTGCTGAAAAAGTCAACATGGCTCTGTTCGGGAAAATCCTTTATTCCTCGAAAGACAGTTTGGCAGCATTATTGACAGTGACGGTCACTTGCGGCGTTGGATTCAGAGAGCAATCCGGTTTTGAAAATGATTCCACAGTGAAGATCGATTGGGTTTATAGCGGATCTGTTGGTTCGGAATGCGTATGCGTTCGGACCGATACTATTTCCGTGACTTCTTCCGAAAAAGATTTGACTCGCATTAAAGTCATCGATTTCAATGGTGGGTTATATTCACTGGAATAAGCTTCATCCACATCTACGAACACCTGGTACGCAGTGGTTTTTTGAATACCGATAAAGGCTTCCATACTTTTGTTTTAATCGAATCCCCTCTTTTAAGCAGAAGCCCCTATTTAAAAAATGCCTAAGGCCAATACCATTCAGAAAACCTCGTTATCCTAGTCAATTGATTTATTCTTCAATAACCTTGTGGTGAGAGTAGTCATTTCTTCGCCAATTTGCAGAAGGCTCTTTTACTTTTCCGATAGGGTTCTGGCTGTTCAAAGTACCCCGCCCCCTCAGATTATATAGATGGGTCCTTTTATCCTTGTTCAAAGGAAAATTGGCTTGCGGACGTTTCGCCTACAATTGCAATGAGCGCCAACTGCTGACAGTTAATGCTTACGCCGAACAAATGTGTTAGCGGTCAATCAAACTTGTCCACCTCTTTGAACGATTCAAGTAGGACGCTTTTTACTCATCCATGCCTTTTGCTTTTACATGCGCGTTTTCTCCTCACGTAATTCGCGCCGCACACGACGTGCGGCGATTTCTCTTATCGCACCACCATTGAACACAACGTTCGCGCCAGTAGGAAGTGGGCTGCGAGGCTATGCCCGCTATGCGAGGATGCGAATGAAGTGGGGCACTACCGCCCCCGAAATGAGCACTCACAGCATGCAATGAGGACAAGTTGAGGCAAACTAACGGAGCCTTCCGAAAATGACTTCAGCGAAAGTTAGTGCAGCGGAAACTTAGTCCGAATTGCCGGGCAAGCCTCGCAGCCCATTTGCGAACCCGCAATGCGGAGCATGCCCGCGGGTTCCCTACTGGCGCTTGTTGAACAAAACCGCTTTCGCGGTGGCGTTAAGCCCCCCGCACTGAGTATTTCCTAGCCTCCATCACCTCCTCCCGCCAACCTTTTGGGAGCCACTC
>JAYUHW010000090.1:0-6510 GCA_043766615.1 Fibrobacteria bacterium | reverse complement strand
CACTTTGACGATCGGGACCGGCGGTTCCTTTGTTCGAAACCACCTTCTCCAGCGAGGCACTGAGCCCCGCGCAGACCCTTTCCATTTCCGCGGACCCGTGCAGATAAGTCGTGTTCGCAACCTTCGGCACCTTGGGTTTTGGCGCACCTTTACTGGGTGTACCTCTTCCTTTGGCCTTGGCCGTTTCCGGCTTTGCTTCTGCTGTTGTTGCGAACAGTTCCAATTGTACGGGCCGCTTTTCCACTGCAAGGACCTTCCCTCCCCGCTGGATTATGGCCATTGGTTCTTCCGTTCCAATAACTGCCAACGCCTTTTGAGGGCGCTGGGGTCCATGGGAGAGCCTTGGGTAAGAACTATGGATTCGATGACGTATCCCCTCGCCACTATTAAATTGGGTACGGACGAAAACGGGGCTTCACTGCTGTGAACCAACTTACCCACCAATTTAGCTTTACGACGATTCACTTGCGTTGGGAACACATATCCACCTATGACTTCCACCAAACCCGCATTTTGCGGGTCCACTTCCTTGCGGATAAAACCCTTGCGGGTACATGCCCTTGTCTCGTCGGTGATGGATTCCCTTCGTCAGGGCTCCAGGTTTGGATTCGATACCTACTATCCATAGTTCGTGCCAATCGCACTCACGTCCCTTGCTTACGCAGGGCCCGCGCCGGTGACACTCCGGCATTCGGCTTACCAGCCGAACGCCTCCGCCCGTGCTCGCAGTTCATTTGGACGTTATACGGACTAAGAAATTGAAGAAATGAAGAATCCGGAAATGAAGAGATAAAGAACTCCGGAAATGAAAACCAACTCTTTAGAGGCTACCGAAGGTCAGCGCTGATTCAAACAGCAGGCCAATCGTGTGGCCGGCGGCCGCTGGTAACTCAGGCAAAATGCCGTGGGCTGAACTTAAGAATTGGCCAACAATTAACCAAAATAAGCAAAATCAATGGAAAAAAGCTTTGCACCATACATATAAAGGTATGTATAATTATATGATGGATTCATTTGAATGGGACGAGGACAAAAACGAGGTAAACCAGGAAATGCACGGGATTGCTTTCGAAGATGCTCAGCTCGAGTTTTTGGATCCGAAAAGAATTATCGCCCTGAATAAAAGCCACAGCACAACCCATGAGAAGCACTTTTACTGCATTGGCAAAGTGAAGGGGGGCATCTTAACTGTTCGGTTCACTTACCGAAGCAATAGGATACGGATAATTGGTGCAGGATATTGGAGAAAAGGTAAGAGGGTTTATGAAAAAGAAAATTAAGTATACGGATGAGCCAATGGGTGACTTGGAAATCGTGAAGGACTTTCTGCCTTCACCTAGCCAATTGGTTTTAATAGAGAAAAATGTGAAGGTAACCATCAACTTAAAAGAATCGAGCATCGATTATTTCAAGAAGGTAGCCACCAAAAACCACACTCAATACCAAAAAATAATTCGCAATCTATTGGACTATTATGCCTCCCACGTACCAAGTGCGGGGAGCAAAAAAGCCGTATAACAATCGAGTCGAACCGACCACCTCCAGCCCGATGGGAAATCTTTCCGGGCCAAGTGCCTGGGCGAAAATGAGCTTCGAAAGGAGATGTATTCAAGTATGAACCAATCAAAAATGATATACATAGTCGGTTCCTTTAATCGGGATGTGAACGAAGAATTCTACATCAAAATTGCGCTGCCACAGTAGGGCAGGGGACAATATCTTGACCAAGGAAAGGAAAACCAGGAAATAACATGCTTTATATAACAGTTAAGCTTTTCGGTAGGAATGGAATCCGAGGCGAATTCAAAGAATATGAGAAAATTGCGCTCAATATTTTTAAAAAGTACGGTGGGGAAGTCGTCGTCGCCTATAAACCTTCCAAGGAATTTAGCCAGACTGATGTTCCGGATGAAATTCAAATCTTGAGAATTTCTAATCGGACAGATTTTGACGCTTTTATGAACGATTCAGATAGAACCCGCTTGGCCAATTTGCGTGATGATGTGATCAGAAAAACCGACGTTTATTTCTCGGAGGAAATAATAGACTACTGACCTGGATCAAAAAGCATTTGACTGGCAGCCCTTTCATTCTTACGGGGCAAGCCCGGAGAAAAAGTAGATTTTGGGCAAAACATTTTTTTCCGTTCCGCCAACTTTAAGTACCCAACTGTGAAAACCGAAACTCTAAAGGGAATCCAGAAAATGTTTTCCACTCAAAATAAAATTGAGCTGTTCGCAAGAAGCTTGTTTGAGGGCGGGCATATAGACCGATTTGCCTCGTTGGCTGTTATTCGACAGCGCCGCATATTTATTCCTGGCCGGGCTAGTTTTGTTTTTTTTTGATGACTGGGCTTCCAGAATTGAATTCAAATGCGCCCAAATCCAATGCTCCGCGAACGGTCCGTGCCTTGCTTGCATCGAGCGATAAAAATTCAAAGGCGGGAACCAGACTGAATCCTTGCGCAGAATCGAAATCCCCCCCTTTTATCGATAGCGGGTGAAGTGGACAACAAGTGGTAATCGAATGTAGTGCGATTGACGAATCCGGGTTCCGCGCTGGGAAGTAGTAGATTGTTTGCCGTATCAGCAGTACCCGTGAACTGTGTACCTGGACCTACAAAAAAATTGTTTCCGATTTTCGCGATATGGGTTCCGGTAGCTACCCGTACGAAATTACCTCCGGACCTATCATTAACAAAGGTGTTGTTGTAGATAAACAAATCGTTGGGAGAGTTGGTAAGACCCTCGGCCCCATAAGAAACCAACGTAGAATTGTCGCTAAGAGGACCTTGCTGAAATACATTACCAATGAGAAAAGAGGTTCCGCCGTTGGGTAAGTCTAAAGAATAGCTGGCGGTGCCATTCAAGCCGTCGAGAATCCGGTTGTAAAGGATGTAGTTGGCATTCGCCCAGCTTTTCACTTCATGGCCGATACGCGCTTCGTGGCTGTAACAGAAGCGCAAGGTGAAACTCTTGATATTCGGAATATTCGATCAAGACTTCGCTGGCTACGCCTCCGCCACCTAAAATTCCATCTTCGTTTCCGTGAAAGTAACAGTGTCGGACAGTAAGGTTGTCCCCTTGTTGTCGGATGCCTGCGCCGTTTTGATCCGGAACCGTGGCCCCGGAGAATTCAATATTCTCGACGACACAGCGCTGGGTACAGCGTACAGTTTTCCTGGTCCAACCGATAAAGTAGTGCGGGCAAAAATGCCACAGGGAAGTAGGCACACTAGTGCAAGCCATCCAAATCGAATCCTACTATCCCTGATCCGCCTCCTTAGGGGGCTAATGCGGGACCAGGAACCATAACATAGTTTTCGTCCAAAACCTGACTGTTGCCAAGTCCATTGGCAATGGTAATTGCTTTAAGTCGAGTGGTTTGTTTGAGCATTATAGGCGCTGAATATTTTTGGCTTTTGGTGCTTGGGTTGGAACCATCAAAGGTCATGTAAATGGACCCGGCCGCCGATTTAGTGGATAGGCTGACTAGGAGCGAATCTTTAAACTGAGTGCCTGCCGGCGTGGCAACGGGGGGATATGGGACTAGGACATAATTGTTGACCGATATCGGGCTGCGATTGTGATCTTTCATGAAAGCGATCGCCGTGATGGTCGCGCTCCCGTATAAGGTAATGGGTTTGGTATAGCGAGTCGAACCAAAAACCGGGGTGCTACCATTCAAGGTATAGAAGAGAGTCGCTCCCGCTTCGCTGGTTAAAGTAACCGTCACTGAATCCGTAAAGGCAAACTGACCCGCCGGTTCCGCTGCAGGTGGGGGGAGAACCGGGTTCGGCACAGGCATAGTGAGCAAGTCCAGTTTAATCCCAGGTTTGAGAGGGTGCGACCAAACTCCCCCCAGTGAATCCTCCATGGCATTGACCCAGCCATCCGCGGAAATAAGGCGTAAGGGCAGTTTTCCAGGAGGCATATCGTGGAAGTGGAAGCTGTCGCCTTGGATATGGGCATAGTATGGTGTTCCGGGAACAAAGAGCCCCAACGGACGACTGCGCAAGCCTATCGTGTCGATAGTGCCTTGGTATGCTTTGCCGGGTGCAACATCAATAAACAAAGTGTCGCCTCCTGTATAGTCCGCATAGTGAAACCTACCCGTTACGGTATCAGAACGGATACTGGAAAGCCATCCTGCGGTGGAATCAAATCCCATCAAGACAATATTGAAATCCGGCAAGTTGGATGTTGGTACTCCTAATTGCGAACGTTTGAAAAGGGGCTGGACTGGATTGGTATTCACCAGATTCGCTAGCATAGCGCGTGTGATAGTGAAGTCGTTGGTGGTGTTGAGAACAATGGTGGATATTTCTTCTTCCCCCAGGATTACCTGCGGGTTTGAAAAGCCATCGTCGGGTGGGGGAGTGAAGAACTTGGGATTGCCGCCCACGGCAAAGAATTGAATAAAGCCATGATAGGGCGCATTGTTTTTGGTTCCACGTATCTTGAGAGTTAACCCTGGGTTGCCTGCCTCCGTGCTGGTGCCGCCTTCGTTGCAGCCTCCCAGATAAGCGCCACAGAATAAAACCAAAAAAACCAAGGCTAAGGCAGAAGTGAGTTTAGACCAGCCTAGGTGCGGGTTTTTCATGGAATCCGTGCTCCTGGAAAAAGCTGAATGTTTAGAATGTTCACCTGGTTCATGGCCTCGTCCCTGTCGATGATTTCCCTCACTTCTTGGAGAAAGGCATCGATGCGTTGTTTGACGGCCAGGAACCCTTTATTCGATACCGAAAAAGCCAATACATTGAATTGACGTTGCTCGGCTGGAAATTGATCCAAGGCTCCGGCTGCAAGCCGTAGAAATTCTTTGTGGTAATCTTTCGCCACTTGTCCGGTAAAAACCTTGTCCGTTACCAAATGACGGTCGGTGACGCCGAACCCGTTGGCTTTCTTTTTAATCAGCCCCATGTCAAGAAGCAGGTTCAAGGATTCCTCCACATCTGCGGTGGACATGTTTTCCGCAAGGTGTTTGGCTATGCGGGCCGGAGTGGCCTCGGCCTTATCCAACCCAAGATAATTCCAAATCACACTGTGATGCCAGTTGGCAAAAAACTGATACTGTTTTTCCAATAAAATTTTTGCTTGGGAGCCGCGGTGTTTGGATAGGTAAGCGAAGAAATGATTTTTTTCCTCGAGCGATTTCGCCTGATTGAATTGGACTAGGAAATCAAAATATTCGGCGGCTTTGGACTCAAGGTGCAACGCCTTTACAAATTGAAGCCTTTGCCGTTGGGTAAGATTGCGGCTGCCTTTCAAAAGATTTGTCATGAATCCAGAGCTGGAAATTCCGAGGGAGGGATTGCGGGCAAAGGTGCGCATGGAATATCCTGGCTGCACGGACTTGCGATACCTGAAGTAATCCTTCAAATAACTGCGAAAATCAAGGTAATTGGTGACTACAGGCGCTTCTGGACTCATATTGAATTCCTAAGATAACACCCAGCCTTTGGAGAAGCCTTAAGAATTGCGGGTTGATGCTCTCAATTTGAGAGCGAAAACTAGGAGCACGACCCGGCATCCATTTTTGGCCGAAGGTATGTTATAGGCCTACCCCGCGTATCGGACTCGTCCTCCGTAGCGCGTTCAAGGCTCTGGTCGGTGTGATGCCGGCCGGAGCCCCTCTTTATAATATCTGGCAATCTTTCTAAAATTACGTTAAAATCAAGCTTTTACGTTAACTCGAGTGTACCTGTAGGTGGCCGCTGAGGCTTCCTCAAGTTTTGCTACAAACATAAGGTCAGGGAATTTTGCCAGTTTCACCCCTTGTCGAAATCGCCTTTGGCCTATCGGCTGGCGCTATTCTGTTGGCTTCCCTTGCCGTGGTTTTGGTTAAAAACCCAGTGCATGCGACCATGCTACTTATTGCCTCTTTTTTACCCACTTCGCTGGTTTATCTCCTTTTACAGGCTTCCTTTGTGGGCGTTTTGCAAATCCTGGTTTATGCCGGTGCTATCATGATGCTCTTTACCTTTGTTTTAATGATGATCAACCCTTCACCCAGAGGCGGAGAATCACCCGCAACCGGTGGGGATAACGTGCATCCTACCTGGACTTCCGCCCTCATGGGTCTCGTCATACTGGGGGGGCTGGGTGTACTCTTGATTCCTCGGGTTTATCATGCCGCGGCCTTGGTTTCGGTAGCGCCGGTTTCCAAACCCGGGTTCGGGGATTTAACCTCCATCGCCGATCTCCTATTTAAAGATCCTTCCCACAATCCACTCACCGTTTCTTTTGAACTGATTTCTTTTCTTATCCTCGTAGGCATTATCGCGGCCCTTAATTTCTCCCGGCGCAAAGGGTCTACATGAACCTTACCCTTTTCACCCTTCCCAATTGCCTGGCCCTGTCTTTATTGCTGGTCCTCATTGGCAGTTATGGCGTGTTTCATCGTCGCAGCCTCATCATGATTCTTCTTTCTATTGAAGTGATGTTGAACGGCGTGAACCTGTCCATGGTCTCCTTCAATTATTTCCGATTTGGTACGTCCGAGACCAGT
>JAYUHW010000089.1:0-2001 GCA_043766615.1 Fibrobacteria bacterium | reverse complement strand
ATAAGTGAATTGAAACGGGAAAAAACCAATTTGGAAAAAGACCTGCAAAGCCTGAAACCCGTATGGAATAGACCGATGAATTGGGCAGCCGTGTTTGCGGAAATTGCCAAAGCACTTCCGAATGAGGCAGGCATGGATGGGTTGACAGTTGTACGGAAGCCGGATGGCCATCTCGAATTGACCTTCCGTTCCTGGGTAAAGGATTGGGACAAAGTGCAAAGCATTCAACGCAAATTGTCCGCCTCGGCGTTTTTCTCAACTGTGACTCTTTCCGAACAACGAAAAGATTTGACCAGCGGAGTGGTCGTGTTCCACGTAACCGGACAATTGGTTCGCCACTGATGCAAGAGGCTGGGTTGAATCACATTTGGGAAGTTCGCTGGCGTATTGCAGCCTGGCTGGTTCCGTGTATTATTTTAACAGGCTTTGCCAACCTTGTTGTTATTCCTCTGGCTGAACATCTGATGGCAACCAAGGTTAAGATTACTGAACTGCAGCAAAATATTTATGAGGCGGGCTGGTTTGATTCTACGCAACGAGCTCTGGAAGGAGATGTCAAACTGCTCAAGGATTTTAAGTCTGTCCGGGAATCGGCTTTGACTTTAGACAGCAGCATCCAGACGAGCATTGATCGGATTCGAAGTTTGGCCCAACATACTGGAATGGAAATCACCAAGACCACACCCATTCTCAGCCGTGCCGAATCGCTTCGCATGCTCAAAGTGCAAGTCGAGGGGTATGCCCGGTATACCGATCTGGTAGAGTTTTTCAATACCTTACGGCTTCATCATCCCGATATTTTCTTGGAGGAGATGCTGCTGAGACAGAACGGGGAAAGGGCAGACAGCAGGCTGGAAACCCATTTAGTCCTTTATGAATTCGATCGCAAACCAGGTGAATTGCAGTGAGCCTAAAACTTCTTCGGTCTTGGCCGATTTTACCTGCAATTTTGATCCTTTATTTTGGGGTCGCGTACTTTTTCAGACATTTTCCAAAGCTTTCCCATCGCATTATCGATACCCAATCCGAACTACATGCACCGGACAGCCTTTTAGCCTTTATTCAATCGGAGCGCCATTTTGATTCGCTTATCGACACGTCCAGTTCCCCTGCTCAGGATACCTTGGCCACAACTAAAAGCCCTTTCCGTTCTCCACGTGATCTTGTTTCGGCGATAAAGCCCTCGCATACGCTCTCAAAGGGCGTTCCGCCGATTCGTAAGTATGTCCTGAAAGGTACAGTTGGCAATCAAGTAGCCACCATTCAGGATCCGACCGGGCAAAAGCACATCGTCAAAGTGGGGGAGCAGTTGGACTCTGCTACGGTGGTCTCGATTGAGTCCAATAAAGTCGTGCTTAAAGATAGAGCTGGAAAATTTGAGCTCCAACAGGAACCATGAACCGGGGAAATTCGGAAACCGGTGCGGCCCTCTTGACTGTACTCGTGGTGCTGGCAGGATTGGGCATTGTGGTTTCTCTCGCTCTGGAGCAAAATCGCGCAGACATTAGGCCGTGGGCACGTGAAAATGAAGTCACCCAGGCTACTTATTCCGCGGAATCCGGCATTGCCTTTCAACTCTACCTCGAACGATTTTCCGATTCGACCGAACCGAGCCAAGACTCCAACAAAGTAGCGCTTGCCGAGGATGCTTTTGACTCTCAAAAGTCAACAAAAGACTTGTTTCAATTCCACCTGGACACAACTTCCGAAAAACCCACCGTAACCGTGGATCGCACCAGGGCCTATCTGGACATTACTTCTACAGGTCGGCACCGCAATGCGGCCGTCACCGTTTTCGCACGATTCGGAAAGGCATTGGACGACAGTGCTTTTGGACCTGCGCTAACCCTGGAAAATAGCCAACCATTGGATCCCTTTCCATCGGAAAATATCAACGGTGCGCTGCGGATGCGGACCGCGCTTCCTGGTGTTACTTCGGAGCCATGGCCTGCGGGATTTTCCGTGGCGAATTATGCCCAGGCGTTCACGGATAAAAAATAT
>JAYUHW010000088.1:0-4178 GCA_043766615.1 Fibrobacteria bacterium | reverse complement strand
AAACGGTTGAAATCCGGTCCATGATGACCGGCTATGACGAGGGAGGCTGTCGGTCAGTTTGGACCGGATCGCCCGGTCACTTTGACCGGATTTTGCACCGAACTTTGCTTTTGTAAAAGCTACGCTGCTTTTTTGAAGGGAGCATCATTTAATGGCAGATGTTGATTGGTCGAGATTGTGATTGTATTAGGCAGGGGTGTTTCAAGGTCGCTGAGGTATTGTTTGGGAACGGGTTTCAAATTCCATACCAGCCCGATTTTTGAAAATCCCAGAAGGATGTAATATGAAATGTCGATTTCATACCAACGGAAACCCTGCCGAACTGAGTTGGCATAATGGTGATGATTGTTATGCCAGCCTTCACCCAAGGTTATTAGAGCAAGAATCAGGCTGTTTTTACTTTCATCACCTGTCTCGAAACGTTTTCGCCCAATTATATGCCCAAAGGAATTGATCGAGAATGTACCGTGGTAAAGGAATATGGTGGAAATAAAGAATCCCCAAATAACCATTTGTGCTCCGCTGGTGTGCAGGCCTGGGGCGAATCGATGCAAGGTTTTACCAAAGAAGAATAATGCCAGGCCTAGGCAGACGGGCGCTACAAAGTCAAAGCGGTCAATGAACATCAGTTCGGGAAATGCAGCAAAGTCTTTCAGCTTTCTGCTTTGGGCAGTAGAATTTTCACGTTTGGAAAACCAGAGGGTGTGACTGATCCAGAAACCATGCTGTATAGGGGAGTGGGGATCTTGCGGTTGATCCGAATAGCGGTGATGATCCCGATGGTGGGATGCCCAATGCAACGCCCCGCGCTGGGCGGCACTATTGCCTATGAAGGCAAAAATGAATTGCATCACCCGACCTGTTTTGAACGTGCGGTGTGAGAAATAGCGGTGGTACCAACCCGTAATGGCGTGCATGCGCACAAAGTATAGGAGCACGGCGACGGTTATCGCAGCAGGACTGTACCCGACAAAAAATACGCCGAAACATATTAGATGGAGTGCCCAAAAAGGTGCAAGGCGAAGGTGGCTTATTTTTCGGTCTTCGGGACCGAAGGTTATTCCCTGCGGCGCATCATTATCCAGCCATTTATAAATGGCCCGGAAAGGTTTCGCGACTTTTGAGGGAGAGAGTGCGTTCATGATGCTGACCCCGGTGCGCCTTCCAACGGGAGAGGCGACACCTTGATCTTAGCACTGGGCAATTGAAAAACGGCCGCTAAATAAGCGGCCGTGACATAATCTTACAACAGGGTTTTTTTAGGCACTCGTTCAAAAACTCCCTAAATTACTCGCTTTTGCCTGCTGATTTACCGCCCTCGTCTTTTCCCTTTGTCTTACCCTTGGTATTTGGCTGGGACTTTTCAGCCGCCGGAGCCGAAGTTGCGCTGGAATCTTTTGCCACGAAAGTAGAATCGCCCTCCAGGACCGGCATTAATTTGCCACCGCTGCGAATATTGCGAATCATCCAATCGGCATCATCGGATAAATCACTGGATGGATATTGCACCAACATTTTTTCAAAGGCGCGTACGGCCGCTGAATCATTTTTTAGGTGTTCTGCATGGATGAAACCCACCATGAACATGGCTTTGTAGTTATTGGGACTTTTTGGAAACAGGTAAGACAGTCTGCGATATTCCGACAAGGCTTGCTGATACTTTTCTTGCTCGATATAAATCTGGGCCATCCCAAAGCATACGGAGTCTTGCAAGGACTCATCCTTGGGGAATTCATCTCGCAAGCGTTGATAGAGCTCCAAAGCCGGATCCAGCTTGCGATCGTAATGCAGATTTTGCGCCTGTTTGTAAGATTCTTGTGGAGCTTTGATTTTGGCCGGAAGGAGGGTGGGATCAAGGACCACTACCTGGAACTCCCGCTCAAGCCTTTCCATCAGGCGGTCTTCTGCTTTTGCATAGGCAGCACCTTTTACGTTTGCGAACACATCATAGCGGGATTCTTCAAATGACAGAGTCACGGTATCACGGCGATAGCGTTCTGGATTGGTTCTATACTCGATATCCATTTCCTTTGGATCTATGGCCAAGTAGGCAGCAATATCCCGTACGAATTTTTGGTAATCCTTATCTAAAGTGTCACGGGTAAAAAAGGCACGGTTTGCTTCGAAGGTCTTCTTCAAGGTGACCGTGTCGATCCCAGCATTTTTGGAAATAATTGAATCCTGGTAAATCTGCGCCCAATAATTCATATTGCTTTCTTCGCGCTGGGCTTGGAGTTTAATGTCGTCATTGAGAGCCAGGGTTTTGGCTTCTAAGGTTGCCAGTTCCCAAGTGAGGATGAAATCGACTAGGCTTTCGCGAGTGTAGCGCTCTTGCATATTAGCGGGAATTTCCTGGCGTAGGAAATCGACGTCCTTTTCTCTGATGACTTTGTTCTGAGAATAGGTAGCTAAGGTGTCTTCCAGTTTAACCGTGGTGACCTTCTCTGATTTGTAATCCTGCTTCACTAGTGTTTGCACGCGATCAAATTCTTTTTGCTGTCTGGGAAATTTTTGGACCAGCCAGAAAATATGCCATTTTTTGGTATCTGGATTTTGAATCGGTCCAGGAACCATACCTGTGGTCAGATTATCCATGGCGCTGAAAAGGGCTGGTAGCATGCCAATTCCAGCAGGCAAGCTGTGGTCCCGCTTTACCGTCCCTAAATGGCCCATTTCTGCTTTTGCCCAGGTGTTTTCCGTGATTTGGCCAGCCAGTTTCTTAAATGCTTCCAAGTCTTTAACGTCTTTTGTGCGCTTAGTAAGCAGGTCTTTATTCTTAGACTCAATGGCGTATAGGTCATACGTTTCCGAGGTCATGTAGGCATCTTTGTGCCCTTCGAAATACTTTTGAAGTTCACTTTGGGAAACAACATTGTCTGCGCCAGCGAGCTTGACTCCGTATTTAATTTTAAGGTTGGTTAATGCACCTTCAGTGAGTTTGGCTTTGTACTGACTCAAATAGTCTGCGGCAACCTGACTGCGAATTTCGGCGAGAAGAGGAGTAGTTTGCTCCTTGCAGGAATCGGCTTTGACAACTACGAAGGCGCTGTCCCGTTTGATGGGCTTGGAAGCTTCACCGATTTTTAGTTTTGTGGCGACATTAAAAAAGAGGCTATCTACATTTAGACCTGTTCCAATTTCCCAAAGGGTTTCGCCTTTGGTCAACCGGCCAACTTTACCATTGTTGTTTTTACTGGCTTCGTGGGTGGAATATTTTTTAACGATATCCCCAAATGCCATACCCTTGGCCAATTCCTTTGACGCAGCATCTGCTGTTTTTTTATTTGCGGCTTGGATAAAGGAGAGATCGCAATAGGCCTTTTGTTGGTAACGCCGTGCATTGGCCTGGTAGAAGGAATCCAGAGGGGCTTTTGAAAGCACTAGGGAATCGGCTACACTCGCGCGAACTTCTTCAAATGGTTTGACCTTGCTAGAATCACCAGTGAATTTTGCGGTGTTCGCAGCATAGTAAGCCTTTATATCCTCCAATTTAATAGCGTCGTTTTCACCCAAATGGGTCTGAAAATAATACTGGGTCACAAGGCGCTTATCGATCAGGTCTTGTCTTCCAGTCAAGTTCGGGTTTTTGCCGAGCTTGGATTTCTGTGCAGCCATTGATTGCAGCTTTTGTTTCAGCATCAAATTAAATTGCTTCCGTCGGGCTTCCGGGTCCTTCAGAATTTCATTTTGACGCTCAATGGACATGGTATTCAGCATGAACTCAAAGTCGCTTTGAGTATAGCTGGTGCCACCTATTTTCGCCAAAACCCGGCTATGGTCGGCACGTTTGCCCTCACAGGCAAGGAGCGTTAACAGGGGTAGGAAATATAAAATGCGCTTCATACATATCCTTTGCTACTTCAAAAAGAAAGCATCTCTAAAGGGTGATCAAATTAGTAAAAGTGGAGGCAAAAAGCCCACCTACCGAGGGGAGGGCTTGGGCTAGGGCAGGGAAAGGGGATTCAGCGTCGACGGAGGATGGGGAAACGACCTTATTTTCTGGATTGCAAGGAGGCAATGGCGTCAGCCACACTGTCGTAAATGTCTAGCAAGGTATTCGCGCCAATGATCTCGATAATTTCGTATACGTTGTCGTTTACGTTGGCAATTTTGAAACAGCCATTTTTTTCCTTTGCGGACTTGCTGAAATGAAGTAGGATGCCCAGTCCTGTACTGTT
>JAYUHW010000087.1:0-4986 GCA_043766615.1 Fibrobacteria bacterium | reverse complement strand
AAGGAACTTGTGTCATTTCTCCCTGTGCTGGCTTTTGACGGCGCAAACATGACACAAATTGACGCGGGTGGCATCCTCGACATTGCGATGGCAGGGACTTCGGCCACACTGCTTGCGCGCAAGTGGGAGAGCGCCCTGCTAGTTAATGTGGATAACGACACACTGCGCCGAATTCTCGACAGCCCAGAAGCGATGGCAGCCATGGAGCGCATCGAGGGTTGGCGTGCTCTAGGTGACAATATTATCGAAACGATCATCAACAAGAGCGAGAAGGTTAAAGCTCTCAAAAACAAGGCCAAAGATCGCGAACTGACCAACAAGCAAAAGAAGGAACTCACCGACGAGGAAAAGGAGTACAAGTCGAAGCGTAAAATGGTTCAGGAGAAGCTCATTAAATTTGCGACACGAATCCCGGCGTTCATGTATCTGACCGATTTCCGCGAAAACACGCTCCAAGACGTGATCACTAAGATTGAGCCGGCCTTGTTTGAGACGGTCACAGGTCTGACGGTGAAGGATTTTCATCTGCTCGTGCGGCTCAAGGTGTTCAACACGGAGCAGATGAATCAGGCCGTATTCGCGTTTCGCCGCTACGAAGATGCTTCTTTGCACTACACGGGCATCGAGAGCCATTTGGGTCTTACCCATTACGGACTTTACGACACCGTAGTGGCGAAGGAATGAAAATCGGACTATGAACGAATTCTCTGAGGGATTTGAATCTGGATAGTTATCAACCAGGAAAAATTAATACAGCAATAGGCCCACAACGTTAGTTGCGCAAAATGCTTTCGCACTTTGCGCATCGGTAAAAACAGTAATAGAAAATAAAACGAGTATTTTTCGGTTTACTTCTCTGATGAAAAAGGCGGGCGGGAAAAACCAAAACAAAGAGCGGGCGGGCGGAAATACAAATGAATCCATTCTTCTCTTCGAGCGCGGGGCACTCTGCGCGCCGTACCGGCGCTTGGCCTTCGGCGCATTCAACAAGTCCCATGGAGGGCTGGGCGTACCGCCCGCCCCAAATTGACTCTGGGGCCTGCGCGGCAATTCGGACTAAGCCTCTGCTGCACTGACTTTCTCTGAAATTTATTACAGTAGGCTACGTCAGTTTGCCTCGGCTTGTCCTCATTGCTTGCTGAGGGCGCGCGCTCCGGGGCACTTACGACCCACTCCGCGCGCGTCCTCGCAAAGCGCGCATGGCCCCAGAGCCAACTTCTCCATGGGCTAACGTTATACGCAATTTTACCTCGAAGTGTTGCCTACCGAGCTTATCAGCTCGTCCGGCAATTTTTGAGGAGATAATTTTTTGGGGGGTGGGGAAGAGAAGAGAATTACGGAAGATAAGACGCGCACCGGAAAGAGAATTGCAAATACCGTATCTGTTCAATACATTTTATTTGGACAAACAAAGAGAGTAAAGAATAGGCATATGAAAAAATATTTTCGAAATACAAAATGGATCGTCTTTGCATTTGGTTTGTCAATTTATTTACTGGGTTGTGCGCACCAACCTAGGCCCGATAGTTTTGATCCTCCCGGATTTTTCATGGGATTCTTTCATGGTTTTACGATATTGTTCAGCTTTATCGCTAGTATGTTCTCGGATATTAGAATTTACTCTTTCCCGAATTCTGGGTTTTGGTACGACTGTGGTTACCTAATTGGTGCATCAATCTTCCTCGGTGGTTCTACCGCATCCGGGACATCGAAATAGATTCGAGAAAAAATGGGATTCATTTCCAAAATTATAGATCAAATTTAAAAGTGTCCGAGAAAAAAAAGGAAAAATGGCAAAGAAATCAAAAAGGAAAATGGAAGATTGGGTTTCTGAAATATATGGCAACAATGAGTCGTTCGCCAAAAAATATAATAGTCTTACTGGAAGGGAATTAGCAATTGTGGCCGCCGCCGTATTAGACATTGGACTAGCTCACCTTATTGAAAGAAAATTACGAAATGACAAAGAGGAATCCGAAAGTATTTTAGGGATGAACGGGGATGGTCGTGCGGCTATCGGCTCTTTTGGCGCTCGCATTCAATTGGCATATCTTATTACCTTAATCGATAAGCGCGAGCTTGGCGTGATTCGAATATTTAAAAAAATTCGAAATGAGTTCGCCCATACCGTAAACTGTACTTTTCTCTCGAAAGAAATCCAAGACCTAGTGTCGAAACTAATTGAAGACTATTTCTTTGTCTCCGAAGGAATTAAAAACAAGGAACGTGACAAACTATACAATTATGTCAAGGAACATCAGTCTAAGAACGAGGTAGTATCCATTACTATTTTCACTAATATGTTCAAGATCATTCAAGATTCTTTTGCAGAAAGAATGCAATCGGTAACTCATATTGACGACGATGAGGAAGTCAAAAGGAGCAGTTCTCGATTTGCACTCGAAAGGCGGGCAAAAAAGTAAAATCGAGGCAAACAAACAAAGCATAAATCCAAACCAAATTACGTATAAACGTGCGCATGGCAAAACGCTAAGGCGCTTCGCCATGCCTCAAGAAAGTAATTACCTAATTACGAAAGAGCGGGGCCCCAACCCCACAATGCGAATACAAAACCGGTGCGCGAAGAGAAGAGAAATACAAACCCACCCCCCAAGAAAATTGCGAGGTAAAACTAGCGTATAACACAGCCCCAGGGTGCTCCGCGCGGGTTTCCACCCGCGCTTCGGGGCTTCGCCCACATGGTTTTTTGGATGGGTCCGGCTGTTCAAACTCCCTTTCGAGTCTACGCGCCGAAACGTCGCTTGCTCTCAAGGGGTTTTCACAGCACGCTGCGGGGGTTCACTCCGGGGGCTTACGCCCCACTGCGTTCACCTCCTCGCGTTTCGGCCCTCATCCAAAAAACCACGTCACCCTCGGCAACGTTATACGCAAGTTTACCTCAAGTGTTGCAGGGCAAGCTTAACAGTTTGCCCGGCAATTTTATGGAGATGAATTTTTTTGGGGGGTGGGAAAGAGAAGGAATTACGAATTTCGGAAGATAAGACGCGCACCGGAAAGAGAATTGCAAATACTGATTCCGTTCAATACATTATTACAAGAACGGAAAACCTGAAAAGATGAATATTTTGAAACCACTTAGGCCAGAAACTATTACATCGGTTGCAAAAGTCTTGGCAGATACCGAGACTGGACTAAAAGGCCATGAAATTGAACAGATTTTAAAAGGCTGTCAAATCCCTGATATTGAACCTGCAATGACCAAATGGAAAAGGCTAGCAAATGCTTTTGGCCAAGAGCAAAACAAAAAAGGGTACAGCAATCATATAGTTGCATTTATCCATAAGGCCATGTCACCTGTTTCCCATGCAAATAATAAAAGCCATTTTGAATCGAAAAGAAGCGAGCTGAATCTCGCCTTGTCATTCGAAGGTCTACATTTGGGAGAAGACGGAAAAATAAGAAAGATTAATGCTGCCAAAACCATCTCAGAAGCGGAAGCTAGGGCCAGTAGGCTTAAGCAAAGCCTATTATCCAGAAATGTTCATCAAGATGTACTTAAATTTTGCAAATCTGAACTTCTCCAGGAAAACCACTTTCATGCTGTGTTGGAAGCCTCTAAAAGCATAGCCAATAAAATACGCCATTTATCTGGTCTTCAAAGCGATGGTGCAGAACTTACGACGGCAGCCTTTAGTCTTGGCGCTTCTGGAATACCAATGCTTGCCATTAATACTTTGGCAAACGACACAGAGCGTGGTGAACAAAAAGGATTTGTTAATTTGCTAGTCGGAATATTTGGTTTATTTAGAAACCCTACTGCTCATGGAGAAAAAATATACTGGGCTATTAATGAACAGGATGCATTGGATATATTGAGTACGATTTCTCTTGTCCATAGAAAATTAGACTTAGCAAGAAAACCGTAAAGGAACGCATATATGCTCCCTGCATTTAAGAACAAAGCAACTATTCACAAGGGCCAAGACGAATCTTGGACGATACCAGACTGGCCTTGTCCGTATTGCAATATAGGGCTACTCGGTGATCCAAAAATAAAAGAATTGGAATCAAACGAAAGCAAAAGTCAACATAAAGAAATGGGATGGGATCCAGAATATATAAAGGGTATTGCACTTGGAACTCTTGTTTGCAATAGAAAGAAATGCTCAGAAAGCGTAACCTTCATTGGTGACTACTCTGTTAGTGTGGAAGTAATAATGGATAGCGATGGAACCGGATCAGGATTAAACTATTTTGATGTTGTCACGCCACTATATTTTAACCCACCGCTTCGACTGATTCATATCCTTCCAGCATATCCTAGAAATATTCAATTTGAATTAGGCGCATCCTTTCGTCTCTATTGGAATGAACCTGAATCATGCGCAAACAAGATTCGTAACTGCGTTGAGCTCATATTGACAGAGCTTAAAATTCCGAGATATACCAAAAGCAAAAAATTTATTCCTCTCCACCATAGAATTGAGAAGCTGGACAAAAAATTTGATCCCGAGAAAACTCATTTAATGGCGCTTAAAATTATTGGGAATCCTGGCAGTCATGGTCAAAAAATAGACAGCCTAGATTTAGTAAATGCATATGAAATCTTGGATCACGTATTAAATCGAATCTATTCAAATGAAGAAAAGCGAATAACAAAAGTTAGTAAGACCTACCTTAAGAAATAACCTTGTCAAATGCCCCCAAATGTTCTTTGGCCATATACCGGGCTACTTCGCAATGCTTCAAGAAGAAATGGGTCTACTGATCTGAAGATCGGGGCCCCTACCCCACGATGCGAGTAGAAAAATGGTGCGCGAAGAGAAGAGAAATACAAACCCACCCCCCAAGAAAATGGGGAGGTAAACCAGCGTATAACAAAGCCCAGGGTACTCCGCACGGGTTTCCACCCGCGCTCCGGGGCTCCGCCCACATGGTTTTTTGGATTGGTCCGGCTGTTCAGGCTCCATTGAGAGGCTTCGCGGCGAAACGCCACTCGCTCTCAACGGGCCTTCACAGCACACT
>JAYUHW010000086.1:0-7118 GCA_043766615.1 Fibrobacteria bacterium | reverse complement strand
ACTCGATTGGGAGTAGGTTTTGAGCCCTTTATATACCCATACCTCCAATTAGGCATCTACTACCGTAAAAACGATGGGATTCCCCAAAACCTAGCGGCCAATCAAGACGAAATCATCGGTCGCTTCCACGTTTTCTTCTAAAATGAAAAGCCTTGTTAAAATTCTTAACGAGGCTTGCCATTCGAATTTTCGTATCATAAATCAGACTGGTTTCCACGTTCATTTGAATTCAAAAAAAGGATAGCATATGCGTTTTCTCTCGATTATTCCCGGTGCGTTAACCCTTTCCACCTTGGCATCCGTTGCCCTTGCCGCTGGCCCTGCCGCCCCTAGCCATGCAGAACAAGTTGCTGCGGGTAAAAAGGTTTACGAAGCGAACTGTTTAGCGTGCCATGGCGCTGCTGGAAAAGGTGACGGCGCCGCTGCCGCTGCCTTAAATCCAAAGCCCAGAAACTTTACCGATGCCGCTTACATGAAAACCCGTCCTGTCGAAACCATTCGTAAAGTGGTTACGGAAGGTGGCCAGAGCGTGGGTTTATCCCCAGTAATGATTAGCTGGAAAGCTATTTTAAAGCCCGCGCAAATTGAGGCTGTTATTCAGTATGTTTTGACATTTAGCAATGCTACCGGAACCCCTGCAGCTACTGCCGCTCCTGCCGTCAAAGCCGGTTCCACTTCTGCGACAACCGCTCCCGCCACTCCTGCGGCGGAAAAAAAGACCAAGTAATTTCTTTCAAAACAGCTTTGGTTGGGGAAATCCGGTTTCAACCGGGTTTCCCTTTTTTTTGACCGGCGATTCTTTTTGGTATCCATCAGGTAAAACCCAGGCGTTCCAAGCATGCTAGGGTCGAGGAGGTAGAATGTGGTCTTTGGATACTGGGAAAGCCAAGCGAGGAAAAGCGAGCCTGCTTTTCCTCTTTTAAATCGCTCGGCCGAAAATGGCTAAGTCTAGAGCAAATATCTAAGCAGGGACGTGGACCCTACTTGAATCAAATACAATCCTTTGGGTACATCCATGGGGACAGTGTATACGCCTTCGTTGGTTCTGAGCAGTGACACTTTACGACCACTCACCGAACTCATCGTCACGTTCATCTGAATTCCCGCTTTTGAGATCAGCAAACGACGGCCTTGCAGGTAGGCATCTGGGCCGGGATGGTTATGGTGAAAGACCGCTCTAATCTCGTTAGGGGCCACCATGGGGGTGATCATCTTTATCCATTTCTTAACGGTGTCCATGGCGGTCACATCCACTTCAAAGGTTCCCAATGGTGGCATTTGATTGAAGTTTCCGCCGAAATCACCCGGAACTTCGTTTCTCTGCTCTTGGCGGAATACCACCAAGGACTTTTGGGGGTAACCGGGAACCACTAAGGAGGGAATAATTTCAATTCCGTCTATACCGGTAGGATTGTTGTTTAGGTCGGTTTTGGGATAAAATTTTGGCTCCACTGTGTCCAAACCACGGGAGCTGGCATATCTGTGACGCAACTCCATGGGTTTTCCCAGGACAGGCATATTGTGGAAATCGAAGTTGATATTGCACATAGCAGCTGCACCCACGCCGTTGCCTCTGGTTCCATGGCAACCCGAACATTGGGTTGCGAGGTATGCACGGGCACGCGTTTCAAGCGGAGCAGTAGCATCTGTGATTGGAGCCCATTTGGGTACTGTGGTGGCATTCCAGTTGGCGGGTTTGGTGCCTTTCAGCACGCCCTTCGAAAAGAGATATTCCAGCTGATTTATACCTACCGAATCCGGCGCGGGACGATTGAGCTGGGCGGTAAAGAATCCAAGTACGGAACGCGCATGCAAGGCCGGAGTGCTGTAACCCATATCGGAACGATGGCATTGGTCGCACATATTAGAGGAAGGGAAGATCCATTTCTTCATGCGGGAAGCCTTAGATAATCCATTGGGCCAGATTTTGATGGAATCATTTTTCCCCGAATAACCGGCAACTACCAGTTGTGCATCCTTTTGATCCCTGTTCCATTTGTAGCTGAAACCGTACCAATGATCCGTCATGGTTTTTTTGACTTCGTCCAAGACTTCCTTCTGGTTGATAAGTATGCGAGTCTCCCAGAGTACCCGTGAAGATGGGGTTCCGGGTATGGTGTCGATAGCCAATTGTTCAATGAAGACGGTGCTATCGGGATAGCCAAAGTAATCAGAGGTATCGGAATAATCGATTGCCTTGGCAGACTTGTTGAGCAACACCCAACGCGTTTTCTTAGCGTCGTCGCTCCAAAGCGATGTGTTTACTTCATAGCGGTATGCGGTGGGCAAAAGCTTTTTGGTGGCGCTTGCGATATCGGTATACAATCCGGTGCCGGATAAGAGCGCAGGTGCGAAAGCGCAGGTATCACAAAGCTTCCAATAATTGAATTTTGGCTGAGCCTGACTCAACTTAGGCGCACAAAGTGCCAAAAGGGCAATGCCTATAAAAAAGGGTTTTAGATGAGATGGCTTAAGCATTAGCGTTCCTCCATAATGTCTGCCGCCCTATCCCGGATGGAAAGGGTCGGGTTTGTTGTTGTCTAGTACCTAACTGATCATTATAAATCTAATCCATTACAAATGGGGGTCAAGTTTCTGCCAAATTAGCCAAGTACTTAGATTTCTCGAACAATTCGGCCGCACCTAGCTCTGGAGTAGCAAAATTCTTTGGATGAACCAAAACAGCCCTATTGCGGCAATCGAAGCGCTCGCGGGAATAACCACCCGTTTTAAATACCAGGGCTTTTTCCACATCCAAGCCGTTAGGGCTGCCGCCGCAGCAATGACCGTGAGTTGTCCCAGCTCCACCCCCACATTGAAACTGACTAACACTTTTAAAAACTGACCCTCCGGTAGGCCTAGCTCTTTAAGAACACCGGCAAATCCCAGTCCATGAATCAACCCAAAACCGAAAACAATCAGAAAGCGCGAAGGCCGCATTTTTCGGAAAAAAATGTTTTCTATGGCCACCACGGCAATAGAAAGGGCAATGAGCGGTTCGACAACTTTTGAAGACAAGGAGATGACATTGAATAGCGATAGCCCTAAAGTTAGAGAATGCGCCAAGGTAAAAGCCGTAACTTGGACCAGTAGGGGCCGAAGCATAATGGAGAAAAAGAATAATCCCAGGACAAATAGAATATGGTCTTTGCCCTGGGGCAGAATATGCGTAAAGCCTAAACCTATGAACCGGATCACCACGGACTCTTCTGGTTTGGAGTCCTGTGCTGCTGCGGTTCCCGGGGCTGGAGGGGGCAGCCTTGCCTTAGTATAAGCTGCCTCCAGGGAATCAGACTCCAGGGGCTGAAACAGCAAATTGTCCAGGTTCAAAAAACGATGGCTGATTTCCTGACCGCGATAAAAAATTCGAACATGCGAGAGTTGTTGCACGGGAACTTCGGCGAATAACTTGGCTGAGACTTCGAGCCTTTTGGCTCCCTTCGGTATCGGCCAAGCGTATTTAAGCACGATGGTGGTATCAAAAAGGGATGCGCTGTCCAATTTAAGGGCCGGATCTTCGCCGTGCTTGCGCCAAGCCAGAATCCGCATATTATCGGCAACAACACCGTCAAATTTAAGGACGAGCCGGGTTTGGTAATAAAAGGCAATGCGGTCGGAAATGTCCGAAATATCGGCCTGGGTTAGTTTCGGTGTTCTCACAAAGCCAAGGGCGTAAAACAGGTCGTCGCGATTGACGCTCACGCTGGATTCCAAAGTGTCAGCTCTCAAGGTTAAGTCGATTTTCGACAACCCCGTGGCATGTGCCAGCGCACCTGCGACCAATCCGGCTAGCAGTAAACAGGATTTGGCGAGTATTAATGCGTGTTTAGGCATGGTAGCCCTCGATAAGGTGAGGTGAGGTAAGTTTGAATGGAAAGCAATTTAGTCATTGCTTGTAGCCAGAACCATTAAAATGCCCAAACCTCAGCATGAAAGCGGACATCGCATTTAGAAAGTCAGACATTTTCGAATTTTTGAGGCCGAAAATATACCTGCAATCGCCGCAAGTTTACACGATTTTAGCCGGATTTCATTTAGGTTACGACTAACACGACATATTTTCGAGCTGTGGACAAGTCCCACTTAAAATTGTCCGGTACCTTTGAGATTAAAGTGTTAGGTTTTAGGTTCTATTTTTTAGTAATAGGAAGGTGGACGATGAATAAGGCTGCATGGACTTTGTTAACAATTAGCACCCTAGCCAGTTTGGCTGTCGCTGAAGATGGCCCCATTGAAATTAAGCAGGTTCACTACGGTGCGTTCAGCTACTTGGGCGTTATTGATGCAAACGGGGATACCACCAAATCCTATGGCACCACAGGCGAACCCATTTCAAATCAGCCTTATAGCCGATTTGGTGGCTATTTATCCATGGGCGCAACAATTGCGGAAAGGACGGATGTTTCAGTCTTGCTGGCCATGATGTCTTGGAACTCCCTTCCCTTAACGGCTGGTTCCCCTTTTTCCCGTATGCAATCAATGGGTGCAAACTTAGGCCAAGCTTATGTCTCCCACAAACTGGGTGATATCAGGGATCCTTTCCTCACCTTAAAATTTGGAGCTTTTCAGTATACCTATTCGAGCGCCAAAAACCTCGGTGGCCATCTCTTTACTGGCGGGACTTATCCTGGATCCTTAACTGGCAATTTCTGGACACTTACCGATGGAAACGGGTATAATGCTCAAGGTATGCTGGGCCATTTTTCCTTATTTGCGAATAAGTTAAACGTTGACGTCACTGGTTTCTTCGAACACGCACTAGAGCCAAACTATGACTTATCACCCGGTATTGTGGCTTCCTATAAAATCGGTGACATAGTTGAACTGGGCGCTGGAGCGGTTTTTTCTCACTTGATCGCTTGGGATGAAGATGCGGTCACTCCGAAAAAAAGAAAGAACGCCTATGTGGGCGGTAGTGAACATGGTAGCCGACTAGCCGAGTCTGAATGGAATAAACCCGGTCTCGAACTTTCCGACACATTGATCGTGAAGGAGGGGGATGCCCGAATTGGCACCACAGTCAATCCCGCGACACGTCCCGATTTGACTTCTAAGGGTATTCCAGTTGAATATGTAACTGCTGCAAATAATGGGACGCCAAACTCGCAGTTAGCATACTACACATTTCGAGGTCAAAAAGTCATGGGCCACATAGCCGTCAGGCCATTCAGCCTGGGAGAAAGCCTGGAGAGGGTATCATTTTATTCCGAAGTAACTCTACTAGGAGTAAAGAACTACCCTTTCTATTATGAAAAAAGATCGGAGCGAATGCCCATAATGCTTGGTATGAATCTGCCCTTGCCGGGAGGATTTGAGATTGCTGGTGAGGCCGAGCATTACAAAAATAAATTTATGAACAACGTGCGTGCTGCCTATGAGTACGTGCTTCCACAGTGGAGAGAAAAGCCGAGCGACTTTTTTGTCGACTCACTAAATGCCTCCGGCATCCCGGTAGGTGATGGGCAAGGCGGCTTTCTAAAAACTAACAAGCCTCAAGTATCACATGAAAACGGAGAGTGGTTCTGGAGCATGACAGCGAAGAAAACCATGTATAATCGGGTCAATTTCACGGCCAAAGTTGCGCATGATTTCCTTAGATTGTACAATTTCTTTGGAAACCCCTCTGATGAACCCGCCTTTCAGCATAAAGATGGGTGGTATTTAGCATTTAAAACCGAGATTAATTTATGAAAGAAGGATGGATCATGCGTAATACCTCTGCCAAAATAATCCTGTTCACTGCTCTGTCGCTGACGACCGTTTCCACATTCGCAACAATCAAAAAAGTGACGCTTTTTGTGAATTATGGTCATGACGCCATACTACATTCCGGTGCTATCGATGTATTTAAAAATACCCTTAGCGATTTAGCCACGACTAAGGGGTTTACCTTGACTATCTCAGAACAGACAAATACCGATGCGAAAAAAAAGGCTGCCTTTGATAGCTTAAAAACTATGGATGTGGCCATTTTTGCGAACATCGGCGACCTATCCATTCCAGTGGCATACCAAACCCTTGTAGCCGACTATTTTACTAAAGGAGGCAAAGGCATTGGCTATCACGCCTCTATTGATCATCATTTTTATTGGAAATGGTGGGCTGACCTGCACAGCGGTGGAACGTTTGAAGGTCACGGTAATGGACTCTTTAAGCTAACGCAAGACCCGGAAATGAAAACATTACCAGCACTGCAAAAAATGTGGACGGATAATGCATTGGGGGACCCGAACATTTCCAATACGGAAATTTATACGCTAACGTCGTATCCCAGAGGACACGAAGGCGTGACGATGATGCAGACAGCGCCAGCACTCCCTAGTGTTCCACTTCATGATTTTACCTGGCACAGGCAGATTGGACTTGGACAGTACATTTTTACATGTCTCGGGCATGGGCCGGAGGATTTTACCGGTGGCTGGTTGCAAAAAGCAACTTGGGCATGGATGGAATATCTCAATGGAAAATACAATCCCGTGAATCTGGCAGAAAAAGAGTTGGCATTAAAAGCCAGTTCGGTTGCGTTTTCTGAAAATCAGTTAGTAGTCCGTAATCTAAAGAGCTTTTCACTGCAGGTCACGGATATAAATGGGGTAACGGCATTAGCAAAATCTGGCCAAGGCTCACAGACGTTTGACTTGAACGGATTGAAATCCGGGTTCTACTTTGTAAGGTTTAAGGAAGCCACTGGAGGCCATTCTTTTAGGGTACTGGTTAAATAAGTTCTGCTGTGAAGCACTTAGGTGGACCCGGTTTTTTGGACAGAAAATCGGGTTGGGTAAGCGGACTTGATTAAGAAAATCAACACGCTGAAAAAGTTTCCTCCATAGAATGTGAAATGGTGTCTGAAGCCCTATTTATAAATTGAGTGGTACCAGATCCCCTGGATCCACTCCCAGCCGAAATCGATCGCCGAGCTTCACTCTGAGGCCCGGCGATACGGCCACTCTTAGCATCACGCCTTCTACATTCAGCATCAGCACTATTTTAGAGCCAAGATGTTCTATCATGGATACAATGGCTGGTCCCGTAGGATCGGACGTGACCTTCCAGCTTTCAGGACGGACTCCTATCAAACTTTTGCCAAGCAGAGGAAGACCGAGTCGACCGCCTTCGGC
>JAYUHW010000085.1:0-4014 GCA_043766615.1 Fibrobacteria bacterium | reverse complement strand
TGGACTTCCACTTGGTCTGGGCTTGCATACTGCCCAAATGTATACTATTTAAGCTGTGGCTAGGTCCAAAAGTTTTTGCGTTGTTTCCAAGTTGCGGGTGGTTGATTTCACGACCAGACATTTTTCCACAAGGGCATTGGAAAATTGGGTTTTCCCGTATCCGCCTCGGCATAGGAGATACACTTCGCGTTTGAGGACCCGGACCTCGTCTACTTTCGAGCTAAGGCTTTCCAATTTCTTTATGCCAGTCGGAGCAGGTGCGTCCGATAAAAAGGAGATGTAAACCCTTTCCTTTTCCAGCAACTTGAGCTTCCGGAAGGGATTGGCGTTGAGTACGGCCTCCAGCTCTGCAAAGCTTCGTACGATCACGGGAACTTGAAAACCATATTTCTTGGTGATGGCTTTTTCAATCACGGTCCCCAATTCCTCATCCCGGCCTTTCGCACTATTAAAAACCACATTGCCGCTTTGGATCAAGGTCTTCACTTCTGTGAATTTCAGCGATTCAAAAAGCTTTTTGAGATCCGCCATCAGTATTATTTTCTGGCCGCTGACATTGATGCCACGGAGCAAGGCGATATAGGTGCTCATGCCCTGGCCAAATTGTCCTTAACCCGCTTGGCTTGGTTGAAATGCCTGACTTCATGTACTGTCAGGATTTTTATTCCCATGCGCAGTGAATAGGTTATAAAGGCCCCGGCCGGTGAGGAAATAATTACCGTGTCCAAATCCTTTTCCTTTATCCCCCGTAACTTACCGGTAAACGTCTGATTCGCCACTAGAAATTCCTGAGTCAGATTCCGACCATAGTCGGAACGGACCGGCAACCAAACTTTAAACGTCTTGGTTTTCTTCTGTGTATCCGGCGAGCATGCACCATATATCATCTTGCCCCAAAACGAGGGGAGCAGTGGCAGCTTGGTCCAAATATTCGGCCGATATTCTCCCGCCACGATGGCATCCAAGGTATCGAAATAGGATTTGTTGCTCTGCATAATATGATCCAGGCATTCGTTGATGCTCCAACTGTTGGCATCCGGCTTCGTATCCATATCCACAGCGGATACTCCGGAAAATTCACTGGATACTTTTGCGGATGCACTTTCGATTTCCTGAATGGTTTGGGGGATGAAATCCATTTTAGTTCCTGCTTTTCATGCGTTTACAACGTGCGTTCCAGAAAAATCAAAGCTAACCACTTTCCACGTTCGCGCCACTGAGAATGCTACCAAACCCCGAGCGGCTGCGGATTTTCGCAAGTGCATCGCCCAAAGCCTTTTGCCGGCGATCCCCTGACGAATCGAATAAATTCTGCTGACCCGTGTCGGATTTTGGGGCCGGCACCGTGAGCGCAATGGAGCGAATGGCCACGCGGCGTTGGTACAAGACCTGAAACGTTTCCACTGCCCGATCCGCCAGGATACGGAACTCATCGGTGCGAGGAACGGTCAAGGTTTTGCGCGTGGCCTTGCCATCCGCGTAGCGAATGGCCACCGTCATCTTTTCCGCCTGCAGTCCGCCCTTACGCAGATGGAAGACCAGCTTATCGGCCGTGAGTCGCACCTTGCGACTAAGCGCATCGTCATCGTTGATATCCTCCTCAAGTACCGTTTCCGCACTAACGCCCTGCCGCACGGATTTGATCTCTTCCAGATCGAGGCCACATGCCAAGGTGAACAGCTTATTACCCTCCGCGCCAAAACGCGTCTCCAACGCCTGTCGTCCCAATGCGCGAATCTGCCCCACACTTGTGAGCGCATAGCGACGAATCCTTTCCCGGCACTGCGGTGAAAGACCCGGAAGACAGCCCGGCTCCAAAGGCCCCAACACTTCCTCCTCCCGGCCCTCCGGACACAGGCCCATGGTCTCGCCTCGCTCCAACGCCAACCTCGCCACCACCCTGGCCATCAGCCGTGTTGCAGCCGCACCCACGGCCATGTCTTCGACGCCGGCGACGTGAAGCACGTCGCTATGCAACTTTTTCGCCAACACCGCAAGAGACAATGACCGTGCCGCCGGTGTTCCCGTAACATCCAGGATAACATGGCCGGCGCGCACCTCAAACTCTGGTGTATAAAGATTACAAACGCTGCGCAGTTCCTCGCATAGCGCAGTCTCCCAGGCGACATTACGAAACACCGGATCCACACGCCTGGCGCGCCGCCGCGCCTCCGTCAAGGGCATGCCTGCGCGCAAACCCAGAGCCCGAGCCGCATGCGAGCATGCGATCACGTAGGTTTTATGATTGTCCGGATCCTGGTCAACGACCACAAAGGGCTTGCCGCGTTTAGATGGATCCCAGGCGGCAATGGCTTGGGCGGGGAAGTCGGCGGCTTCCAGGGCCAGGAATCGGGGTGGGGGCAAATTCACACCCGACCCTTGAGATAATCCTGCCGCCGCGGCTCGGGAAAATGTTCGATGGCATAGCGCAGCATAGTGCGCGGCATGGTACGGTAATGGCGCGCCAGAAAAACCTCCTCAGCTTGGCGATCGCGCTTGCCCACCTCCCGCAGTACCCAGCCCACGGCCTTGTGCAGCAGATCTTCAGGGGCGGACAGTAACAGCTTCGCGATGCGCAGCGCATCGGTGGAATCCTTTTTGCGGACAAAGCGCAACGTGGCGACGATGGCCATGCGTCGTTCCCACAGGTTTTTGGATTGCGCAAGTGTATACAAAGGCGCCAGATCCCGTTCCTCCAGATAGGCGCCCAGAATATGCGGCGCGGAAACATCCACCAAATCCCAATTGTTGATCCAACGCGCACTGCCGATATAGAGCCGGTAAATTTTATCCTGCGCGGCCTCGTCACCCCGTTTGAATTGACGCGCCATGATGTCCAGGGCCGCGAAGCGATCCTCGTGAAAGGGCGAAGCCAATAGACGCTTGATCTCCGGAAAGGCAAGGTCGCGGAATTCTCCCGCCACTCTGCGGATAACGGGAACCTTGATGCCGTGGAAGCGATCGCCTTCGCCATAGTCCCCGGGACCGGTTTTGAAAAAGCGCAGCGCGATGGCTTTGACCTCGGGAGATCCCAAGGCTTTCAGTTTGATCTGGATGTCTTTAGCTTTCATGTTGGCCGCGCCGTTATTTCAATTTTGAGGAGGCGGGCAGCATGAGCAAGAAGGGCAATGACTTGGAATAATCCAGGTCCTGGTAGAAAATCCCCATGCGATTCAGATTCTTATAGTACTGATCCACCTTTTGATAATAATGGTATTCGCTTTGCAAATACCACGCTTGCTGGCCCAACTTCTCCGATAGAAACCATTTTTCCAACAGCCTTCCAACCCGCCCATTGCCATCCTCAAAAGGATGGATATTGACAAAAACCAAATGGATGGCCGCGGCCATAAAAAAGGTCTCGGCCAGGGTCAAATCCATTCTCGCCAACTGTTTGATATCCCCCCAAAGCAAATCGAACAGGATGGAGACTTGATCCGCTGGCGCGGCTTCGTATTGGATGCGATTGGTTTGATGTTCCATCACTACCATCTCATTTTTTCTTAGGACTCCAAGGGATTTGCGTGGCAACAAATGGGCTGCGAGTTGCTGATGGGCTTGCAGGAAGTTTTTTCGATTCAGAGGATGGGTCTGGGCGTATTGATACGCCTTATAAAGGTCATTGGGCTTTTGCACCAGATTGGGGAGATAGGCAATTTTCAACATGCGGTGCTTGATATAGCTGTCCACCGCCATCGGTTCGCCTTCGATTCGCGACGAGGCGATAGCGGAAACAGAGGTATAGAAGCTGAAGGTTCGGGTGGAAAGGGGGCTTTCCCGCAATGCCTTAAATCGTTTCCTGAGATCCTTGGGTATGGCGGCTTTGTATGCCGGCAAAAGGTCGATGGGAATGATTTTTAAAACATCAAATTTCAAAATTCCTCCGTCATTTTATAAATCCCAGATACCTTACCTATAAAGTTGCAAAATTCTACGGCGCTTCCACCGTAAAATAAATCCACTCCTTACGCCGCCAGCGATGCAAGGTCCTGCGCGTAGGCGGGATAGTTCTTG
>JAYUHW010000084.1:0-6691 GCA_043766615.1 Fibrobacteria bacterium | reverse complement strand
TTCCGACGAGCACGGGCTGGATTTCTTTGACGGCACGCAATTGTATGCGCATGAAGACCCGCGCAAAGGAAGCCATCCTCAATGGGGCACGCGCATTTTTAATTACAGTCGGCATGAGGTCAGCAATTTCCTCATCGCCAATGCCCTGTATTGGATGGAAGAGTTTCATATCGACGGACTGCGCGTAGATGCGGTTGCTTCCATGCTTTATCTCGATTACGCGCGGGAAAACGGCGCTTGGATTCCCAATCCGGACGGCAGCAATATCAACCATGAAGCGGTGGAATTCCTAAAGCATTTGAACTCGATGATCCTAAAACATTTTCCCCATCGACTCATGATTGCCGAAGAAAGTTCCGCCTTTCCTGGCGTCACGCACGACCTTGATAAAGGAGGGCTGGGATTTCACTATAAATGGAGCTTGGGCTGGATGAACGACATCCTGGCCTATTTGGCCAAGGATCCGCTATACAGACGCTATCATCAAAATTTGTTGACCTTTGAAATGTCCTACGCCTTTTCGGAACGCTTTGCACTGGTCCTTTCGCATGACGAAGTGGTACATGGTAAAGGATCCCTACCTAATAAAATGCCCGGTGACGAATGGCAGAAATTTGCCAACGTGCGGTCTGCATTTGCTTATCTCTTCGCGCACCCGGGTAAGAAGCTGCATTTTATGGGATTGGAATTTGGTCAGTACGCGGAATGGAATCCTGGCGTCTCCCTGGACTGGCATCTGCTCCAGCAAGACCGCCATAAAGGCTTACAGGCTCTAGTTCGGGATTTGAACACGGTATATCGCCAGGAGCCGGCGCTGTATGAACTGGACTCTTCCTATGCAGGATTTCAATGGGTAGATTTTCAGGACCAGGAGAACAATATTGTTTCCTTCTTGCGCAAAGGTGAGCACCGTGACGGGGAAGAACTTCAGGAATTGATTTTGTGCTTATTCAATTTTAGTCCCGTCCCAAGGCATAATTACCGCGTAGGCGTCCCATTGGAGGGCTTCTACCATGAAATCTTCAATAGCGATTCGTTGGTATACGGCGGTGGAAACGTGGGAAACCTAGGTGGCAAACGCACGGCGACTTCGCCTATGCACAACTTTGCCCACTCGCTGGAATTGACTGCCCCGCCATTGGCAGCCTGCTTCTTTAAGTTTCAGGGCCAAGGTAAAACACCTTAGAACCCAAGCGCTTCTAGAAGCCCAAGCCCTTCAGAACTTTCTTTCCCTGCTTTTTGCCCTCATCGAGGACTTTCGCTTTCTGTTCATCCGCCTGTTGCTGGAGTTTTTGCTTTTCTGCATCCAGCCTAGCCTTGGCTTCGCCTTCTAGTTTAGCCTTTTCCGCCTCCACCCTGGCTTTGAGTTCATCCTTCTTTTTGTTAAAAGCATCTGTCAGGGCATTCTTAGCACCGGCTCCAGCTTCCGATGCCATGCGTTTGGAGTCCAAGGCAAAGCTTGGCTTAGACAATAGTCCACCTACCAAAAAGTACACAATCGCCCTACCGGCTTGATCCTTGGGAACCAAGCTGACACCGGCTAAGGCGGGTACTTGGGTCAGCTTAGCCACTTCCGAGGTCAGGGCATTTCCTGCGCCCATAACAGCCTGACTGAGTCCAGGCGGCAGGTGTGTTTCGAGAGCAAGGTTGAGGGAATTATCAAATCCAACCGATCCAGAAGCAGCCAACGCACCAACTACCGATTCATTAATCCGACAATCCTTAATCAGAAGCTTGCCACCTGCGGCCTCCATATTGGTTTTAAAATTGGAGAAGGTGAATTCATGAAAGGCCAAGGACTTGCTGACTTTGCCCAATGCATCGGAAAGCCCTTTGACCATGCCCGTCTCCAACACCTTTCCATCCAAAATGCCAAAGTCGATTTTTCCTGTAAGATTGTCAGCCATGGTTTGGGGAAGCCCATGGGTTTTAACATCCATGTTCAGATTAAATTTGCCAAAAATTGTGCTATCAGCCTTTGATAAGCTTTTCATAATGCGGTTGGACGTAGGCAGGCGGTCGTTCAGGCGGGAAATGAAATCATTTGCTTCCACCCGCGCGACGTCCAACTTTAAGGCAATATCGGCATTGTGGGAATCCTTAAGATCCGCTTTTAAAGTAGAGGAAAATCCACCTGAATAGAGTGAACCTTTCATGGCTGAGGTTAAAACACCGGCCGCCAATGTGGCATGGGAGGTAAAATCCGTCATGGCCAAATTCATCAATTGAGTCTTAGCCAGTTTTACTGTGATATCCGCGTCGAGTTTGGGTAGCGCAGGAAAAGCGGTCATGGGCGGGCTTTCAGCTTCCACCTTTTTGTCCCCGCCGGGAAGCAACTCATCCAAATTAAGCACAGAGGATTGCACCACCAATTTTGCATGTGTAGTTTGGCCAGCACTGGATTTGGGCATGAGCATAGCCAAATAGTTTATAATGGTTCCGCTGAGACTAAGATCCGATTCGCCGATATGAACTTTGAAGTCCTCGGCGATCTTGTCGTTGTCGATTTTAATTTGACCATCTAGCTGCACCGCTTTAGGCAAGGCTTTTGAAGCCAGGCTAACGCCCTTAAGGTCTACCTGTCCTTGCGCCTGTAAGTTTTCCGGAGCCTTGGGATCCAGTGGGCCGGACGCTTTAATTTCAGCTTGAATGAGCCCTTGGCCTTTAACATCCGGTCCCGCCACAGCCAGCTTTTGAGCCAATGGTATCAATTTACCGAGATCCAACAACGCATTCAAATTCAAACTTTTGAGGAGGGGAATGGGACTATGCATGGATGTCACCAGCGCATCCATGCTAACCGGGTTGCCGCCCAAGCTAAAGGCAAACTGCCCGAGCCTAATACTGTCACCGGCGACTTGCACATCAAGATTCAGGTTCTCGATTGCAGCGGGTAAATCACTATGCTTGATACCACCATCCTTAATGGTGAATTGAGCGGTGACTTCAGGGATTTTTCCGGAGTCCAAACCCCCTCTGATATTCACATCTAAGTCAGCTATACCGCTTGCCGTGAGTTTCCGGACATCGGGCGATAGGCCGGCAGGTACTTCCTTGAGAACCGATGCCAAACGAATATTAGGCGCCGACAGGCTTAAGTTGAATGCCGGAGGTTTGGTAATAAAGTGGGTGGCGTCACCTTTAATGACCGCACGAATATCTTGGAAACTCAATTCCAACGTTCTGATTTGGAGTTTTTCAGAGGGAACATTGAGATGGATGTCGTGTCGAATGGTGATCCGAATATCACCGGTATGGACGCCGGAAACAGAATCCGAAATCTTGATGCCGAGGATTTCCAATTTGCCTCGAGTATTCACATTTTCAAGCCGCTGGTCCAAGTCCAAGGAAACGGCCTGGTTGATTCGGTCCAGAATGATTTGCCGTCCACTTTTTACATCGCGGTAACGAAACCGTCCATTTTGAATCACAAAGGATTTAAGTGCAACTGCCGCCGGACTTTCAACGCTGGCGGCTGCCCCACCCTCAGTCGAATTTTTCGGATCTTTCAAAGAATCTGGCAATGTGGAATCCGTTTCGGATTTACCTAGGCCTTCGAAATTATTATGGCCCGTTTGAGAAACTTCATACAGGATTTCCGGGTCCACCAGTTTGATTTCATTAACAACCGGAGAAAACTTAAGCAGGGAAATAAAATCTATAGACAGAGCTAGCTCACGCAATTTAATGCAAGGGTCCAAAGAGTACCCCTGGGCATTGGCTACATTGACCTCCGAGACGGATAGCTTTAGGTTGGGAAAAACCCGAATGGACACGTCCTCAACAGTTACATCGCGATGTAGGGCTTCAGTACCGTGCTTATGGATCAGCTCTTTAATTTTAGCTGGAGGGAAGGCGAGCTTTATGGCAATGTAGGCACCAAGGCTCAGGAGCAGTAGGAGAGCAATACCGGCTAGAATAAGTCTTTTGGCAAGCTTCATAATTGGGGCTCCTGGGCAGGGAATTGCCTTAATCTAGTTTTTTGCCATTAAAAATGAAAACGCCACCCTAGATGAGGGTGGCGTTTGAATGGGAATTTTAAAAATGAATTAAATAGTGCTAAGCGAGACCATGAAGCTGGCATTGGCCTTATTGTCGGTACCGACAATGGTTCCCACCGTAACAATACACAGCTTTCCACCACTGGTCTTGACAATAAACTTTTCACCACCGACAATGACATTGGATGGTGACGCTGTACCGGCATCAAACGCTACCTTGGCGGCTTCTTGATCCGCAGGCATTGTGGCAATCTTGACGATTTTAAGGTCCATGATTTTGGTTACATCGTATGTATTGGTCAGATTGATGGAGTTTGCAATGCCAGCAAGTCTTGCTGCAGTGGGGTTATCCATGTGGAAAGCAGCCCCGTAAAACATGAATACCAAGTCAATGCTTGGCTGTGCAGCGTTGGCGGCTGTGGATGCCAAAGCAGCTCCGGCATCAAGGTCAAGAACGGAACCGAGAGTCGCACCTTGTGCACCTGCTGCAATGGTTACTGCCGCAGCAATAGCCGTATGTTTGGCAGGAGTTGTCGTATCTGCAGGTGCTTCATCCTTAGTCAAGCAACCGGTCAAGGTTGTTGTGCTGACCATCATCATGCAACCAGCGACAAATCCGCCAGCTAGAATCTTTTTCATATTACCCCAAACCATCATAGACGCTCCTTAAGGTTTTGATCCGTTCAACGACAAACTTACAGGTGATAAAATATTAATAATTTGGGGTCATAGCAATAAAAATCGCAATTTGAGACGCTTTTTATGCTTACTGAAATATATTGGCTAACTTTTTTAGGACTATCGCGTGTTTTGTTTAAGTGACCCTAGGCTCAGCCAGCTTCAAGCTTCTGGATTTGGTCGCGAATATAGGCGGCTTTTTCAAACTCCAAATTATCGGCTGCTTCTTTCATTTTTTTACGCAATTCCTTAACTCGGGAAGACCCGCCCGCCCCATCATCTACCCCACCAGCCTCTGTTCCCGCTGACCGGGTTCCTCCGCTATAGGCTGCAGCATACGCAGCTTCCTCCTCGGCCACCAGAAGGGCACGCAAATCAGTGGAATAGTCCACTTCGGGCATGAGCTGCAAATGTTGATGGATTTCTCGTTGCACACTGCGTGGCTGCATTCCCGTGCGCAGATTGGATTCCTGCTGTTTGGTGCGTCTTTTGTAGGTTTCATCGATGGCGTAGCGCATGCTATCTGTCATTTTGTCCGCATACAGTAGGACACGACCATGCAAATGGCGGGCGGCCCGCCCGATGGTCTGGATCAGAGAACGGTTGCTTCGCAGAAAGCCTTCTTTATCGGCGTCTAGAATAATGACCAAGGACACTTCCGGCAAATCCAGACCTTCTCTCAGTAGGTTGATGCCGACTAGAATATCGATTTCACCTTTGCGCAATTGTTTGATAATTTCACTTCGGGCCAAGGTATCCGTATCGGAATGCATATAACTGACTTTAAGGCCAGCATTCTCCAGATACTCGGTCAAATCCTCGGCGCTGCGCTTGGTCAGCGTGGTGATGAGGGTGCGTTCTTGCCTCTTGGTTCGCAGGGCGATTTCATTCATGATATCATCGATTTGACCCTTGGTGGGCCGGACTTCGACTTCTGGATCCAATAAGCCCGTAGGCCGAATGATCTGCTCCACCACCACGCCCCCACTTTTGCGCAATTCATAATCCGCTGGCGTGGCTGAGACGAAAATCGTGGTGGGAATTTTGGCTTCGAATTCGGCAAATTTAAGAGGACGATTGTCCAAGGCACAGGGCAGTCGGAAACCATAGTTGACCAGGTTTTCCTTCCGGGCCCGATCCCCGTTGTACATGGCCGATATTTGCGGAATGGTGACATGCGATTCGTCGAGGATTAGCAGGTAATCCTCGCCGAAGAAATCCATCAAGGTGGACGGCGGGGTTCCCACAGCACGGTTTTCGATAATGCGGGAATAGTTTTCCACACCCGGGCAGCGGCCTACCTCTTTCAGCATTTCCATATCGTACATAGTGCGCTGATTGAGGCGTTGGGCTTCCAGCAATTTATTTTCATTTGTGAAAGTACGTAGCGATTCATCGAGCTCAAGGCGCATGTCCCGCAATACCCGTTCCATGCCCTCCTCACTGGTCACATAATGGCGCGCAGGATACAAAAGCACGAGCGGCAATTGTTCCTCTTCTTCGCCCGTGATCAAATTGATGCGGCGGATTTTTTCTACTTCCGGGCCAAAAAATTCGAAGCGATAGGCGAAATCATTGTAGGGGGGATGCACTTCCACCACGTCCCCGCGTACGCGAAAGGTCCCTCGCTTGAAATCGATATCGTTGCGGCTGTAATAGATGTCGATCAATTTGCGTAGGAAATCACCGCGTTCAATCGAGTCGCCGACCTTGACTTCAAGCATCATTTTCCGGTACTCCACCGGGGAGCCCAATCCGTAAATGCACGATACGGAGGAAACGACGATCACATCCCGCCGCGACATCAGCGAGGCCGTTGTGCGCAGCCGCAGCTTGTCGATTTCCTCGTTGATATTGGAATCCTTCTCGATATAGGTATCGGAAGCAGGCACATAGGCTTCCGGTTGGTAGTAGTCGTAATAGCTGACGAAATACTCCACGGCATTTTTTGGAAAAAAGGATTTGAACTCTTGATAGAGTTGCGCTGCCAAGGTTTTATTGTGGGAAATGAT
>JAYUHW010000083.1:0-6593 GCA_043766615.1 Fibrobacteria bacterium | reverse complement strand
AATGCTTTCGGCGCTGAGTTCCGGGTGCACCTGCCGCAAGAGACCGGCAATGCCCGCTACTACTGGAGCGGCAAAGCTGGTGCCGCCGAAAAGATTCACAGCGCCAGTGCCATCCCCGGAGTTTCCCACCGCCACCGTGCATCCACTGAACAATCCTAAGGAAGCTACGTCCGGCTTGACCCTCCCATCGGCGCTTGGACCCGTACAGGAGTAACCGCAATGTTCCCGGTGCAAATCTGCAATGCCAACGGCCAGAATACTGTCCGCATCGGCGGGGGCGGAAAGCGTGGGCGTGGTGGGAAAATGATCTGGACTGGGAATATTGCCTACCGATACGGAGACCACAACATTGCGCCGGGCCGCGCCTGTGGCTGCCAGGGAGGAAGGGCGCGTTTTTCCATCCAAAACCGAATACGGGAGATCGGCATTGCCGTCGTCATACTCATAGCGATAGCCCAAACTAATACTGATAACCTGTGCGCCGGAATCCACCGCTCGCTCAATGGCGGCGGCGACATAATCTTCTTCAACGAATCCTTCATGGGCATTTTCTTCGGATCGGTACAGCAGAAATTCCGCATCCGGAGCCACGCCCACCAAAGTTCCCGGCAGGTTTCCACCGATTAAGGAAAGGCATTCCGCCCCATGGCTTTCTGGAGACAAATCCTGGTAGACGGCCACGGGCTGTTTGGAGACGAAGTCCCATTGATCGAGGATTTTATTTTGCTTGAACAAGTCCTGGAAAACGGGGCTTCCCAAATGGAATTCCGCGTCGATGATGGCGATGCGCAATCCATGACCGGGCTTACTTCCTGAGTGAACGATCCAAGCATGCAGCTTATCGACCTGCAGGCTTTCCATCAATGCCTTTTCTGCTCCATAGTCGATGGACAAGGCAGCGGATTTTTTTAAGCCTATGCCGTTACCCAAACCTATTCCTGTACCTTTACCCAAACCAACAGGCGGCCAAAGCACTCCGGATTTAGGCAATGGCAGCCCGGGTTTGGCCTTACGAGGCAGGAGGGAAACTTCGAGCACAAAAGGCAATGCACGAAGTTGCGGAAACGCTTCGACCACGGTCCAGCCGGAAACCCGGTTCTGCCATTTAAGGCGCGTATCGCATTGGAAACCATGCGCCTCAAGGGAGTCAATATACGGATCGAACAACGGCAGGCCTTCATAGCCGCGTTCCGTATGCAGAATTGCTGCGGAGCGTGGACCCTTGTCTGCCAAGCGAACCCATACCTTGACGGGTTCGGAGGCCAGGGCAGGCGGTGCCATACCCAGACCCAGCAGGGTGGAAAACCCCAAGCCCAGTACTGTCCATCTCAGGGAGGGCCGCATATTAAATGTTATATTAGCAACTTGCACCCATGGGAGACCAGCGGATAAAAACCGTCGCGATTTTATGAAGACCTTGGAAGACATCCGGCCACTCGCTCTCAAGGGCAATGTAATCCCGCTCCATAAGGATTTCCTCCCGGATTTGGATACGCCCATTTCCGCCCTGCTCAAGTTGAAACGGCCCGGTCATCGCGTTTTTCTATTGGAAAGCGTGGAGGTGGGTGAAAAAGTGGCCCGCTTTTCTTTCATCGGCAAAGACCCCCTGTACACGTTTACGGCCAAGGGCAGCCATGTCGAAATTCGCGGCAAAGAGCGCCAAGATATCGAAGGCGATGCGTTGGCAGAATTGCAAAAGTTTTTGGACCGATTCAAAGGTGTGGACGATCCGGACTTGCCGCCTTTTTCGGGGGGCGCGGTAGGCTTTGTCTGCTACGATGCCATAAGACTGGTCGAGGATATTCCCGCCAGCGGCAAGGATGATTTTCATTTGCCGGATTTGCATTTCGGCATATACGAGTCTTTCCTGGTCTTCGATCATTTGAAACATAAACTGAGCATTGTCTCCAATGTTCTGGTGGATGAGTCACCTTCCTTGGAAGCCGCATATCAAGCCGCCGTTGCCAAAATCGCGGCCTTGGAAGCGGATCTCGGACGACCTGCGGTGCTGCCAGTACCCTTAAATTCAGAACCCACTCCGCCAGTGTGGGAGTCTAATTTTACAGAAACGGGCTTCAAATCCGGTGTGCTCAAATGCAAAGAGTATATCCAAGCCGGAGACGCCTTTCAGATTGTGTTGTCCCAACGTTTCACCACCAGGCCTGCCGCCGACGCTTTGACCATCTATCGGGCTCTCAGGACTATCAATCCTTCGCCCTATATGTATTACCTGGATTATGGTGATTTTGAAATTGTGGGTGCATCACCAGAAACTCTGGTCAAAGTGCAGAACGGAATTGCCGAGACCAAACCCATTGCCGGTACCCGCCCTCGTGGCCGGAACGATCTTGAAGATTTAGCCTTGGAAAAAGAACTGCTCGCAGATGCCAAGGAACGCGCGGAACATGTAATGCTCGTGGACCTCGGCCGCAATGATTTGGGCCGGGTATCCCAGTTTGGCACAGTTCGGGTTAAAAAATTCATGGCCGTGGAACGCTTTAGCAATGTCATGCATATCGTCTCCGAAGTGGAAAGCCGACTCAAACCGGAAATCCATCCCTTGCGCGCGTTAATGTCCTGCCTGCCTGCCGGTACGCTGTCCGGTGCGCCGAAAATCCGGGCCATGGAAATCATCGATGGGTTGGAGCCGCATCGCCGGGGCCTGTATGGTGGAGCCATTTGTTATATGGACTTCCGCGGAAATCTGGACTCGTGCATCGCCATCCGCACCATGGTGCTCAAGGATGGCACCGCCTACGTACAAGCCGGTGGTGGTATTGTGGCCGATTCCGATCCTGATGCCGAGTATGCGGAAACCTACCACAAGGCCATGGCGCTGATGCGCGCGGTAGAGCTGTCCGGAAAGCTGCAAGTATGATTCTGGTTGTGGACAATTACGATTCCTTCACTTTCAATTTGGTGCAGTATATCGGTGAAATCAATCCCGATCTGCGCGTCATCCGCAATGATGCCTTCAGCGTTGAAGAAGCCTTGGCGCTTAAGCCATCGCATATCGTGATCTCGCCTGGCCCGTGTACGCCAGTTGAAGCCGGAATTTCAGTAGCGCTGATTCAAAAGGTGCCCGCTTCCATTCCTCTCCTCGGCGTTTGCCTTGGCCATCAAGCCATTGGCGCGGCCTTTGGCGGCCAAGTCATTCGCGCACCTGCCCCCATGCATGGCAAAACCGCCACCATTGAAAATGACGGTACGGATTTATTTCATGGACTGCCACCGACATTTACAGCCACCCGGTACCATTCCCTGATCGTTTCCGAAATCGGTTTTCCGGATGAACTCGCTGTAACGGCAACTTGCCGGGATACGACTGGTCCTCTCATCATGGCCTTGCGCCATAAGCATCGACCCATTTTCGGATTGCAATTCCATCCCGAGTCCATCTTGACTGAAAACGGCAAGCGGATGATCCAAAACTTCTTGGAGATGAAAGGCAATTTCTTGGAGAAAGGCGATTAAAATGGCTGCCGCGCTACTTGGAAAATTGATACAAGGGGTTGATTTGAGCTTTGCTGAAATGCAAGGTGCCATGGCCGGCATTATGGAAGGGCTATGGACACCGGCCCAGATCGGCGGATTCCTGATAGCGCTTAGGATTAAGGGAGAGACCGCGCAGGAAATCGCAGCAGCGGTATCCATCCTTAGAGAAAAAGCCACGGTAGTGCCCACTTCTGCCAAACCGGTTGTCGACACCTGCGGGACAGGCGGCGATCACAGCGGCTCGTTCAATATCTCCACGGCCGCGGCCATTGTGGCTGCCGGTGGCGGAGTAGCAGTAGCCAAGCATGGCAACAAGGCCGTCAGCAGCGCGTGCGGCAGTGCGAATGTGTTGCAAGAATTGGGCGTCAACTTGGAACTGACTGCCGAGCAGGTGGGGGAATGCGTGGACAAATGCCACATCGGCTTTCTGTTCGCCCCCAGACTGCATGCGTCCTTCAAACACGTGGTCGGCCCCCGTCAGGAGCTGGGTCAAAGAACACTGTTCAACGTACTCGGTCCCATGCTCAATCCCGCCAGGGCCAAACGCCAACTCATAGGCGTATACGACATGAAATTGACCCGAACCTTAGCTGATGTGCTGTCGGAATTGCGCTCCGAACACGTCATGGTGGTAGCCGGTACGGACGGCATGGATGAAATCAGTTTGACCGCGCCGACCAAAGTCGCGGAGCTAAAATCCGGTACGGTAAGCGAATATATTTTGAACCCGCAGGATTTGGGATTCAACCTTTGCACGGCCGCGGACCTTCAAGGTGGCGATGCCAGCGTCAATGCCGCTATCATTCGTGGTGTTTTGGCGGGTAAAGCCGGAGCCCCGCTGGACATTGTGCTACTCAACGCAGGTGCGGCCCTGTATGTGGGGGGAATCGCTGCGGATCTCAAGGCCGGAGTGGCCCTAGCCCGGAAGTCCGTGACCTCGGGTGCGGCTCAAAACACATTGGCCCAATGGATTTCCATCTCGAAATCCTTCGCCCAAGTGTGATATAATTACCGATATCGACATGTCTGCCACCATCCTCGATAAAATCATCAAGGCCAAGGCCATCCGGTTATTGGACCTCAAACAATCCGTATCCAGTGAAGATATAGAGGCGAAAGCCCGTAGGCTCCCGTCACCCGATCACAATTTTCTTTCCGCTTTGACTGCGCCTAAACAGGCAAACACTGGCGGCCCCGGCATCCATGTCATTGCGGAAGTGAAAAAAGCATCGCCTTCGCGCGGCATCATCCGGGACAACTTCAAGCCTTTGGAGATAGCGGCGGCCTATCTCGCCGGAGGCGCCTCAGCCATTTCCGTTTTGACGGAAGAAGATCACTTTATGGGGCATGACAAATACCTGCGGGACATTTCCCGCTCCGTAGCCTTGCCCACCTTGCGCAAAGATTTCATCATCGATCCCTATCAGGTTTTCGAAGCCAAATGCCTCGGAGCCAGCGCCTATTTACTCATTGTGGCATGCCTTAAACCCAAGGATCTGACCAGCCTGATTGCTCTAGGATCGGAACTCGGCATGACGCCTTTGGTGGAAGCACATACCGAAAGCGAAGTGCAAGCCGCATTGGATGCCGGGGCGCGGCTAATCGGAATCAACAACCGCGACCTCAAAACCTTTACCATCGATTTGCAAACCAGCTACAAACTCCGGAAGCTCATCCCATCGGAAATTCCCATGGTGGCCGAGTCCGGCATACTCTCTTCCACCGACCTTAAAAATCTGGCGGAAGCGGGAATACAGGCAGCCTTGATTGGTGAAACCCTGATGCGGCAAAAAGATATCGCGGCCAAGCTCAAAGAATTGCTCGCCTTCTAATCGGCTTGACGCCACGCGCCACAATGCCTCAAAAAATCCTTTTCGTCTGTCTTGGCAATATCTGCCGTTCTCCCCTGGCTGAAGGGATCTTCCTGCATTTGTGTGCAGAACAAAGTTTAAGTAGCGCGTATAGCGTGGATTCAGCCGGAACCGGAGACTGGCATGCAGGCCAACAACCCGATAAACGCTCCATCGCAGCGGCCCAGCGGCAGGGCATCAAGCTCACGCATGTCTGCCGTCAAATAAGACCCGATGACTTTTTGATATTCGACCATATTTTGGCCATGGACAAGAGTAATTTCAAGGACTTGACGGAACGCTGTCCGCCGCAACACCGGACTAAAATTAAACTCATCCGCAACTTCGATTCCAACGGAGAAAAGGGTCTTGACGTTCCGGACCCCTATTACGGTGGACCATCGGATTTTGATGCGCTTTACAGCTTGCTGTATCGATGTTGCACTTGCCTGTTAAAGGATTTAGAAAACCAGCATTAAGTTGCCCCGGCTGCCCACTAATCTTACATTGACTTAGTATGCAAAAAACCATATTCCACTTGGCTTATACCCTCTTTGTAGCGGCATTATCCTTCGGATATTCCACTTCACATGCGGAGGCTTTGCACACATTGGAAACGGCCCACTATCGCATTGCTTTTCCAAAAAAATATGAGCAAATGGGCGGTGAGATTTTAGAAATTGCGGAAAAAGTTTGGCCGACTTTGGCAAAGGCCTACGACAGCTACGAACATTATGAAACCATCGATATCCTTATCACCGATGACGGAGATGATGCGAATGGGTTCGCCATTTACAATTTTTCCAGAGTGGCCATTTTCGCCCCGCATATGGACTGGGTGATGCGCAATCGCCACACGTGGCTTCGCAATGTAGTGACGCATGAGTTGGCGCATATTTTCACTTTGCGTCGGGCAGCATGGCTTTCGCCCGTCGACCAGGTTGATATCTATGGCGGCACATACAACTACAGCGATCGGATCAATTACTCGTTTCACCTTCCGTGGATTCCTTTAGTTGCGCCCACCTGGTACATTGAAGGCATTGCCCAATTTGAAGCGGCACAAAACGACAACGACTCATGGGATTCGCAGCGGGATATGGTGTTGCGCGATGCCTACTTGACGGGCACCTTACCGACTCTTGACTTTATCGAAACATTTCAAAGCGATGAGGACTGGACGCAAAGCGAACGCTGCTATAATACCGGCTTCGGATTCCTACTGTATTTGAAAAATCGCTTTGGCGT
>JAYUHW010000082.1:0-9959 GCA_043766615.1 Fibrobacteria bacterium | reverse complement strand
ACGGCACCCAGCACGGACAGCAAATCCAAGCCGGAGTTGGAAAGCCCGTGCGTCTTTAGTCCTTATGGCACGCTGCGAGTGGATTCCGCCCTGACCCAGTTCAGCGCTTGGTACGAAATGTGGGCCAAATCTCAAGGCACCGATCCCAATCGAAGCGCCACCTTTCAGGAAATGACAGCCCGACTTCCCGCCATCAAGGATTTAGGTTTCGACGTCCTCTACCTGCCACCCATTCATCCCATTGGCGTTACCAAACGGAAGGGCGTCAACAACAGCCTCACTGCCAAGCCTGGGGAACCCGGTTGCCCGTATGCCATCGGTAATGCTCACGGCGGACACAAAGCCGTGGATCCGGAATTGGGAACCCTTAGCCAATGTCGCGCGTTTTTCAAAAGCTGTAAGGCCATGGGTTTTCATATCGCACTCGATTTCGCTCTCAATTGTTCACCCGATCATCCTTATGTCAAGGCGCATCCGGATTGGTTTTATCGAGAAAAAGACGGAACCATAAAATGCGCCGAGAATCCGCCCAAGCGTTACGAAGATGTTTATCCCCTAAATTTCTTTTGCAAGGATAGCCGGGCGTTATGGCTTGAAATAAAATCCATCGTGGAATTCTGGATGGAAATGGGTGTGACTCTTTTTCGGGTAGACAACCCCCATACCAAACCCTTTGCATTCTGGGAATGGATGATCGCGGATATCAAAAAACAAAATCCGAATATCATCTTTCTAGCCGAAGCCTTCACTAGGCCGAAAGTGATGAAGCGATTGGCAAAATTGGGTTTTGACCTTTCCTACACCTATTTCACATGGCGAACAAGTGCGGAGGAGCTACAGGAATACTGCGAGGAATTGACCCAAGGCCCCTCTAAACATTTTATGAAACCCATTTTCTTTCCAACCACACCGGACATTCTTCCCTGGCATCTGCAAAACGCGCCTCCCGCTGCCTTTAAAATCCGTTTCGCACTGGCGGCAACTTTGTCCGGGTGTTATGGCATGTACAATGGATATGAAATTTGTGAAAACGTGCCTTACCCAGGTAAGGAAGAATATCTCAATTCCGAAAAATACCAGTACAAAGTATGGGATTGGAATCGTCCCGGCAATATCAAGGATTTCATCCGCACTGTCAATGAAATCCGCCACGCCAATCAAGCCTTGCATGGTTTGAAAAACCTTAATTTTCATATCTGCAACAATCCCAATATCCTCGTGTACTCCAAGCACATGGAAGAAAACATTCTCTTATTTGTCGTGAACCTGGACCCGAACCAGCAGCAAGCGGGAATCGTTAGCGTTGACTTGCCAAAAATAGGTCTGCAGACAGAGAATATTTATGGAGTTTTTGATCTGTTGACTCAAGAAAGCTTTGTGTGGTCCGGCAGTCACAATTATGTTGAATTAAATCCTCAAAAAGAGGTCCTGCATATTTTCAAAATTGAGAAGTTTTGATTTTTAAATATATGCGGGATAGGTATCACAACGGGTTAATTCCAATACCGAAGTTTTGACCCACCAATGCTTGAATTTTTGCCCAAAGCCGGCTGCGAAATAGGTTAAAAAAGGGTATATTGGGAATGGACGGGGCTGTCGGAAAAGCTTAAAGACACCGAAAATTTGCATAAAAAGGGCATGGGTATGGATGCGAAGGAAATAAAGCTCGACTGTCCCTGTTGCAAAGCCGAATTGATCCTGGATGCAGCGACGGGCGGGGTCATTAAATTTTTTCCCCATAAGGAAGCCCCTACCAGTTTGGAACAGTTCATGAAATTGGACAAAACCCGCTCGCAAGATTTGGCTTCCAAATTTGATGAGGCCAAGAAAATTGAGGACGGGCGCCTGGACCTGCTGAATAAAAAGTTTGAATGGGCCAAAAAGAACAAAGACAAACTTCCCGAAGCGAAACCAGGGATTTTATGGGATTAATATACCGATTCCATTCCCACTCACTTCCATAACCTATTTCCAAAGTCTCTATGTCCGATGCCTCCACAGCCCTGGAAATCATTCGCTCCGTGGCGCAAACCATGCAGGAGTCCGCGACTACGCGCCCAGCTTTGGAAGCGGTAGTCAAACTTATTTCTGATATGATGGAAGTGGATGTGTGTTCCATTTACCTTTTTGATTCCGAAACCAATAAACTGCGGTTGTCTGCCAGCGAGGGATTGAACCGGGGTGCGGACTCGGAAGTGAGCATGGTTCCGGGAGAAGGCTTGACGGGTTTTGCCTACAGCAGCGGTGAAATCGTCAACATCGCTAATCCCAAAGCCGATTCACGCAATAAGTATTTTCCGGCTCTGGGTGAAGATCGATTGAAAAATTTTCTTGGCATCCCCATTCCTCCAGGAGCCAAGCATGGTGCCGGTGTCATCACCTTGCAATCCACGGAAGCCCATCCCTTTTCTCCCATGGTCGAAGACCTGGCCTATACTTTGGCAGCCCAGCTCGGCAACCTGCTGGAAAACCGTAGTCTCAAAAATTCACTGCGTCCCATTTCTTTGGTCGAACCAGAAGTGCCAAAAGCCGCACCGCCCTTTGTCCGAGCCCAAGTGGCGGTTGGGGGCATAGCGGACGGACGTGCCATGGTTCTAAAAACCCATCAGGTTTGGGACACGATCATTTTCACAGAATGCCTGGATCCGCAAGTCGAACTGAAAACCTTGGCCCAATCCCTGGAAATTGCCAAGCAGGAAAGCCGCTGGTTAAGAAGGAGAGCTAAAGAACTTTTTGCCGAACTCGATGCCCGGATTTTCGATACGCATGAATTGATGCTAGCGGATCCCCATTATATCGGCCTCATCGAAGGCCACATTCTGGAAAATATGGCCGCACCGTTTGCCGTTAAACTAGCTACCCGCGAAATTGTGAAGTCCATGGTGGAATCCGGCAATGCCATGCTATCTTCCCGGGCCGCTGATCTTAGAGACGTGGGCCTAAGAATTCTAAACGCACTTGGCGAAGTCAAAGAAAACCGCAACGTTGAAGCTGAGACAGAAGAGGGAAATATCATAGCTGCTATAGAGCTGCTGCCTTCCGATCTCATTTATCTCTCAACGCGTAAAATCACGGGAATACTCTGCGAAACCGGTGGCATTACTTCCCATGCAGCCATTCTCGCCAGGTCCTTGGGTATCCCCTGCTTCATGGGTATACCCGGCCTCACCACCTACCTGGAAAATGGAACCCGTGTGATTATGGATGGCAACTCCAGCCTCATCTATATCAACCCTGACGCCCATGTACAGCGGGAATATGCCAGACTCATGGAGGACCTTGGTACCCGTCAATTGGCCGTTCCCGGTTTTGAAGCCAAAACCAGGGACGGGCATAAAATGCAATTGTCCGGCAATCTCTCGCTCTTCGCAGACTTGGAAGTCATGGAGCAAAACGGCATTGAAGGAGTGGGGCTGTACCGATCGGAATTTTTCTTCATGATCCGGAACCAATTCCCGGACGAGGAAACCCAATTTGAAATTTACAGTCGCGTATTGGCTCGATGCGGCGAACATGGTGCCACTTTTCGATTGCTGGATGTCGGCGGTGATAAGCCGCTAAAGTATTTCGATTGGGGCAAGGAAGAGAATCCCAGCTTGGGGTGGCGCTCCATCCGCATGCTCTTGCAGCGTCCGGACATTTTACGTCCACACCTGCGCGCATTGCTCCGAACCGCCCAACTAGGACCATTTCGACTGGTTATTCCCATGTTGTCCTTGATTACGGAACTTAGGGCCATCAAGGGCGAAATCGACTCTGTCCTCCAGGAATTGGAAATGGAAACCGGTAAAAAATTCCGCCGGCCGCCAATCGGATCCATGATTGAAATCCCGTCGGCCATGATGCAGATTAAAGATTTTGTGCAAGAATCGGATTTCATCAGCATCGGCACCAACGATTTAATCCAATACCTGTTTGCAATCGATCGCGGCAACGAAAGAATCGCCTCCTACTATCAGCCATTCCACCCCGCCTTGATTCAGGCCTTGATGCGCATTACCACAGCAGCCAATGCAGGCGGCAAAGACATTACGGTTTGTGGAGAAATGGCTTCTGATCCTCAGGCTTTACCCATTTTCCTGGCGCTAGGGATTTCCAAACTTTCCATTGCACCGGCATCCGCAGATGCCATCAGAATGGCGCTTAGAAATCTGGATACGGAGGATTGCAAAAATCTGCTTCGCCGCATTGCCAATTTGCATTCGGCCGAAGAGGTTAAGGCCCAGCTTGAATTATTTCTTGAGGCTGTTCAACTGGCTTGAACTAGTCCTACGGAAGAAATCCCAAGACGTCCAATTCAACGGGAAGGCGAAAGCTTACCTAGAATCGCATCCACGCTTTTCTTAAAAGAACCGTCCTTCTCCATGGCTTTTTCAATGGTCTTGATGGCATGGACGACCGTGCTGTGATCACGGCCGCCAAACCGTTGTCCAATAGATTTCAATGAAGCGGATGTCAGTTCCTTCATAATGAACATGGCCAGCTGACGAGCCTGTGCCACTTCTTTGGTACCACGGCCCTGCTCAATTATCCGGTCTACTTCGACCACAAAATAATTGGCCACAACCGTGGTAATATCTTCTGCCGTTATTTTTTTAGCGGGGCGATTCAAGCCGGTGCGGTTGACAATCTCCTTGGCGAGTTCCATGGTGATATCGGAATGCTTGATGGATGCCTGTAGCAGCAATTGGCGAATGGCGCCTTCCAGAATGCGAATATTGGAATCAATGGCTTCTGCCAAGTAGGCGATAATTTCTGGTGAAATATCCAGATTCAAAGCGAGTGCTTTGTGGTTTAAAATTGCCTCGCGGGTTTCCCGATCCGGCGGTTGAATATCGACAAAAAGTCCCCATTGGAATCGGCTCACCAATCGGTCTTCCAATCCCTTCAAGTCACCGGGAGGCGCATCACTGGTAAGCACAATCTGTTTCCGGCTTTGATGCAAAGAGTTGAAGATGTGAAAAAACTCTTCCTGGGTCCGGTCCTTGCCGCTTAAAAATTGCACATCGTCCATGAGCAAAATATCGACTTCATTGCGATAATAATTGGAAAGTTCGTTGATACGATTGTGCTGAATCGATTCTACAAATTCACGATAGAAGGCTTCCGAGGTGACATAGCGTACTTTCTTGCCAAGATTTTGCGCCACAGCATAATTGCCGATAGCCTGCATCAAATGGGTTTTGCCCAGTCCGACGCCGCCATAAATAAGCAGAGGGTTGAATTTGGTGCCACCTGGATCCTTGGCCACCGCCAATGCCGCCGAATATGCAAACTGGGAATTGCTGCCAACGACAAACTCATCAAAGGTGTAATTGAAGTTCAAATCAATCACGGGCATATTAGAAAAATGGCTAGAGGAACCTTGCGTAGGCACGGGAATGCTGGGTTGGCGCCGCAACTGGACTCGAACCTCCCGGCCATTGGCTTCCATAAAGCAATGTTCGATAAGCCCGAGGTACATTTTCGACAATTGTTCCATGTCCAGGTTTTGAGGCACTTCCAAAATCACCTGGAACTCACTCAAATCCAGTACCCTAAGCGGTACTATCCACTGACTGTAAACGTCTGGAGAAAGCTTTACCTTTAAGGACCCCAGACAACCGGTCCAAGGATGCAACGACGTTACTAAACTGGGCATTAGGCTATCCCGCCACTGCATTGCGTGCGATGCCTGAGGGCAAAGCCTTCGGATACTTGGGTATCGAGTAAATCAGGCAGAATATTCAATCGAAGCATTTGTGGAAACCTTCAGGGTCAAGAGCAAGCGAGAAATATAATCAACTTCATGGACCAAAGTGCCCTGTTGATAGTCCATTTCTAGCGAGATTTTTCGGAACAGTTAACAGCTTAAGGCCGTGAAATTACACGAAATAAGGATAGCGATAAGATCCAGTTTTTGAGTCACTTTGCACACATTTAGTTTTCAACATTCTATCCACGTACAACTAGGTAAAGGAAACTTCTTTGCCGTCTTTTAAGCTCAAAAGGACCCCAAATCCCTTGTGGACTGGCGGCAACTGAGCTAAAATTACCTTCCAGCCCGAAGCCCAGAAAATGATCAGTTTAAAAGTTCAACACCAGTACATCGCCTGGGGCTTGTTAGCCACATTGCTTTTATTGCATTGGTTATGGTGCGAGTTTGTCGCCTATCCTATTTCTTTCGAAAAGAATTTGAAAAAAGGAAAGTCCTGGGTATACATACCCAAGCAATGGAAAGGCGCTTATAAATTTCAAATTCGCCTGTTATCGCGCATCATTATGCTGGGTCTGGTCAGTACGGGAATTTTACTGGTAAACTTGTATACGCCTAAAGTCGGCAATGTATGGTATATGGCTTATGGAGTGGCCTTGGGATTTTTGGTAATGCGTCTGGATGCCGTCTGGTTACACATTCGCTATCAGCAGCAGGAGGATTCCTATTACTTCCTGCACGATGAACTCCGGGCTAAGTTGGAAAGCGAAGGGAAAACCATGGGCGAAGGGGCATTTAAAAGTCTAGCGGCCTACCAACATCAAAATTTACTGCGTAAAGCCGATGAACAGGGAATACTCATTAAAACATTAGGTGCCCAAGCTAAGAATTCCAGGAACCAACGCAAAGTAGTGCGCATCCATGAGCCTGTTGAATCCTAAGGGATTTAGGTTACTACAGCCACCAGCCCTTCTGTAAGGCACTGTTTAACCGATTCGGCTTTTTTCTTATCATTCCCCGTATGCAGCCTCGACTTAAATCTGGCAAACTTTGACCATGTCCCTGATTACACATAACACATCCGAACAGGATGCCGATATGCGATGGAAAGCTGCCATGGCTGAGAATCGTAGACCGGACCCGACTGAATTTGCAGCATTCATGCTGACTAAAACATCGAGAACGTTCGCGTTAAATATCCAGGTGCTCCCCCAGGGATTGCACAATCAAGTGCAACTTGCCTATTTGTTCTGCCGAATGGCAGATACACTTGAAGACGATCCGAATTTGGACGTCCTTAAAAAGATTCAACTTATTCATGCGTTTCGAGGCCTCATTCCACCCGGCCCGGACTTTGAGTCGCGCTGGACCCACTTTTACTCTGCTTTACCGGAAAATTGGGCTCGCTCAGACAAATGGGATCAGCTCTTGGTCGCCCATGGACATTGGCTCTTTCCCTTGTTAACTGGTTTTTCAACGCTTGCCGTCAAAGCCATTACCGAATGTGTGGAAGAAATGTGTGACGGTATGATTCGCTTTACCGCCAAGCAGGAGAGGACTACTTCAAACCAAGCCGAACCCGTCCTCATTGAAACGATGGAGGATCTGGATGGCTATTGCTATTACGTAGCCGGAACCGTGGGTCAGATGCTGTGTAAATTATTTGCCTTACATTCAAACCTCATCGACACCAAGCGGGCTCAAGCATTAAACTCGCTCTCCGTCTCTTTTGGACTGGGCCTACAGCTGACAAATATTCTTAAAGACATCCATGAAGATGCCCTGCGAAATGTATCCTATATTCCCTTATCCCTTATGGCTCAGGAAGGTCTCTCCTCAGTCAACTTCCTTTCCAAAGAAGGCCGGCAAGCCAAGGCTCGCATTATGGTACATTTGATTCAGAAAGCCAAAAAACATCTTGAAGACGCGCTGGAGTACACATGTTTATTGCCGAGACTGGAGCCTCGTTTGCGGCTATTCTGCCTATGGCCGTTGTTCATGGCCGCGGAAACCATTGTTTTGATAGCCCATGATCTCGATGCGACTAGCGACCGGTCGAATACCAAAATCTCACGCTCACAGGTTAAGAGGATCGTTAGGAAGACCAGTTTGGTCTGCTGGTCAAACGGGTTGACTCGAAAAATGTTGCGAACAACTTTGGAAAGCCTGGATTCCACTTTGCAAAAATATTCTAACCAACTTCCTACCAACGCCGGATTCAAGCCGCGTTTTGCATCTGGAATTTTGGGATTATGACTATGGAACACACAGCTGACACCACTTCCAAAGTCCCTACAAAGGGAGACCTGTTAAGGCTAGCTCTACTGGCGATAACATTGGTCGCGGATCAAGTCACCAAATACTTAGCCAGGTTGCATTTTGGATTGCCTGGCGGTGAACCGGATTATTTCAAAGTCAAACAAGTATTGGGTGAATGGATCCAAATCAGGCTGGTATTTAATAGTGGTGCGGCCTTTGGCATGAAGCCCCAAAGCATCATCCCTTTTTTAAATCCCACACTATTCTATTCGATTTTTTCGACCGTCGCAATCGGTGCGCTGATCTATTACTATCGGCATCTGCGCCCGCAAGACCTCTGGCAGAAAGCAGGGTTGACACTGATACTTTCCGGCGCCTTTGGCAATCTTATCGATCGCTTGCGGTTCCATAAAGTCACTGACTTTATCGATGTGGGTGTTCCTGCTTGGCCTACAAGATGGCCGACATTCAATGTGGCGGATAGTTGTGTATGCATCGGGGTTGGGCTCATTATTTTAGCGCCGATGTTCATTAAAAACCGCGCTCCAAGCGCAGGATCCTGAGGCCTACGGTTTCTTTACTTACCATTGGAAAATCCTGGACATGCTCGGCCGAGGAAATGTCTTCTCGGTTGGACCTTTTTATGGGGACGCGCACGCCGGATGTTTCCAGAAATCGCATTCAAAAATGGATCGAGCAGGGCTGTTTTGCAATCAACGGAACTGTGGCCAGAAAAAAAGATTTCGTAAATCCCGGTGACACCGTAACCCTTATTCTTGCTCCTGAGTTGGAAGTCACTACACTGGTACCCGAAAACATTCCTTTGCAAATCGTCTTTGAGGACGAACACTTGCTAGTGGTCGACAAATCCAAGGGCATGATCACTCATCCAGGAAACGGCGTGCATTCAGGAACACTGGCCAATGCGCTAGCCTTCCGATATCCACGGCTTTCGGATGTGAACGGTCCGTTGCGACCGGGAATTCTCCACCGTTTGGATAAGGATACATCGGGTTTATTGGTTGTCGCCAAAAATAATGCCGCGCACTTGAGCCTGGCCAAACAATTGGAAGCCAGGGAAATTCACAGAGTCTACCACGCCTTTGTATGGCGTGAACTTTCCGAAGCCAACGGCACCGTTGATCAGCCCATCGCCCGCAATCCGAGAGATCCATTAAAAATGGGAGTGCATTCCGGAGGCAAACGCGCCGTAACCCATTATCGGGTTTTGGGTTTTCATCAATTTGCATCTTACGTGGAGCTTACTTTGGACACTGGCAGGACCCACCAGATCCGCGTTCATATGGCCTACATCAACCACCCCGTCGTCGGCGACCCCACTTATGGAGGCCGTCAATCCCTACTCGGACGCATTCAACCCATTCACCAGCCTTTTGCGATCAAGCTGCTTTCCTTTTTCCAAACGCAAGCTTTGCACGCTCACCAATTGTCCTTTTTACATCCGATAACCGGCGAGAGAATGCAATTCGAAAGTCCCTTGCCAAAAGAAATGGTGGAGGCCCGCACATTTTTGGAGCGGTTCAAACAAGATGAGTAATCATAAAAACATTGACTTCGATAAGCTCTTTTTAAAAGGCCATAAATCCTATGACTCTGCTATCGGTGATTGGTGGGAAAAACAAGCCTCTAATGAAGCACACCGCAAGGCCTATGCTGCAGTGGCCAAATATGTGGGTGAACAATTGCCAAAGAGCGGGCCTGGATATCCAAAGTGGATCGTGGATTATGCCTGTGGCAGCGGTCATTTTCTAGCCAGTTTGGCCAGGCGTTTTCCCAAGGCGCGCATTGTGGCCTTGGACGGCTCCCGTAAAATGCTGGAGCAGGCGCGGGTTCGTATGGAAGATGCCGGTGAAGAAGCCGGAGTAGTGACTGCTGCCGAATCCTTTTCTCCACAGGGTCCGCGAATTCGATTGGTGCAAACGAGTCTTCCCAATTTCTCACTGCCCAAGGGTAAGGCCGATGCCGTGGTTTTTGTTTTCCCTAA
>JAYUHW010000081.1:0-7485 GCA_043766615.1 Fibrobacteria bacterium | reverse complement strand
AAACGATGGCGATGGCACCAAGGCCAGCAACTCCGCCCGTTTCATCGACATCATGGCGGGAAGCACCAAGTATCTGAGCGCTGTCGGGGAAGTGGCCCTTGGTTTAGACCATCACAAAGCCAGCTTCAGCAACACCAAGGAACGCATCGTGATCAGCAATATTGGAGACTGTGATGATGTGTTGTCGGTTTTCGATTATTCGGACCCAGCCCATATCAGCAAGTTGGCCACCCTGTCATCCGTCCAGGCGGGTTGGAATGATTCTAATAAAATTTGTGACCAAACCTATCAGAAAGGCGTGCCGCCAGGTCCGCATGGATGCGCAACTTCCAAGGTAAGTGGCAAGGCGTATTGCAACTTGACCGGTTCTGGCGAAATCGTCGCTGTTAATATTGATGCCACACCTCCCACATTTTCCATCATAGCCTCGCATGGATCCGGTGGTGGCTATACGAAATCCCATCCCGATGGCCGGTATGTTTATACCCTGGAAGGCGATCCTCGCGAAGGCAGTAAATACAATCCTGGGGTGGCCTGCCAGATTGGTCAGTTGGTGGTCATCGATGCCACCAAGGATAGCGTAGTCAAAGAACTGCCGTTGCTGTATAAGGGCCCGGCTTGCCATGATTCCATAAGTAAAACTGATGAAGGCACTACCGAGCCTGCCCACTTGATTATAAGCCAGGACAAACAAAAACTTTATGTGCAAACCGCTGGAGGTTGGCAAGTGGATGCCGCTCGCGTGCGTGAACAGCTGGTGGTTGACATTTCAACTCCAGGCAATCCGGTACAACTCCCTTCCATTCCAATTGGAGCAAGCAACAGCTACCACGGCGAAACGCTGTCAGGCGATGGAAAGTATTTGTTTGAGGCCAACAACATGGATGGTACGGTAACCCAAATCGACGCTGCCACGGCTACCGTCATTAAAACGTTTCCAGTAAAGGCCAAGCCAAAATACATGGCCACCTGGGGCAAAGTGGAAGGCCCTAGCCATCAAACTGGGCCCATTGAGTAAACGCTTGTTTGGATTAGAACTCACCTTTCGCAAGACCGCCACTCTCATGGTAGCGGTCTTTGCCCTTTTCTCAGCCGCCCTCTGTGCGGATACGGATCTGGCTGGAACGAATCAGGAAGTCTTGCTATCCCAATACCAAGATCAAACTGGGCAAAAGGTTTGGTCCGGGAAAGCAAAATCGGCCATTCGGTTTTTAGGCCATTGGCGGCTTGCCTTCAAAGGCGAGGGAGAATGGGTTAAGCCTGGGCTTGGAAGGGAAAAGGATACCGGCATCGTTAACTTGGAACCTACCCACCATCATGGCTCTGCTCGGACCACGTTGGGCTCCTTTTCAACATTTAATGCAGCGACGCCCACTTCACAAGTGGATGCAGTCTCCAGTGCGTCTTCCCGAATCACCACGGAGCCAGGTGGTCATGGAAGATTTGAAGGGGCTGTCTCACTGCAACGCAGTTTGTCCGGTACCCATTCTGGATTCCTAGGCAGCGCATTCAGTTATTCTGGAGAATCCGATTTTCAATCGGCCATGCTTGGATTGAACGGAGGATTGGATTTCTTTGCTGGGAATACAGTACTTGTTGGAAATTTAGGGGGCGGCATTGACCGTGCTGATCCAAAGGAATCGCCACCGGGTGAGGGATTTAGATGGCCAACAAGGACTTCCCGAATGTTGGCTGGAATTCAAATTGGCCAGCTATTGACCTCTCGAGCAAGGCTTGGATTGAGCTATGCTTTTTCGGCGATTCTTGGCCCGCAAGAAAATCCCTATCGACGGGCATTGGTTCATACCACTTTATTCCCAGAAAAACTTCCGGAAACTCGCTTTCGTCATGTGTTCGGAACTGAGGTCGGATTATATCTGGGAGGAGGAATAGCATTTTTTCATCGCGAAGGAATTTATTTCGATACCTGGGGAGTTCAGTCCATAATTCCGGAAACGGCTCTGCCGATGGAAATGGGTTCGCGTTGGATGCTTACGCCTCGTCACAGATGGTATTCGCAAACACCAGCACGTTTTTACAAAACCAAGTACCACTATTTGGATGAAGGGTGGCTTTCTGGCGATCCACGCTTGAGTCGATTGCAAGGAAATGAATATGGATTGGATCTTGAATTTATGTTAAGGCCAGGCGAGGGGGCTTCATCGCTTTCCCTATCCGGAACGTATGCAGAATTGAAAGATTTGGGTGCTGGTACTCGATCGAGGAGCCTCACCCTGGCCATTCTGTTTCGAAATCCGATTTAGGTATTTTGCTTTGGATTGAGAATGGGAATGGATTTACAGCTTTAATAGCAACGCGGAACACCAGGTTAGAGATATATTTATTGAAATGAAATTTGAGATGGAAAAATTGGGGGACATGGCGAGGGTACGATTTTACCTCGCCCTGCTTTTTTTCATTTGGTCCATTACCCCTCATTTTCATTTAATGGTACATAGCCACGCTGGTGGCGAAGCATCACATGTTCATCTTTCGTTATCCTCAGCCGATGTTGCAATGGCCAATCGGGCTTTGGAAGCTCTGGGTCCCACCACACTGAATGGCGGCAAAGACGATGAGATACCATCGCAGGAAGCCAGCGCTGCTTCGGTGCCCGCCGGTTCAGAATTGGCTAATTCCGGCGCAGTTCTATCTGCGTTTGATGCAGCACTTAAAGCTATTCCCGTAAATGATTTCAAACACAGTCATTATTGGGAAGACTTAAATCTAGTTGGTATGGCTTCCCTAATCTTGCAGGGACTCCTTGCCATCATACTCATTCTATATTTCCTCCGGTGCCACTTGGCGCCAATTTCTGAGCTTCGTGGCCTGACCTTGGCCCGCGGCCCTCCCAGGCATTCACTCGTCTAGAACGAATCGTCCGCGCATCAAATTGCGCCTATCCCTTTCATTTTTATAAAACAATAACGTCCGCGTTGGGCTTAACTGCGCTGCGGATTAGAAAGGCGAGAATGATACTCACATTGAGATCCATTTGGAAAATATGTCTAATAACGCAGACATGTCTAATATGTTTAATAACGGAAAATCTTTGTCTAGCATTGGTTTGGGGCGAAGGGCAACCTCCAGCCCCAGCTTCCTCCATAACGGTTTCTGGCGATTCGACCAGGGGGCAAACCCGTCAGGGCGACACTCTGGAACTGATTCAAAGGTTCATTCAGGTACGTCGAGCCGTTACCCCATCCAATAGCCAAGTCATCCGTGATCGCGATCTGTCCCTGCGGGTAATGGCAGATCCTTCAGACGTTATAAAGGTGACGCCTGGCCTGTTCACGGGTCAACATGCCGGTGGCGGCAAGGCAAATCAATTTTTCATACGCGGATTCGATGCAGACCATGGTACCGACCTCGCTATCTGGTACGATGACATGCCGGTCAACATGGTCAGCCATGGGCATGGGCAGGGGTATGCTGACCTCCATTTCGTGATTCCGGAATTGGTGGACAGGGTGGAAGTGGACAAGGGTCCATATAATATCGAGTACGGGGATTTGAACACCGCCGGGGCCGTGCGCATGCGGACGCGCAGCCGCATGACGGAAAATCTGGTTCAGGTTTCAGGGGGAATGTTTAACACCTCGCGCGCCTTGAGTATACTCACATTGGACGCGCCATTGAAACCCTTGATGGCAGCGGAAGTCTATCGCTCCGATGGTCCTTTTGATCATACGGAAGATCTGGAACGCTACAACTTGTTCCTTAAAACACCTTTGCTAGCGAGTCCCAGTGCATCACTAAACCTGACCTTGATGGGCTATGGCAGCGGTTGGAATGGTTCCGGACAGATCCCCTTGCGAGAAGTTGAAGCTGGCCGTCTGTCACGCTGGGGCTCTATCGATCCGTCCGAGGGAGGCCAATCGCAGCGTTACAGTGCGTCCATGGATTATCTGTCTGTGCCGAATGATAAGGAAGAGTGGAAGGCTTCAGCCTATGTGATTGACTATCGACTCTCCCTGTTCTCGGATTTCACATTCTTCGCCGAAGACTCCGTGAATGGAGATGAAATCAACCAGCGGGATGATCGCCTGGTGTCCGGCATGAATGCGACCTATCGTAGGAAACAGGATATCGCGGGCTTTCCGGCGGCGGCCTTGTTCGGCATGTCGGCCCGCAATGATAACATTCATAACAATTTGGACCATGCCAAGGACAGGCGTATTCTATCCAAGAAAGTTGATGCGGAAATCCGCGAGGGCAGTCTCGGCGCATTCTTTCAGGAATCGATCACGCCTTTCTCCTGGCTGTATATTGAAGGCGGTCTGCGGGGAGATCATTTTGGGTTTGACGTGGTGGACAAGCTCCATGAGAGCGGAGACACGTCACTTACAGGCGTTAAAGATGCTGCCATCTTCAGCCCTAAGGTTAACATCGTCGTTACGCCAGTAAAAGGAACGGATATCTACTTCAACTATGCGGAAGGCTTTCATTCCAACGATGCACGGGGTGTTATGGATCCAAAGGATCCCGCAAAGCCACTCACAAAAGCACGTGGTTACGAAGTGGGGACCCGCACGCAGTTCTGGAAAGTCTGGGATGTGGCTGCTTCGCTTTGGCTGCTGGACTTGGATGGTGAATTCGTTTGGTCTGGCGATGGCGGCGAAACGGAGGAGAGCATCCCATCCCGTCGTCAAGGCGTAGATTTGGAAACCCGGTATCAGATCCTTCCCTGGCTGTGGGCGGATTTGGACATGACGGCCTGCTCGGCATTATACACCCAAAATGCCGGGAACGGCCGGGCGGTGGCTTTGGCTCCGCGCCTTACCATGGCGGGAGGACTATCCATGCGTCACCGGTCCGGGATTTATGGCAGCTTCCGAGGGCAGCATTTGGACGACCGGCCTGCGGATGAAGGGAATAATTTCACTGCGGAGGGATTCACCGTATTCGATGCTGCTATGGGTTTTCGCCACCGACATTGGGAAGTCTATGCCAATGTCATAAACGCATTGAATACGGATTGGCGAAATGCACAATTTGAAAATGATTCGCGTTTACCGGGTGAGCCGACCGCTGTTACTGATATGCATATTGTTCCAGGCGCGCCTTTCGACTTGCAAGGAGGCGTTAAATTCTATTTCTAGAAGGTCCGCCCTAGCCAATTCCGGATTGCGGTGCTCGGTTGCTTGGGGCCTAGCTGCTTAGGCCGTCTGCGTAAGCCGGCCATCACGCCGGTTTCATCGGCACCGATATCGGCTTTGGCGCCAATAATTCGTGGTTCTCCGTCGATGTCAAGATTTCCACCCATTGCCGGCTCGAGCAGAGCTCCGGCATTGATGGCAGGTGATCCCGTTACCAAATGCAAATTGGACGGTACCATACTGCCCACCCGATTTGGCCACCACCAATGTATTAGCCAATAACGGCGATACGCTTAAGAGTGCCGATGCTGACCCAATCCACCAGGTTTTCCACACCATAGCCAGGAACATTTTTTTGGATTGATCCCACATGGTCAATACCTTCCATTACAAATAAGGTTGCCGAAAAATCGTTTTCCATTTTTCAGGCTTGGCTTTGCGTGTGTCGCTCAGGTAAATCTCGTGATATTTCCCAGATGGTTTTCCATGGATCGAATGAATGCGATCATGAATGGATTTAAGCACCTGCTCATTTCCCTCCAAGGGCCCCAAGTGCAAGGCCTGAGCCGCAAGGCCTTCATTAAGCGCTTCAAATCGCAAGGTAGGCGGAATCAGCAGAAGTGGATTAAGGCGGGTTTCAGTAATCGCCTTGGCCACTATTTTAGTGGTAACTGGAGTGGGTTGTTGAATCATAAGCGTCCAATTCCCATCGGTCTTTTGATCACGGTGTCCCAGTGAGGGGCCTCCCGCTGCCCACAAGCTTTCCAGGGGCATGATACTGTAGTCGATGGCCTCGGTTTTCTTGACGATTAATTTAACGGCTAAGGCAATAGTAAAGAGTATCTCGATCGCATTGGCATACTCTGACGAACCAGCTGGAACTCCCCATCCGTCAATCATGATAAAGTTCATGGACGGCACATCCACCCATTCAATGCTGTTTGTGGCAGGTTTGTAGAATTTTTTTAATTGCGTTTTGTAATCGACTAATTCCATATTGACCCACACTCAAACCCAACTGGTATGAAGATGGGCTACTGATAAGGATAGTTAATCACGGGCGTGAATAGCCAAATCGGTTTATCAGCATACGGTTGCCGGCAGGGGTCCTTCTTTCCACGCCACTGCTGTCCTTGGTGCTTGTGGCCTGAGTCTTGATAGTTGCTTTAAGAACATAAACACCGGTAGCTATCAAGGCTCCATTGCTGGCGACGGGTAAAATGCTCATCACTACTGCGACGGAATCCCCTCGCTTAGGTAGCATCTGCCATTGGGCCGCAGAGACGCTGCCTTTTGATTTGTTCACGAAATTTCCAAAATGGTCGTAGATCATCAGGTCATAACTGAAAGGTGAGGCCGTTTTGAAAATAAAACTTGGTGTTTTATTCGGGTCAGCGAGTGCGGCGGCGTTGCCCACGCAATTGGAAAGGCAGTCTCCATGGGTGACGGTGGCCGAATCCCGATTGGCGCGCAACAGTTTTGCGCCCCCGAAAATAACTACGGGATTGGTGATGGTTCCGCTGAGAATTACTCCTTTTGATACGCTATTGACGCGTTCGAAGTCTACAAAGCCTTTGACCGTGTCCACCTTTGGCGGGGGAATTATTGTTCCAGGCAGTGTGTAGCTGGCGAATTCACGGGCGTCACGTGGGTGCACCCAATTGAGTGTCAGCTTACCATTGGCATCGGATTCCAGAACGGCGTTTCCGCTTACAGGGGCCATGCTGCTTCCGTTTACTGTGGCAGGTCCCAGATAGGTCGGGGTTGCTCCTGATCCAACGTTAAGCACCAGTGTTTCTGCATCGGACAAAACCGGTTTTGAGGTGGAGTCCTTGGCGGTTGCGAGGATGGTGACGTTGGCTAAATCGTTGGAGGCACGCGTCAATTTAACCTGGTAGGCAGTTGAACCTGCGGGATAGGCGGTATCCTGCACCCCATTTTTGTTGAGTAGGGCTAGGGTAGGCGGATCGTAACAGGTGAGTTCCGTAGTGGATGTGGCAGCCAGAGGGCCATCGGCCTTAATGTTAAAGCTGTAATTTCGAATGAGTGTGTCGTTCATGGTGACTTTGACCGTGAAATTGTTGACGCCAAGCTTGAGGCCAAGGATGCTGTCCAAAGCAACATTGACGCTATTGTCGGTATTTTTTGTCAGGGTCAAGGATTGGCTAATCTGGGGAGGGGTAAAAGTGGTATTGGTAACCTGTATGGAACGGGGTAAGGTGGATACCAATATCGATTTGATAATGGATTGCATCACCGCGCCGATTCCGGCGATATTATTGGGCTGCACACGTGTGAAGCTGCCGTGAGTCAAATCGGAAAGCTCTTTTAGTTTGGCGGTGTCTTTGGTGGCCACTTGACCTAGGTAGATGCTGTAGATGGGGAT
>JAYUHW010000080.1:0-4286 GCA_043766615.1 Fibrobacteria bacterium | reverse complement strand
GCGGGTGGTTATCCATTCGTCGGTTGTATCCACCAACTTTTCAATTTGAGCATTCGTGACAATGTTCTCGGGATAATACACCCCAATGCCTCGAATGATGGCGCCCATCAGACCACCTGATTCAATTTAGCTGCGATTTTTTCGGCAACTTTATTATTCGCCAGGCGATAGGCGAGATCCAATCCGTTCTTGATGACCTTGGCATTGGCCCGGCCATGCGTGATGAGGCCGGTACCATTGAGTCCCAGCAGCATCGCTGCGCCAAAATTGGCGTAATCCCAATCTTGGTGGAATTGTTTCCCAGCCGGAGTCTCAATTTTTCCAAAAGTTTTAAGATGGTATTCGTAGAAGCCTTCCATCAATTTCAGCACTACATTGCCGGTATAGCCAGGCGTAACAATTACATCCGGAGCATCATTCATCAAGTCACGGCCTTCCACATTGCCAATGAAGTTGATGGGCGCTTGTTTCAAAAGTTGGTGGGCTTCTTGTAGCACCTCAGTGCCTTTTTTTTCTTCCTCACCCATGTTAAGGAGACCTACGGTGGGGTTTTTGCGGCCGAGCATTTCTTCCGAATAAATGCTTCCACAAATGCCAAAGGCCACTAGGGTACTGGCCTTTTCATCCACATTGGCACCGCAATCGAGCAGGGTTACTTTTTTTCCGAAGGAAGGCACGTCGCAAGCGATAGCGGGACGAGGAATCCCTCCGACGCGGCCGAGAACCATCAGGCATGCAGCCATCATGGCGCCGGAATTTCCCGCACTAATACTGGCATGGGCCAAACCCGCTTTTTGCAGGCTGACGCAAGTCATCAATCCGGAATTCTGTTTGGTCTTGAGAACAACTGTGGGCGAATCACCCATGGCTACGATATCGGGCGCATGCACGATTTCCATGCCCGCACCATCGTACCCAAAAGCCGCTAACTGTGCTTTAATGACATCCTCGGGGCCGACCAGCAGTATCTGGAATTTCCCCTGGTTTTCTTTGGCCGCGAGTATGGCACCTTCAACGATAGCCGCAGGTGCATTATCGCCACCCATGGCATCCAAGGCAACTTTGATCACGGTTTAGGCCTTATTCGACCGGCTGGCGGACTTCCATACCCGCGTAATAGCCGCAATTTGCGCAAACACGATGCGAGATCTTGATCTGTCCACAATGCGAACATTTCGCGACCGCAGGAGCTGTCAATTTCCAATGCGTTTTACGCTTGTCGCGACGGGCTGTTGATGTTTTTCGCTTAGGTACTGCCATTTTCGACTCCAGTCAAAGTTACGTCCAAATCAATCGAGATCCACATCTCCCGAACTTCTTAACCCGCCGCTCCATTGGAGTCATGCGGATTTTTAAGATCCTTGAGCTTAGCCCACCTGGGATCCACCCTATCCTTTTTAACCGCCTCTGCCTGGAATGCTTGACGGTTGCATTGTAAGCAACGGTCTTTATCATCCAGTGAAGGCAGCGGATGCAAATTGTAGTTGAGAATAATCTGCTCGGCAATTGGATGTTCCAGCGGAATATCCAGAATATCAGGCCCTACCTGGGCCAAATATTCTTCAACGCCTAAGTCCTCATTCTCTTCCCACTTAAGTCCCTGCGTCTCTTTCTTCTCTACAAGCAATCTCAGCTTGACCTGAAAGGCCCCGGTGAGTTTGTCCAGGCATCTTCCACAGTCCAAGGTGATAGACCCACGGATGACCATCTCATAGAGATGGCTCGTTACCGTTGGAATCGACTTGACTTTAGCCGTAAGTTCACCGCCACAGCCTAGATCGACCAGTTCCGGAAAATCCTCGCTTTTGGCTTGGAGAGTGAACTCCGTAGGCGCATTGCCTGTTGTATTTAGAGAGAGTAGCAAAACGAGGGATAAAGTAAGAAGAACGGGCGAAAACCGTCAATTAATAGGAGCCGATTTCTTTTATATTTACCTGTCGACCTGCCCATTTTTGGCCCTGAAGGCGAGCCTGATGCTTTTTTCCCCAATTTCCCTTTTTTTGGGGGTGGCCAATGCCATCTATGCGGGCTTGAATTTAAAGCTTTTACAGGGTTTGGGAAATTTGGCCCGACCGCCTTCAAGTGGGCAGCCAGGGACTTCTAGTGAACTGTCAGGTTTAACGCCCCCATTAGTCACCATTCTTATCGCCGCTCGAAATGAGGAGTTGCGTATTTCCAAATGCCTCGATTGCCTCATGGTCCAAGATTATGGGCCGGGCCGGCTTCAAATCATTATTGTCGATGATCGGTCCACGGACAAAACCGCCGAAGTCCTAAATGGGTATGCCGAGCGTTGGCCGGGCCGTTTGACTCTGTTAAAGGTGACCGAAACCAGACCCGGCCTCAGCCCCAAAAAATATGCCTTAAGCTTGGGGATGGAACAGGCCACGGGGGAACTCATTTTGACTACGGATGCGGACTGCGTCCTGTCCAAATCCTGGGTGTCCACTATCGTGTCGGAATTCGCACCGGATACTGGGTTAGTTTTGGGCATGACCAGTTATTACTCTATCGGCCCTAAAGGTATGGCTTGGGGCGTTCAAGCCCTTGAATTCATTTCGTACGGGATAGTGGCGTCGGCGCTCATAGGCCTACGTTTCCCCATTCACGGTAATGCCAACAATATTGCGTACCGGCGTAAAGTGTATGCAGAAGCGGCCGGCTTTGCCACGCATGCGAATATTGTAAGCGGGGACGATGACTTTCTCATCCAATCCATTCATAAATTAGGCTGCTGGAAAATCCGGTATTCCATTCATCCTCACAGCCAAGTGGAAACAGAACCGCCCTTATCCTTGCATCAGTTTTGGGAACAAAGAAAACGTTGGGCCAGCAAATGCAGTTTTTATGAACCCAAACAAGCCCTCTTTCTTGCTGGAATTTTCGCGTATTATTCGCTTATCCCCGCCTGCATTTTACTGGGCCTATTCAACAAAACGTATCTAGTGATTGGCTTGGCCAGCTTTCTCATCAAGACCGGTATGGACTATCTGGTCATGCGCCGTGGCTTAAGAATATTTTCAAAGGTTGAATTACTACACTGGTTTCCGATAACCTGTCTGGTCCATATCCCCGTAATCCTCGCTGCAGTTCTGGCTGGCAGTTTTGGTGATTTTACTTGGAAAGGACAACGCGTCAAAAGGAAACTGTAGTTGTTTTGGACCGCCTGGGAAGGGCTATTCCACTGTTACCGTAGCTTTGGCGGTACCGGTTTTTTCCAATCCGATTTTATACGCCGCGGCTGGCGAAAGATCCAGAATGCGACTTGAAGAAAAAGGACCTCGATCGTTCACTTCTACAATAACACTTTTCCCATTCTCAAGATTTGTGACTTTTACCTTGGCATGGAATGGCAAGGAGCGATGAGCTGCAGTGAAGGCCTTTTTGTTGAAAATTTCTCCACTGGCTGTTTTACGACCGTGGAATTTATCGGCATAAAAGGAAACCATGCCCGTCTCCGTGTATCCTGCCGGGCGGGGACGGGTGGCGGAGGGATAGCCGCTCATACCACGATCGTATCCAGGTCTAACGGGAGCGTTATGGGATGCACAGCCTATCCAAAATAGGCAAGCCACACTGGCTAAAACCGGCCTAAGGCCCTGGTTAATACTGATCCACATTATCGTAGCCGTTGTCCAATTCTTCCTTGGTCTTGCCCTCTGGCACGATGGTGGAACTGTCCACGACTGGTGTGGACTCCGGGGAAGGGTGTGAGCCGCCTTCTCCAGAATAGCCATGGCCATAATGGTCCGAGTTGGGGTTGGGCTTACCCTGGATGGGTGGGGTACCATTTGCAGCTGGAGTCGCCACTGCCGGTGCCCCCGGTTTCGGCTGTACGGTTTTTTGGCGCGGCTGAATGCCAGCGGCAGCCAATTTGGCATCCGCCAGTGTAAAATAGGGTGTTTTCGGATACAGCTCACGAACCAAGGAATAGGCATTTACGGCGGAATCGCGGGAACCGACCACTTTTTCTTCCCCGCGGTTCAATTGGTCATAAATCATGGCAATCACAAATTGGGCTTTAGCGGCTTCATGCGTTTTTCCGTAGACGGATACCACTTTGGCATAAGCGGGAACAACGGTGGCAATGAGATCTCCACCTCCAAAGCGCAATGCTTCCGCTTCCAAAAAGGTTTTATGGGCCAAATCTTCCTCCGTTTGCACCGTTGCCTTAAGGCCCAGATTGCGTTCCGCCTGTTTGGCGTATTCCGTGCTCGGAAACTTGTCGAGTACAAATTGGTATAGGGAGTCACCCGTTGGCTTGGAGTGCTTGAACTCCTCTTGGA
>JAYUHW010000079.1:0-13760 GCA_043766615.1 Fibrobacteria bacterium | reverse complement strand
AAGTCCTTCCGTAAAAAGTCTGGTTTTGCTTGGACCTGTAGATTCCATAGTGGGCTTAGGGGCCGTTTCCATTAGCGTCTCTGGTGCCTTGATCGAAGTCGGATAAAATGGAAGATCAGCCTTAGGAATGGTCAAACTTTCTGTCTGAAGTAGCGGAGGTGGTACTGTGAGTGGCTCGGCATCCAGTACTGAGTCCAAACCGGGTGCAACAGGTAGCGCGGGTTCTTGAATTTGATCCGAAAAATCGGTCACTATTTCATATAGGCCATTCATGATATTTTTTTTGTTGTTCTCAAGCTCTGATCGAAGGTTGCTTTCAATGAATCGCAACTCCTCTTCCTTTTTCAATAGGCGCTCGGTGTTCTTTGCCAAATCTCTCAGTTTGCTTTGCGAGTCCATGAGGTTGCGCTTTACTTCGGCAAGTTCCTGCGTCCTCTTCTTGTACTCTTCCGTCATCTTTCGTGAATCTTCCGAGAGGTGGCCGATCTTCTCCTCTTTTTCACGCGCCAGTTCCAGGCGACTCTGGTAATGGCCCATTACCAATTTCAGCGTTCCATCCTGATCGCCTTTTCCGCTCGCCAATTTCTTAAGATCAGCTAGAGCCATCTCGCACAGCTCCCGTTCACGACGGACAATATTTTCTGTGGCGCCGTAGATTTCCTGCTGGTTGTTATTCTCGTAAGCAGTTGTTAATGCATGAAATATCTTGTTGTCCTGCAGCTTTGGCTTTACTAGGCCCTGTTCTTTGGAAAGGAAACCCCAATCTTGAACCGTCTTCATATGCGCCTCCGACTCAGTTTAGCCCGGACTGTCCGGCCAACTGAGTGTACTCCTCAAATTGTCGTATATACGAGAGGTCGTCGTCAGCGCTAATCTTATCGAGATCTTGGAAGCCCTTTTCCAGCGCCTTTTTGAGATTATGGAGGCTATCATCGAAATTGCGGTTTTTCGCATGACAGCAAGCCAAGTTGTAATAACAGTCTGGATCATCGGGATATTGGGACAGAAGGCCTTCTAAGAGAGTCACAGCCTTCTGGCCTTCCCCACGGGAAAGGTGAATGCGTGCCAGCTCGCTGGCGGCACCACGGGCCCCTGGATCCAATTTCAAGGCCTTACGATACCGAGCTTCAGCCAAAGAATCTCCCCCGCTTTCGGCAAGCATCCGACCCAATAAGGTTAGCGTTCCAGCGGTTTCCCCTTCCTTTTTCAGCAATCCTTCCATTTGTTGTATGGCCACTTTTATATTGTCAGCTTTCCAAAGGCTGACGATTAATATTTTCCTAAGTTCTGGTGATATATGGGATTCCGGCAATTTGTTAATGTGTTGAATGCAGCTGGAGTGTTCACCTAGATCCAGCAACATGGTTAAAGCCCCACCGCGTTCTTCCGCCGGTAAAACCTTTTGCGACAAAACACGCATAATTAAGGACAAGGCAAGACCTTGTTCCGCTTCTTGGATATGCAGCTTGGCTAAGGCAAGCAAGGTTCGCGTGTGATCGGGATGGCGCATCAGAATTTTCTGAAAGGCGTCACGCGCATTACGGTAATCCTTGTTTCCCATATGTAAACGGCCTAAGATATGCAATCCTTCAACGGATTCCGGCTCCAGTTTTAAGGCCCGGTTTGCGCATTCTTTTCCCGCTTCCCACTCCCCTTTTTCAAAACGTAAAACCGCACTATTAAGTAGGGCGGCACCGTAGTTTTCGTCCTTGCGAAGGCACATGGCATAATCCGCCAAGGCCTCGTCGCTTCGGGTCAGGCGGTACGCCATATTGGCGCGGTTAAAAAGGGCATCGATATACTCGGGAGATTCGGCATAGGCCTGATCAAAATATTCCCAGGCACGCTGAATGTTGCCTTCCAAATAGGCTACTTGGCCCAAGCAATTCCATAATGGTGCCTTGGATATTTTTCCTTCTAGCGCGTGACTACATAGGTCTTTAACCTTGTTCAGTTCTTTTAATTGGAGGTGACAATTGGCCAGATTTACCAATCCATTTACATCTTCCGGATACTTTTCATGGTATTGCAGCAGAATTTTTTTTGCGCCTTGAAAGTCGTTGGAATAAAAAAGGGCGTTACCTAAATTCAATTCATATTTTGGAAGACTTTTTTCGTTTATGGCCTGACGGAAAAAATTGGCCGCGCCCATAAAGTCTTTATCCAATAGGGCCATTTCGCCCATGGCATTAGACCACTGCGCATCGGCCTGGCCCGCTTTCTCAAGTTTGGAAAGGGTTTGCCGCATGGCGCCGACCAAACCCTTAACTCTTTGGTTTTCAAAGAGATCCCATAATGCAGTACCCATGGTATCCATCGGCAATATCATACCACCTGGAAACCGAAGAGTAGAATGGATAAAAAAAGGCCTTCCCGTCCGGAAAGGCCAAGAATCCGTTATTGCGTGGTTGGGATGCAAGGATTCGAACCTCGATAGCCAGAATCAGAATCTGGCGTCCTGCCATTGGACGACATCCCACCGCTTTAAAAAGCTTAAAAATCTTTTGCAGGTGGGTCAATGTTCGCACCGCCATACCGCAGCGCTTCTCGTTCACTTACCAATGGTTAAGTGGAATTCGGGGTGGGTTCTATGTGAGAATAAAATAGGTGCGCAAAAGACTAAAAGAAACCCAACAAATGTTAAAGCTTTTCCGTGGAATACCGAGTAGTTTAAACAAGGGTTGCCTCTGAGGGAACGTGTCGGCTAGGCCCATTTGGTTTTTGGGCAGCGTCAGCAAACCTTGGAATGAACCCGGAACTGAAGGAGTGGTGAGCACATGAAACATATCTCGCGAACCGAAGTTTCCAAAGACAAAATCCCCTTCCTGAAGGGGAGACCGGATCGAGAATTTCCGATTTCCAAAGATGACATGATAAACCTGTTAATCGCCTTGGAGATCCACCGGGATGTGGCCACTTTTTGCGCGGACAAACATATTTTCCAATAGTTTTGTCTTCCCTCCGATAACGGTTTTTGCCGTTATCGGCATGTCCTCTTTCCAGACTCCATAATCTTTACCACTTTTCTTTTATACTCCTGCCAGAATGCGGGGCGTAGTTGCATGTCCCGTTTTTTTGCAAAAGGCCATATTTATCATCTCCGTCGCTCCATCTATCGCTAGGCCGAATACCCCATCCAAAACCAAGGGGCGCTATGCATTTTTGCGTCCCTATTTGAGCCGCCAAAAGGGAGCCATTTTGGCCAGCCTGATGTTTGTGCTAGTCTCCACGGGTCTTGATCAAGTTTCACCTTGGATGGTGAAGATCATTTTGGATTCCTTACAAGCCGGTAAAAATTTCCAGGCCCTGTACTTGCCATTGGGCGCAATTCTTGGATCCACCTTATTGAGTGGCCTGCTTTTATATTACCAGCGACTCTGGGTGATTCGTGGTTCGCGCACCATTGAATATGAATTGCGCCGCGATTTCTTTTCCGGCTTAATGCTACAGCCTAAACGATTTTTTGATCAGAACTCCATAGGTGATATTATGTCCCGGGCCACCAACGACCTGGACCGCATACGCGATATGGTTGGTCCCGTTATACTGCACCTGGCTCGCATGGGTTCCCTTTTGGTATATACAACTGTGTGCCTTTGGAGCCTCAATGTACGGCTGATGTGGTTGGGGTTATTGCCATCATTGATGATGCCACTACTGGCTAATATTTTCCTCAAACGGATGTACAAATTGTTCGGAAGCATCCAGACCAACTTGTCCTCTTTGAATTCCTTTCTGCAAGATACCATTTCCGGTATCCAGGTGGTCAAGGCGTATGGCAAGCAGGAAAAGTTCTCCATGAAATTGTCCCAAACCTCGCGGGAATTGCGCGACTCTTCACTCAAGGTCGCCTATTTCAATTCCATAATTTGGCCTACCATAGGCGCACTCGGTGCGATTGGATTGGTGCTGGTTGCATGGTTGGGTGGCAAAATGGTGATACGCGATGAAATTACTTTAGGCACTTTGTCTGCGGCTATCTTGTACATCCTCAGGCTGCAATTTCCCCTGGTAGGCTTGGGCTGGGTGGCTAGTATGATCCAACGGGCCAACGTCTCCATTGACAGACTTTTGGCTTTGCGAAATTCTTTTTTGATGGAGCCCTCGACGCTAAGTGTTTCGTCCGATGCGTCCACAACATTGAAACCCGCAAACCTTCCATCCACTCTGCACTCTATAGAAATAAAGAACCTTTCTTTTGCCTATGAAAAAGCCAAACTTGGATCGCACTCAGCACTGGCCTTGGATGGAATCAGTTTAAAAATTTCTGCCGGCCGTTCCATAGGCATTGTCGGCCCAACCGGATCTGGTAAAACCAGCTTGATGCAGGTGCTCTGTGGCATTTACCCACCTCCATCCGGCACACTTTTTATGAACGGTATTCCACGAGAAGAATATAAGGATAAGGATTGGATCCGTTATTTTTCCTATGCCCCGCAAGATGGATTTTTATTTTCGACCAGCATCCGAAATAATATTCTCATGGGCCAGGGCAACTACTCCAACCAATCCGTGGAAGAAGTTGCAGACTGGTCTTCCTTATCGCGTGACCTCAAACAATTTCCCCAGGGGTATGAATCCATGTTAGGGGAAAAGGGCATTAATTTGAGCGGCGGTCAGCGACAGCGCGTGGGTCTCGCTCGCGCCTTGATCGCCAATGCGCCTGTGATTGGTTTGGATGACACTCTGTCTGCATTGGACACCGAAACGGAAAGCCTGGTTCTGGAACAATTACGGAAACGATTTGCAGATCGTACTCTAATTATCATCTCCCATCGGTATTCCGCGGTTATGCATTGCGATCATATATTGTTTTTATCCGAAGGAAAAATTCTGGAACAGGGATCCCATTCGGAACTTGTGCGCCTTGGTGGAGCCTATGCCTCGGTTTGGGAAAAACAACAACTCAGCACCGCCTTGGAATTGGACTAAACCAATCATGGCCAAAAAGCAGGATTACCTCAACGAAGATAAAGTGGCCCGATTTTTAGATCGGAATTTGTGGCTGCGGCTCATTTCATTGCTGCAAGGTCATCGCGCCATAGCACTGACCGCCTTTATTCTACTCATCACATCCGAAATTCTGCCGGTCTTGCAGCCTCGTGTGCTCAAGGGCATGATCGATGGTCCTATTGGGCATAAAAACCTGAACGGCATCACTCCGTATATGCTGGTATTTGTTGGACTGGTGCTGGTATCTGCGATAATGGAATATTTTCGAGCGGTGGCCAGCCAGAAACTGGGACTCAGCATCATCCATGATTTGCGAGTGGAAATCTTTTCCCGTCTACAACGTTTCAGTATGGACTTTTTCCATCGCACCCCGGTGGGTCGACTCATGACACGGATGGGCAACGATATTGATTCCTTAAGCAGCATGTTTACAGAAGGGCTTCTGGAACTGGTTGGTGCGATGCTCATGATCGCCTATGCGGTGGGATTTATGTTTTGGCTGGACTGGAAATTGGCGCTCGCGTCTTTGGCCGTTTTGCCGTTCATGCTGTTGACCACATCCATTTTTCGTGAGAAGGTGAGAAAGAACAACAGTGGCATCCGTAAACTATTAGCTGAGCTCAATTCAACTATGCAGGAAAGCTTGGCAGGGATACCGATTGTACGGATTTTTGGCAAGGTGGACAGTCAAATCCAGGCCTTTGACACAGTTAATCGGGCGACCAAGGCGGAATGGTTTGTCAATGTACGGTACTATTCCCTATTCTTCCCCACCATTACCGGATTGACGGAACTTTCCTTGGCTCTGCTCTATTTTTCGGGTGCGTATTTCTTTTTTCACAACAGTGTTTCCTTAGGAACTCTAGTTGCTTTTTCCTGGTACACGGGCTTGTTTTTCCGGCCCTTGCGGGAGTTGAGCGACAAGATCACGGCTTTGCAAAGCGCATTGGCAGCGGCGGAACGGGTTTTCACCCTTTACGATACACAGGCATTTCTACCTGCAGGCACTCGCGCAACACTGCCTGATCATGCTGATATTGCCTTTGAAAAGGTTGGATTTGCCTATGCAGAAGATAAGCCGGTATTGATCGACGTTTCGTTTCGGGTTGGACCAGGTGAATCGCTGGCTATTGTTGGGGCAACCGGTAGCGGCAAAAGTACCACTATATCTCTCTGCAATAAATTTTATCTCGCGAATTCGGGCCGCGTACTAATTGGCGGATATCCCATTGAAGACTATACGGAGGAAGCTTTAAGCCGACAGATCAGCCTTATTTCCCAAGATGTGTATCTTTTTTCGGAAAGCATAGCCTTCAACATAGCCCTATCGACCGATTTTTCTTTGGAACGGGTTGAAGAAGTGTGTCGTTACGTAAACGCGCATGCCTTTATTATGCGTATGCCGGAAGGCTATCACAGCAAACTAAAGGAAAGAGGCGAAAACCTGTCCTCGGGTCAACGCCAATTGCTGGCCTTTGCTCGGGCGTTATATCATCAGCCCAAAATTCTGTTATTGGATGAAGCCACCTCTTCGGTTGATACCGAGACAGAATCCTTAGTGCAGGAGGCTTTGGACAAAATTCTGCGTAACACGACTTCCATCGTCGTTGCCCACCGTTTGTCGACCATTCAAAAGGCCACAAAAATTCTGGTTATGCACAAAGGACGTATTCGAGAAGAAGGCACCCATCAGGAACTGCTGAAGCTTGGTGGGATCTATCGAACGTTATACGACCTGCAACGCGTAGAGAACAAAGCCTGAAAAACGCTGAATAGGGTCGAATAATCCAGATTTAGCCATAAATCATTGATTTTCAGTAAAAATTTCCTATACTTGCACCCAGAGAGTTGTCCGAGCGGTTTAAGGTACATGCTTGGAAAGCATGTTTGCCCTAACAGGCAACGGGGGTTCGAATCCCCCACTCTCTGCCAACCTTAAAGGAGTTTCTGTGTCAAAAAATCAGCATCTTTCGTTGGAGACTTGTTACGGCAAGGAAATTTCCCCATTTAAAGCGGTCATCATGTCCTCGCAGGAAGCCCGTTTTATCAATGAACAGGCTAATCTGGGCTTTATCAAGCTGGCTGATAAGCCGACTACCATTGCCATTCAAAAGTTCAAGGACGGCAAGCTGGAAATTCTACCCGAGGCGCCTGCGGTTCAATAAACGCCTGTACTGTAATAAACCTATTGGCGGTGGCCTTCCCCAAAATAGGATGATGAAACGGGAGCAAATGCTTCCGTTTTTTTTTATTTCCAGATCTTTTAGTTGAGGATCGACCATGGAGCTTAAGGACAAACGAGTTCTGTTGGGTGTGACCGGTAGCATATCGGTCTATAAAGCATGCGACCTGGTACAAAGGCTTAAAGAAGAAGGCGCTGTCGTGCGTGTCATCATGACGCACAGTGCCAGCCAGCTAGTCCATCCGAATACATTTGCGGTATTAACCGGATATCCAGTTTCGGTTGGCAGTTTTGCCCGCGTAGAATCCGGGGTCATGGAACACATTGATTTGGCCCGTTGGGCGGATGTCTTTTTGATAGCACCTTGCACGGCACATACCTTAGGGGAATTGGCCAATGGATTGACGGGCTCTTTAATTTCGCTGGTGTATATGGCCTATGCGAGCGATACCTATATCGCCCCCGCCATGAATTCAACTATGCTGGAAGCACCGGCTGTAAAACGAAATATGCAGTTGTTGAGCGCCAAAGGCGATATTTTGTTACCCACCGGGGAAGGTGTATTGGCTTGTGGCGAAATTGGGCACGGAAAATTATTGGACGCGACTCACATTGTCGCGTATTTGAAATCCAATTTGAAATTGCACAAAACGTACGCGTCATTAAAAGGAAAGCGTGTACTCATCAGTCTTGGACATACCCGCGAAAAATGGGACGATGTCCGTTTCCTATCTAATCGCAGCAGTGGGAAAACAGGCATGGCATTGATGCGTGCCTTGCAACTGGCAGGCGCACAGGTGGAGGTGGTTGCCGGTGTCATCGAGGATGCTTTGCCGCCTGGCATTCCTGTAACCAAAGTGGAGACTTCGGCGGACTTTTTGAAAGAAATGCTGGCACGTCAAGCGACCGCTGATGTGGTTATTATGGCAGCCGCCATTGCGGACTTTATTCCCGCCAAAGTGTATGTCGGCAAACAAAAGGGATCCAAATCCCTTGAGAATCTGGAGCTCCATCCTTTTCCGAATATCCTTCAAGAACTTGGCCATCGCAAACCCAAGGGACAAATATTGGTTGGTTTTGCCCTTGAAACCAGCGATGCCGTAGCCCAAGCAGAAATTAAAATGCAGGAGCGCAACTGCGATGCCATGGTGGTCAATAATCCCGTTGATGAGCAGACTGGATTTGGAAAAAACCGGGTATTCGCAGCAATATTGCTCAAAGAAGAATCGGCCCGGCCAAACCAACTGTTAGAAATGGACAAGGATGAATTGGCGGCAGCGCTATTGGCCAAACTCGATTTGCTTTTAGGTAAATCAGCATGAACGTGGCGCTTAAAAATTACTTGCTCTTTCAAAGTGAAATCGGAACGGATGAAGTCATTCTTCCCAAGCCGTTGCTGGTTCGAACGGTTTTTCAGCACGCTCCTGGCCTGCAACCGACATCGCCGTCCAACATATTTGGAAATTTAGCGCGGGATTTTAAATCCACTCCCGCAAAGGTGAAAATTGAAAAGGCCGTTGAAGTTCAGGTCACGCGTGTCCCCGATGCGGTGCAACTGCCAGCCTTTGGAAATCTAGACGAGTACTGGACGTATCTGGAAAAAAATTCGCGAACCGTTTATTCAAGTCCTACTGATTTGCCTATTCTAAAGAGTTCGGGTCCGAACATGTCTCGCTTGGCTTTGATCGCTTTTTCGCCAAATCCTGCCGATATGGAGCTAGGCAAACTCTTTTCAGGTGAGGCCGGAGTGCTATTGGAAAAAATGATGCGGGCCATACATTTAGACGTCAACGAATTGTATTGCACCTCTCTGATTAAACATGCCGCGCAAAATCGAAATTGGAGTCGCCGCGAACTCACTCGCATACTGCCTCTCCTTAATGCGGAGCTCGGCTTGTGCCAAGTGCCCGTCGCTTTGATACTTGGTGAAGCCAATGCGCAAGCCATTCTCAGAACTACCAAGTCTATGGAGGAATTGCGTCAGATTCCACATCGCGAAGGCAACATGGAATTTGTGGTGACCTATCATCCTGAGGATCTAATGCGCCAAGAAGAATTGAAACGAAAAACCTGGCAAGACCTACAATGGCTGGAAAGACGCATGAACAACGCGCAGATACAAACATGAATACGGAACAAGAAGCGGACGCAGCACCGCGCAGTCAGCAACCTCGGCAAAGTGAAATGCGTACCACGGCATTTCGAGTTCCACCTCAAGCCATAGAAGTGGAAAAGCATGTTATCGGTGCACTATTTTTGGATGGTGAAGCGGTTGGTGAAGCGCTTGAAGTCATAAAAGCCGAAGATTTTTACCTGGAAAAACACCAGGTGATTTTCGCAATGGTTATGGGCCTATTTGAAAAAAACTTGCCCGTAGATATCATCGCCGTTTCCGAAGAACTCAAAAAGAATCAGAAGTATGAAGCGGCGGGCGGAGATCCGTATTTGCGCGAGATTTCTTCTGAAGTTGTTTCCTCGGCCAACATTCGCCAGCATTGCACCATTATTAAAGACAAAGCGTTGCTCCGAAATTTAATCGGGTCTGCCACTCGGATGTTGGAAAAAGCCTATGATGGCGCCCAAGATCCAGGCGAAATCATGGATGCGGCTGAAGGCGAGATCTATGCCATCAGCGAGACCACGGTCAAGCAGGGCTTTCTCCCCATCCGGCAGCTTTTGGGTGATACTTTCAAATTAATCGAGAGTTATTCCAAAGGCGAAATCATCGGCATCCCGTCCGGTTTCAAGGACTTTGATGCGCTGACTTCCGGTTTCCAGAAGACGGACTTGATTATTCTAGCGGGACGGCCCGCCATGGGCAAGACCGCTTTGGCCTTAGCCATATTGGCCAATGCCGGTATCGATTATAAGAAAACCGTGGCCTTCTTTTCTTTGGAAATGGGCAACACCCAATTGGTGCAGCGTATTCTTTGCCGTCAGGCGCAAGTAAATATGCATTTGCTGCGCACGGGCCGATTGCCGCAAAGGGATTTTCCCAAGTTGGGGTTGGCGTCCGGGCCTATCAGCGAAAGCAAAATATTTATCGACGATCATCCGGCCTTGAATATTTTGGAACTCAGAGCCAAATGCCGCCGTCTCAAAGCCCAACACGGCCTGGACATGGTGATGGTCGATTACCTACAACTCATGCAAGGCGCAGGTCGGCAAGAAAACCGGCAGCAGGAAATTTCTCAGATTTCCCGTGGACTCAAAGGCCTGGCTAAGGAATTGGATCTTCCCGTAATAGCTCTTTCTCAGCTCAGTCGCGCCGTGGAACAGCGCACTTCCGGAGATGGTGAGCCGAAGCTTTCCGATTTGCGTGAATCTGGAGCTATTGAGCAGGATGCGGATCTTGTCATGTTTGTTTACCGCGACGAGGTTTATAATAAAGAGGCGGAAAAAGGAAAGGCTAAAATCATTCTGGCGAAACAGAGAAACGGTCCAATCGGCGATGTCCCTCTCACGTTCATAGCCGATTATGCTTCGTTTGTAAACTATTCTGGCCGCGGCCCGGAAACGGACGGCTTTTAGGTATGGAAAACGGCCCGCCAACGCATTCTCCCGCGTGGACACCCAGGCCGCCTGTGTGGATTGTGTTATTGGATTTCTTAGGCGGCCAAATGCTGAAAGGCATCGCTGCCCTGCTAAATGTGGTGGCTTACAAATTGGCACAGGTTGGAGAGATCCTTCGGCTGGTAGTACAAATCATCGCCCGCTTTCCCTACGTATTTAAGAATACGGATTTAACCGTGCAGCAAATGATCCGTATCGGCACCTCTTCCCTACCCCTCATCATTGTCATCAGTTTTTTTATCGGTGCGGTTACAGCCATTCAGGCTGCCTATCAATTCCGCGGGTTTGTGCCTTCTACGTATATCGGAACGGCTGTATGTAAGCTGGTTCTAATCGAATCGGGACCTGTGTTGACGGCACTGGTTCTAGCAGGCCGTATTGGTTCGGCCATCGCGGCGGAAATCGGGACGATGAAGGAAAAAGAAGAACTCGACGCCATGACGGTACTCAACCTCGATCCATTGCGCTACCTTGCCATGCCCCGCCTACTCAGTGCCTTGATGGTTTTTCCATTGCTTGTGATCATCGCTGATTTTCTCTCCGTCATTGGAGGTTGGATCATCGCCAATTCCGTTCTGCAAATCACAACAGCCACCTATATATTCGGTTTGCGTTTCCTGTTTTCCGGGTATGATATTTTTGTGAGCATCGTCAAAGCCATGGCCTTTGGTGCCATCGTGGCGATTATGGGTTATTATCATGGACTTGCTGCCGGTTCCGGTGCGCGTGGTGTAGGTCAGGCTTCCATGAAATCCGTCGTGTCCAGTTGCGTGCTGATTCTCGTCGTGGATTTTTTTATCGTGTATATCGCATATTGAAGCGAGGCTGTATTTGAGCGGTGAAGTCCTGATCGAACTCCGACATTTGCAAAAATCTTTTGGCCAGCAGAAGGTGTTGCGCGACGTGAATTTGGAAATCCGTCGGGGCGAAACCATGGTTATCATTGGAACTTCCGGTGGCGGCAAGTCCGTCATTCTTAAACATTGCATTGGACTTTTGCAGCCGGATGGCGGTGAAGTGGTGGTGGAAGGCAAAGTCATCAGCAGTCCCAAAAAGGTGGACGTGCAGACCATTCGCAAACGCATGGGCATGCTTTTTCAAGGCGCTGCTCTATTTGATTCCATGAACGTGGGCGAGAATATCAAATTTGCTGTGCGGGAACATAATCCAAAACTCACTGAAACGGATTTGGATCGAATCGTGGCTGAAACCTTGCACATGATCAATCTCAATCCGGAATTTCGATTCAAGATGCCCAGTGAACTTTCCGGCGGTATGAAAAAAAGACTGGGCCTGGCGCGAGCCATTGCCCTCAATCCTGAAATTTTACTGTATGACGAACCCACCACCGGTCTCGATCCAATTACGTCCGATGTCATCAACGATCTCATCATGGATATGCAATCCAAATTGGGGGCCACAAATATCGTAGTGACCCATGACATGGTTTCGGCATATAAAATCGCGGATCGCATCGCCATGCTGCTCGATGGCCGCATTATTTTTGTTGGCACCCCGGAAGAAACTCGCGCTACCAGTAATCCCTATGTGCAGCAATTCATCAAGGGCCAGCGAAAACTACTCCCCGAAGCGGACTGAATCCATCCGTTAATTAAATACTGCATTTATGTGCAGCTATTTTGCATGGAATTATGTTAAATTAAAGCAATGGCCACGCTCAAGTCAAAAACCAAGTCTGGAACCCTGTACGGGTGTCGGGAATGCGGCGACACAACCTCCAAGTGGAGTGGCAAGTGCCTGTCCTGCGGCACCTGGGACAGCTTGGTAGAAGTTTCCGGCCTTAGTAGTGAAGAGGATAGTCAAAAACGGGGATTAGGCGCGGCCGGTGAGGCGCAACGACTCAGTCAAGTGGTGGGCCGTGCGGAAGATAGGCTGCATACCGGCATCAAGGAATTGGACCGTGTATTAGGGAGCGGTATTGTCCCCGGTTCCCTGGTTCTCATCGGCGGGGATCCGGGTATCGGCAAATCGACATTGCTCTTACAGATGGCCACCATTTTATCCGCAGCCGAAGTGCCTGTGCTTTACGTTACTGGCGAGGAATCGCTCACGCAGCTGAAAATGCGGGCTGAAAGGTTGAATACCCCTTCACCGGATATGTTGGTGCTTTCGGAAACCAGTTTGGATGCCATTTTCAAACAATGCCAAGTGAGCAAGCCGGATGTGCTGGTGATTGATTCGATTCAGACGATTTATAAAACTGATCTGCCAGGGTCCCCGGGTTCCATGACTCAGCTCCGAGAATGCACATTGGCTTTGATGGTGCATGCCAAATCGACGGGCACGGCTATTTTTATTGTCGGCCATGTGACCAAAGAAGGTGTGCTGGCTGGTCCCCGTATGATTGAACACATGGTGGATACGGTGGTTTATTTTGAGGGCGAACGGCAAAACGCATATAGAATATTAAGGGCGGTTAAAAATCGCTTTGGGGCCACTAACGAAATTGGCGTTTTTGAAATGAGCTCTACGGGCCTCAATCAGGTCGAGAACCCGTCCCAAGTTTTTGTGCACAATCGCGGAGAGCGGGACCCAGGGTCAGTGGTGTCTTGCACCATGGAAGGCACCCGGCCTATTCTGGTGGAAGTTCAGGCGCTGGTTTCACGCAGCAACTTTTCCATGCCCCAGCGGGTCAGCATGGGTTTGGATTCTAAAAGACTCACGATAATTCTAGCCTTGTTGGAAAAATTCGCCGGGATCAATATCGGACCTCAGGATATTTTTGTGAGTTTAGCCGGTGGTTTCAGAATCGAAGAGCCGGCTATGGATTTGGCCATTGCCGGAGCTGTGGCATCCAACCATTTGGGCAAAAAATGTTTGCCAAATACTCTGGCTCTGGGTGAACTTGGATTAAACGGGGAATTGCGAGCCGTACCCCATATTGAAGCCAGGATCAAAGAGGCCACCCGACTTGGATTCAAATCCGTGGTTTTGCCGATGCCATTGCGGGGCAAGGTTCAAGTTACAGGCGTCGAATTTCATTTTATCCGAAAATTGGGCGAAGCCTTCGAATTTCTCTATCAAACCTGAT
>JAYUHW010000078.1:0-5539 GCA_043766615.1 Fibrobacteria bacterium | reverse complement strand
AAAATGGACATCTCCATCAGATTACGCGCAATAGCCTCGGCCTGCCCACGCTCCTCTGCACCAATGCCTGGATAGGCTCCCATGGTGTCGATAAAGGTAATGATGGGCAAATGGAATCTTTCCGCAAGCTTCATGCAGCGTAAGGCCTTGCGATAACCTTCGGGATGAGCCATGCCAAAATTTCGGCGAATACTTTCCTTGGTATCTTTGCCCTTTTGATGACCAATAATCATAACGCTTTGGCCATCCAGCTTGGCTAGTCCGCACACCATGGCGGGATCGTCTCCAAAGCAGCGGTCTCCATGCAATTCCACGAAATCGGTGAAAATATTAGCGATATAATCGAGGGTATACGGCCGCCCTGAACGTCGCGCCAGTTCCACCCGGTTCCAGGCGGTAAGTTTGCCTGCAATTTTCTTCTGCATGCCTTCTTTTTTGGCGATGAGATCCTTCACGTCGGCGGAATCTATTTCACTGCTTTTGAGCAGGTCCTCAATTTTCATGGACAGCTCCACGACGGGCTGTTCAAATTCGAGATGCGGACCTTTGGGTATTGGCATAAAAATCCCTTTAAGTTCAATCACCAAAATTCAAGTCGATCAAAGCCATTTCATTCGGTTCAGGTTCCCCGACCAAAAGCTTCACTTCCAAGCCATGGGTGGATTTCTCCCTCAAAATTTTGACGGCGGTTTGGAAAGCCCCCTCTTCCAAAGTAATCACAACGCTCTGGAGTTCCACCTTTTTAACGATGGAAGCCAGGGTATATAAATCGCCTATCAGGTTTTGCATCACATCCTGGGAAACGCGACCCTGACCCATGCTGATAAAACCCACGAATTCATAGCCGGCCAAACCTTCCTGCTGAATCAAGGTCGCAAGTTTCCGCGCCCGATCATTACTTCCAATAATGGCCACGCGTTTGGTCGAGCCCATGATCTTTGTCAAAAAGCGACCACCCTGCAAGGAGAGGAAACGCCACAGCGTCAAACTAAGGATGCTGAAAAGCGCGGAGAGGGCGAAAGCCACGCGCGAATACGCCTCCTCACGGATAAAGAAACTCATTGCGAAAAAACCCAGGAAGGATACGCACAAGGTTGCAAAAACCGTTTTCAACTTTTGCGCGGAACGCCCGTAATCCCCTATATAAGCCATGGGGACAAGTACGGAAATGGAAACCAGCGAATGCCAGAAAAAATACAATTGCCTGTCCGTATGGTATGGAGAGGGCATACCTAAATACCCCATGTACACGAATGTCATTAACGCGAGAATTCCGTTTACCAGCGTCAGATCAGTTATCCATCGCTGCCATTTTTGAAATCGCGAATATGCAAAGCTGGCTAAGGCTAGTGCAATCACTCCAAGAAAAAAGAAGCTCAAAGGCAAGGCTCGTAATTCAAAGTGCTTCTTAGAAAAAATGACCATGGCTTCGTAGAAATACAGAAAGGATCGAAACGGTTTGCTCTTGGCGCTTTCACCCTTGAAATGAATAACCGTTGTCAGAGGATGGTAAAAATTCCTTTTGCCCAATAATTTGATGCGAAAGCAAAAATCCAAATCCTCACCATACATGAAAAAATCTTCATCGAATCCACTAACGGATTTGAAGAGACTGGTCTTTACGCACAAAAAGGAACCGGAAATGGCATCAACTTCGTGGGTTTTATTTTCATCAAGGAAAGTCAAATTATAGCGTCCGAAAACGCGGCTCTTTGGGAAAAGGCCGGACAGGCCCATGAATTTGTACGCTGCTACCTGGGGCGATGGGAAACTGCGCTTACAGGCTAGCTGCAAACTACCGTCACGATTGACAATTTTGCATCCCGCCACACCAATTTGCGGTTCCGTCTGGAAGAAGTCCCACATGACAGAGAAGGTATTTTCGCTTACCAAGGTATCCGGATTCAAAAACAGCAGCAATTCCTGGGTAGCCAAAGCCGCTCCGCGATTGCATCCGGTTCCAAAACCGAGATTGCGATCCGACTTCAACCACGTCACCAAGGGATACCTAGGCTTGAGCAAGGTCAAAGTCCCATCGCGGGAATCATTGTCAAAAACGATTATTTCCACCACTCCGGGGAAAACCCTTGCAGAATGATAAACGCTTTGCAAGCAAGCATCTAAATATTCTCGGACGTTATAAGACACAATAACGATCGAAATCCCGGGCAGACCATGTCGTTCCGGCTCTGCTACGGTGCTGGATTTTTCGGTAGGCGCGTGTTCAGTGATTTTTGCTGGATTGACGGCAAGTTCAGAGATTCGACTCAGAGGCTTGGAGCGATAACCGGGAAGGTTTCGCAAAAAGGAACTCATGCATTGCTCCCAAATCGCAATCTGATGAGCACGAGTAAGGCTTCCTTGATGATGGTGCCGGACATTTTCGATACGCCAGCGGTTCGGTCGATAAAAATGATGGGGATTTCCCGGATTTTAAAACCTTTTTTCCACAGCTTATACGTGACTTCAATCTGGAAAGAATACCCGCCCGCATGGATTTTTCCCAAATCCAGAGATTTCAAGGCTTCGACTCGAAAGCACTTAAACCCTCCAGTGGCATCTTGAACCGGCAATCCGGTAATCCAGCGTGCGTACATATTTGCGAAATAGCTGAGCAAAAGACGGCTCATGGGCCAGTTCACAACGGAAATCCCATTGATGTACCGACTGCCCACCACCAAGTCATAGCTTTCTATTTCCTTTAAGAAAACCGGGAGATGGGCCGGATCATGGGAGAAATCCGCATCCATTTCAAAAACGAAATCGTATCCTTTGGCGATGGCATGTCGGAACCCAGCCACATAGGCACTGCCTAGCCCCTGTTTTCCCTGCCTTCGCAAGAGTTGCAGGTTTTTACGCGTAACCAACTGACTCTCAACCCAATCGCCGGTCCCATCAGGGGAGCCATCATCGACGATCAGGATATCCAAGGCAAGCCCTAGCCCGTCGATTTTGTCCAACAACTTGGGCAAGTTTTCGATCTCATTAAAGGTAGGGATGATGACAAGGGATTTGGCCATGGTCACTTATTCAAATGCGTGTTATGTGGAATACTCAACCCGCCCAAGTTGGGGGCTTAATATAGCAAAAACGGCTATTTTCTCCCGATCAGGCCGTATCAGGCACTTTTATCGATTTTATCCACCCAATTGAGCTGTTCCAGGACATTTCGGGGCTGAAAACCCGTTTCCCTGAGCAATTTGTCGCAATTGAGGCCGGATTTTAATGGTCGTCGTGCCAGTTGTTTGAGGTCTGCCGTAAGGCAAGGTTGAATCAAATTAGGGTCTAATCCGTAATGGTTGGCGATGGCTACCGCCCACTCAAAGCGACTATTCCATTCCGACCCGGCAACATGGTAAAGGCCGGTCTTTCCCGACCCCACCAATTTCCAAACAGCCAAAGCCAAATCTTCAGCCAGGGTTGGATTTCCCCATTGATCAGTGACTATTCGAATGGTTTTTCCGGCTGCAAGACTGCTCTGTACAAACTCGACAAAGCTGGTCTTGGCTCCCCGCCCCTTCCCCCAAAGCGTCATGGTGCGCAGCACCAAGGAACGAGGTGATCCAGCTAGGGTAAGTGCCTCCGATTCTAATTTTGTGGAGCCGTAATAACTTAGTGGTCCAGTAGGGTCCTGCTCACAGTACGGTCCGGACAATCCATCAAAGACATAGTCGCTGGAAATTTGCACCAATGGCACACCTGTCGCTGCCATCCAGCCAACGGCATCGCGGTTCAGCAATGCGCATAATGGCCGATCCCTTTCACAGAGATCAACATCCGTAATGGCGGCGGCATTGAGTATCAAATCGGGTGAATATTCGGCCAGGACAGATTCTAGAGCTTGTCGCTTAGTAACATCCAGACTACGGTACTCGGCAAGATACGGGGAGAGGACGGCGGCAGCTTCAATACCTGCGCCCACCAATTGCCACTTTCCATCTGACGGCAATGCCCTGATCAGATTCTGACCCAACAGGCCATTACAGCCGATGATTAGGGCTTTCATACCTCGCGACGGACCGGATACGTGCGTTCCACCGTGCGGTGGTTGATCATTTCACCCAATAGTCCAATGGACACAAATTGAATACCTACTATAATGGACGCCACACCGGCCAGCATCAACGGCCGCACATGACCATTACCGGTCATGGCCCATTCAATGGCAAAACCAGCGAGTATGGCTGCACCCAAAAAACTAAAGGCCAATCCGATGAAGCCGAAAAGGTGCAAAGGCCGACTGGTATATCGGTGTAGAAACACCAAGGTGATGAGATCAAAAGGCCCATTGGTGAGTCGCGCCCAACCATATTTGGAATAGCCAAACTTTCGAGGCCGATGTTCCACCACTTTTTCGACCACCTTGAAGCCATTCCAATTGGCCATTACCGGAATATAGCGATGCAATTCCCCATACAAATCCAGACTTTTAACCACCTCGCTGCGATAGCCCTTAAGCCCGCAATTGAAGTCGTGCAGCTTTAGTCCTGCAACCCGGCCCGTCACTGCATTGAACAGTTTGGAAGGGAGGGTTTTGTGAATCGGATCATACCTTTTCTTCTTCCATCCCGAAACGAGATCAGCCCCATCCTCCAGCAATTTGATGATGCCGGGGATCTCCGTGGGGTTGTCCTGCAGATCCGCATCCATAGTAATGACATAGGCACCTCGGCTGCGCCGAAAGCCTTCGGATAAGGCCGCGGCCTTGCCACAATTATGGCGGAATTGAACGCCCCGAATGCGAGTGTCCTGCTTGGCTAACGACTCGATGCATGCAAAAGTTCCATCTTTACTTCCATCGTCAATAAGAATGACCTCAAAGGTGATGTCTTCTTTTCGGCAGACTTCGCAAATTTCTTTGACCAATACAGGAATACTCTCCACCTCATTATAGGCGGGAATGACAAGGGAAAGTTTGGGCGATTCAATCATGATTTGGCTTTACCCGTGACAAAGTAGAATCCTCCCCCCAGCATGACAACCAGTCCTACTACCGAGGGGAGAAAGGCCAAAGCTGCGGCGGTCACTTTAATATCGCTTTGCGTATTGCCGAGAGGGGTCAAGACTAACACGCCCGGCAAGGTGTAGAGATAGGTGCCGATACTTTGTGGAATACCCCAACCCCCTACGTTAAGCGGAATGACGCCTGCAAGCGCAATGATGGGGATAAAGCAAAAGAAAAAAACCGGAGAGATGCCAATTCCGAGTCCAATCGCAGAAAACCAATGCACATTGATGCGTAGGACTTGTACCGCGCACGACACCAACACCACATAGCCCATCCCTAGATATCGGGCCCGGTAGGCTATTAAGATGTCCTGCAACCTGGTATAGCTGTCATCGAGCCATTTTATATTTGTCCATTGAACAACAGAATGGGTCAGCGAGGCAATGCGCCGACTGAGCAGAAAAATCAGCGCTAGGACAAAGCAGGCAAATATCACTGATACGGCAATGAGCAAATGCCTAAAGACCTGATGATCGAGATTGTTTCTCCATAATGAAAGCGTCACAGCAATAAGCGAGAGCAAGGACAGCG
>JAYUHW010000077.1:0-2141 GCA_043766615.1 Fibrobacteria bacterium | reverse complement strand
TCAAGCCTTTGGCTATAGTATCGAATACGACTTTCCGGACGAAAGGTCCTACTCGACATGAATTATTGGATGGTGAGTTCAATCATTGGTCTCCTAAGTAGTGCTGTTTTTATATGGCTCCGGAAAAAAGATTTACATCTAAATCGCGAACGGCTCCTTGCAGCTGAAGGTAAAATCAAGGCATTAAATGGCGAAACGTTCCTATTGTCCCAAGCATTGGCCACAACCCAGGATGAAAATACTTCCTTAAAAACCCAGGATCAGTTAGATCGGCTTGAGGCCAAGCGACAATTGCATCGCAGTGAAGAGCGATATCGGGCACTTGCCATGGAAAGTCCGATTGGAATTTGGAATATCCGACCGGATGGCACCACATTATTCATCAATCCCGCCATGGCGGCGATATTGGAATTGGACACTCCGGCTGATTTAACGCAGACGGAAATCAGCTACCAGGAGTTTTTTACTCCTGAGAGTCAAGTCATCATCCTTGCTGAAAACGCAAAACGTGCCTTGGGCATTCATAGTCAGTATGCCGTGGAGGTAATAGGTCGGTGGGGAAGACGAACGCGTATGATGGTTTATGGAACTGCTGTCCTTAACCAGGACGGCAAGGTGGAAAGCTTCATGGGAACTTTCCTCGATGTCACTGAGCAAATGCGCGAAGAAGAGGCGTTACGCCAATCGGAGGAAAGATTGAGGGTGGCTGCAGAATGCGGCAATGATCTTATTTATGAATGGAATCTCACCTCTGGGAAAATCGAATGGTTTGGTCCGGTGGAACAGCGATTGGGATTTACTAAAACAGAAATCCCAATCACGCGGGAAGCCTTTGAATGGCTTATTCATCCGGAGGATAGGCGCGAAGTGATCACATCCATGGAACGTCATTTACGCTTGCGGGAACCTTTCGTCCAGGAATACCGCATTCAATGTAAGGATGGCAGTTATCGACTTTGGTCTGACAGGGGCACTGCATTATGGGATTTGTCTGGTCGACCAGAAAAATGGATTGGCTCTGCTTGTGACATAACGGATGTCCGGCGTGCTGAGCAGGCGCTGCGTACCAGGGAAGATCAGCTCAAGCAGTCCCAGAAGTTGGAAGCCGTGGGGCGTCTTGCTGGGGGCATTGCCCATGACTTTAACAATTTGCTGGCCGCCATCATGGGCTACTGCGAATTGATGCTCATTCGCTTGGAACCGGATCATATTTGCAGGCGAGAGGTGGGCGAGATCCTTAACGGCAGCGATCGTGCAGCGGGACTTATTCGCCAGCTATTAGCCTTTAGTCGGCAAGAGATTCCTCAGCCCAAAGTCATTCAACCGAGTTACATCATCAAATCCATGGAGAGTATGCTGAGGCATATCTTGGAAGAAAACTTCCAGCTTCGCATTCAACTGGACGAGGAGATGGGTCGGGTGCGCATGGATCCCGTGCAGATGGAGCAGGTGATCATGAACTTGCTTTTAAATGGCCGAGATGCCATGCCCAGTGGTGGAACCTTGGTTATCAAAGCCGGAAATGTTGAACTCAAAGGAGATGTGCCCGGTGCCTATGGTCATGTCTTACCTGGTGCCTATGTACGTGTATCGGTAACGGATTTTGGGCTCGGCATCGATGCGGAACATTTACCGCATATCTTTGACCCATTCTACACCACCAAAGAAAAAGGTAAGGGCAACGGACTCGGTTTATCGACTGTATATGGGATCATCACCCAGAATCAAGGATGTGTGCTGGTGGAAACAACCGTATCCAAAGGCAGCACTTTTACGGTTTATCTTCCGCAAACCGAGGAAGCGTTGGCTAAGGAAGGGGAGATTCAAAAAGCCCTTCGCGAATCCTCCATGATGCCAAAAACCATACTGCTGGTTGAAGACGACGAAGAGGTGAGGTCAACCCTGAAAAATCTATTGGAAGGAAAGGGATTCGTGGTCTTGGAAGCCCGGCATGGTAAAGAGGCTATGGCATTGGTCGATCAATATGGATTACCCATTCATTTTTTGCTCACGGATGTGTTGATGCCGGAAATGGGCGGGAAAGATTTGGCGGACGTGCTCTCGATCACTTTGCCTGGATTGCAGGTATTATTCATGTCCGGTTATACGCAGGACTCTGCATTCAAGAACGAGGTTTCCCT
>JAYUHW010000076.1:0-1835 GCA_043766615.1 Fibrobacteria bacterium | reverse complement strand
CATTTCAGCCATTGGGCCGATTATGTTTTGCTCAGTGGCGGCATCGATGGCATAGTAGACGAAGTAGCGGTAGAGTTTTCGACAGAAATACCGCGCGGTTTCCGTTTGCAAAAAAATCATATTGATGAGTTCATCGAGTTCTAGCGCGCCATCAGCCCCGGTTCGGCCTTTGATGACGGTGTCGCCATATGCGGAAGAAAATACTTTGTCGGCTACATCATGGGAATTTGCGACGAACTCGGATGTCATCGTCAATCGCACATCCTGCCATCCGGTGAGCACGCGGGCGGCGGCTTTCACATCTTCTTCAGTATAATTTGTGTAGTTACCGGCGCTGATTTCGGGACCTTTGCCAATGGTAAAAAGCTCCTGCAATTCACGGCCATAATTCTCATTGGGATTTTTATTCGTATTGGTGTTGCCGTTCAAATACCGGAGCATGGCTGGATCAACCGTGATCTGTCGAATCAAATCCTTGAAATTGCCGAGAGCGGATTTTCGAAGTAGCGCGTTTTGTATGTAGCTCAGCCTGGCATCCCCTACAGCATCTATTTCGGAGGGGAGGAAGTTGTGCCAGAAAAGTACCATCTTTTCCCGTATCGAAAACGACTGGCTGGTGATGATACCCATCCACCACGCTTGCAGTGATCGGCCGCGTAGACCGTTGATCGTGCCATCATACGCTGCTGTAACCCATGTTTCTCCTACGGGAACGGTGTCCGTGGATTCCACCACAACGGGTGGTGCAAGGACCTCATCGGCGTAATTGAGCAAAGCATCCACGCAGGTGCTGGCCGTCAAGGTTAAGGCCTTGTCCACATCATTTTTCGTATACCCGAATTGGGCCCGCCCCAGGAGATGCATGGCTTGGCGCTTATCCCATGTGCCCGAAAAAGGTTCCAGTCCAGCGGCTACAGCTGCTCGTTTGGGCAGTACAGGATTTGCGTATTTGGCAAAAGCGGCATCGGCTCCAGCTACCCGGGTTGGAGAAACTGTCGTCACTCCTTTAAGCAAAGAATTAAAGAGGATTTCCCGTCTTTCCATTTGACCTCCTAGAACATATGCCATTCTAACCCATTCCACTGAATTTGGCCTTGCAGGGAAAAAATTTCTTTAGTGCAAGGGAATAGGGAACCGGGAGAGCGTTCTACCAGTCCAATAGTTGAATAGGAACCAGCTATATTGTGCTTGTGAAACCGAGCCTTTCTTCCAGTCCAAATGGGCAAGGGTGCGTGCAGGTATGGTGAATTGGTTCAGCCCCGAACAAAAGAGCATGGAAATGCTGCGTAAGGGGAAATTGGAAGGCTTACAATGGATTTACGAAAACCATTCCGAAAGACTACTGAACCAGGGTTATCGGATATTGCTTTCTCGGGAACAGGCCGAGGACATGGTTCAGGATTTGTTCATAAAGCTTCCGGAAATCATCGGCGATTTTCGGGGCGAAAGCAGTTTGGGAACATGGCTTTTTCGAGTGGCGCACAATATGTGTCTCAATCGATTAAACCAAGCCAAGAATCGGTTGAAACTGGAATCGGAAAACCTGGAAGAGTTGGCTCCCAGGGAAATTGGAACGTCCTACGAAGTGTCGGATCTTTTGGGCAAGGCCTTAGCTGTGCTCGATCCCGAAACGCGTTCTTTGCTGTGGCTCAAAGAAGGCGAAGGCTTGCCCTTAAAAGAATTATCAGTCTTGTTCAAGCTGCCGGAAGGAACATTGAAGTCGCGGCTATCCCGGGCCCGCGATCGGGTCAAGGAGTATTTGGAAAAGGAGGCGGGCGTTGAAAAAGTTTGACGACCTGTTCCGGGATTCGAAGCGTTTGAAACCCTCGCAGGCA
>JAYUHW010000075.1:0-9702 GCA_043766615.1 Fibrobacteria bacterium | reverse complement strand
CCGGAATCAAGCAACGGCGCATCCTCCCCAAGGATTCCACTTTGGTGGCGTCTGACTTTGGCGCGGCCGCAGCTCAAGGGGCTATGGCCAAGGCAGGCGTCAAGCCGGAAGAAATCGACGGCATCATTTGCGCGAACATCAATCCTGATAAACAGTTTCCGGCCACAGCTTGTTTTATTCAAGCCAAATTGGGGGCTCACAATGCCTTCGCTTTCGATGTAACCGCCGCTTGCGCCGGTTTCGTATATGGATTTAACATGGCGGCATTGCTCATCGACTCTGGGCAGGCAAAAAATATACTCGTCATCGGAACTGAAATTCTTTCACCGGTTTTGGATTGGTCGGATCGAAATACTTGCATCCTTTTTGGTGATGCGGCCGGTGCCGTAGTGGTGAGCGCGGGTCCTAAGGAACGCGGAGTCCTCCTGTCGCAGCTCAAGAGTGATGGAAGACAAGCAAATTTTTTATATCTGGGCTGCACACCCGATGAAAGGGGCGTACGCGGTATGTATATGGATGGCAAGCAGGTTTTTAAAGCCGCTGTCACCGTCATTTCCGAGATCGTGGAATCGACTGTTGCGAAGGCTGGATACGCGGTTAAGGATTTGGATCTTTTGGTTCTCCATCAAGCCAATGTCCGCATATTGAATGCCATTGCCGATAGGCTTGGCTTGCCACCGGAAAAAGTAATTATCAATGTGGATCGATTTGGAAACACTTCATCGGCGTCCATTCCCTTAGCTTTGTGTGATGCGGAAGCCAAGGGCTTGCTGCAACCAGGAAAGCTGGTAGCGTTGGCTGCTGTGGGCGGTGGCATGTCTTGGGGATGCAATTTATTGCGCTGGTAATCACCGCGATTTTTAAAACCAAAAATGAATATGTTTGAACTTGAGCAGCAGGTGAAATAATGTCGAAGCGCATCTTGCTTTTTCCAGGTCAAGGATCCCAGTACGTAGGCATGGGAAAGCTTTTGGCGGAAACTTTTGCTCCAGCCAGGGAAGTGTTGGAAAAAGCCAATCAGGTTCTAGGATTTGATCTTGGCGACATTCTCCGCCAGGGTCCTGAAGACAAACTCACCCGTACTGATATTACCCAGCCCGCCATTTTTACCGTTTCCATGATGGCTATGGAAGCGGTGCGAAAGGCCGGAATCACTTTCGATTATGTAGCTGGCCATTCCTTGGGAGAATACTCGGCCCTTTGCGCCGCAGGTGCGTTTGATTTTGAGTCTGGACTGCGTGTCGTTCAATTGCGCGGACAACTCATGGCTCAAGCCGGTGACAAAAGCCCCGGATCCATGGCGGCGGTATTGGGCTTGGATACTGCGAAGTTAAACGACGTTTTGCAGCAAGCCGCCTCAGCTGGAATGGTGGTGGCAGCCAATTTCAACAGTCCTTCGCAAATTGTGCTGTCCGGCAGTGTGGCGGGTGTAAAAGCTGCAGCCGAACTCGCCGAAGCTGCTGGAGCAAAAAAAGTGGTGATGTTGGCGGTGAGCGGCGCCTTTCACTCTCCATTAATGGAATTCGCAGTGCCTGGTCTTAAAGCCGGTTTGGCTCAAGTTAGAATTACAGCGCCGCAAGTACCGCTGATCAGTAATGTGGAAGCACAACCTTTTACGGATCCGGAAACGATCCGAACCATGTTGCTGCGCCAGTTGACTTCACCCGTACGCTGGGTGGAATCCATACAAAACGCCATGAGCCTCGGTTGTACGGAAGCATTGGAAATTGGACCCGGTAAGGTGCTCATGGGATTGGCCCGTAGCATCAGCCGTGACCTTAAAGTTACCCCGGTGGAATCCTGGGAAGAAATCGAACGCCTCCAGGGCGCTTCGAAAGGATAAAGAGACAATGGCAACGGATTTTTTAAGCCTTTCAGGTCAAACGGCCATTGTAACCGGGGCCAGCCGTGGGTTGGGATATGCCATTGCCGAGCGTCTCGCCCGGTCCGGAGCCAAACTGCATCTCATAGCTAGAAATGCTGAAGGAATTCAGTCGGCGACAACTCGCCTCATTTCGGAAACCGGCTGCGAGGCCAAGGGCTGGGCCGCGGATGTAGGGGATAGCACTTCGGTCAACGAAACCTTTGCCGCCATCTTAAAGGAATCCCCCACAGTGGAAATCCTGATCAACAATGCCGGCATCACTCGTGACGGCTTGCTGCTCCGCATGAAGGACGAGGATTTTGACGAGGTTGTGCGCATCAATTTGAAATCCGTTTTCTTATGCACCAAGGCTCTATTGCGATCTTTGGTCAAGCAAAAGTACGGCAGGATAATCAATCTCACCTCTATTGTGGGTGTCCATGGCCAGGCCGGACAGGCTAACTATGCCGCGTCCAAGGCGGGTATAATTGGATTTACTAAAAGTTGTGCCAAGGAAATTGCCTCGCGGAATATCACATGCAATGCCGTGGCGCCGGGATTTATCGATTCGGATATGACGCAAGTTTTAAGTGAAGAACAGAAAACGGAAATACTGCGAAGCATTCCCATGGGCCGAATGGGCACTGCATCGGAAGTGGCCGCCCTGGTGGCTTTTTTATCGGCACGGGAATCGGGATATTTAAGCGGTCAAGTTTTTGGAATTGATGGGGGCATGGGAATATGAACTTTGTCCATGGCCTTGATGTACCCACAAAAACACCAATTTCAATTCGTTTTGAGCTCATAATGGGGAAAAAACGGTCTAATTGACCGGTATTAGTTATATTTAGCCAACCTTTCTAAGGAGATTTGAATGTCATCGGAAATCAATCAGAAAATCACTAAAGTCATCGTCGAAAAGCTCGGTGTAACCGAGGAACAGGTAAAGCCCGAAGCGGCCTTTATCGATGACCTAGGCGCCGACTCCTTGGATCAGGTCGAGCTGGTCATGGCCCTAGAAGATGAATTCGACATCGAGATCCCAGATGAAGAAGCAGAAAAGCTGAAGAAGGTAAGCGACGTTATCGCTTACGTAAACTCTAAAGCCTAACTCCTACCACCATCAGGATGAAGGCACCATTTGCATTTGAAAGTGCCTTGGTATCCTGATGTTCCTTGATTTTTTAGTCAAACTCTTTAAGCGGGCGCCCTCCAAGCCCTCGCATACGGAGTTGGAACGGGTTTTGGGATACCGATTCCAAAACCATGCTCTACTGGTGTTGGCGTTGTCCCATCGGTCCTACGTCAATAGCCAGAATTCGGAAATCAAAACCAAATCAGAGTCCAACGAACGCTTAGAATTTCTCGGCGATTCTGTGTTGAATGTCGTTGTTACCGATTTCCTCTTTCATGAATACCCGGATCGCGAAGAAGGCCGGATGTCCAAAATGAAATCCTTGGTGGTCAGTTCCAAGGTATTGGGCCTGTGCGCGGACAAATGGCATTTGGGAGACTTTATTCTATTGAGTCGTTCGGAAGAGAAATCCGGTGGACGCAATCGGCTCAGTATTTTAGCGGATGCCTATGAAGCCATTGTGGGAGCGGTCTATTTGGATGGGGGCTTGGAAGCGGCGCGCAAACTCATCCACGGCTCACTGATGACCATTATGGATAGCGTCTTGGACGATGAGGAGTTGGCCAACTACAAAAGCAAATTGCTGGAGTATACCCAATCTTTGGGTTCGGGCATTCCCGCCTATGAGGTTATCGAAGAATCGGGTCCCGAGCATCAAAAGAGTTTTGTGATCGGAGTTTTTGTTCAGGGCAAAGAATGGGGCCAGGGTCGCGGCAACACCAAGAAAAGTGCTGAACAGGCCGGTGCCCGGATAGCTTTGGCCAACATGACGGGTGAAAAAGAGCGGGGAACCGGGGATATCGGTTCGGGTTCCCGTGGACGGAATGATAAGAAATCCACCGGTCCGCTTTGAGAGGGCATGGCCCTAAACTGCAGTCATGATCTGGCGACTTTTGGAAATGGATTTGAAATCCGTTGCTGCCCATTCCGGTGCCGTAAACATGGCTGTGGATGAAGCCATTCTAGCCGAAGTGGACGCCGGACATTCTCCTCCAACTTTTCGACTCTACGGTTGGAGCAAACCCTGCATCAGTTTGGGTCATTCGCAAAATCCTGAGCGGGAATTAAATCTCGATCGCGTGCGTGAGCTTGGATACGATATTGTAATGAGGCCCACAGGCGGCCGTGCAGTATTACATATTGATGAGTTGACCTATTCTCTGCTGGCTCGCGCCGAGTCCGCGGACTGGGCCAAGACGCAGGAATCCTCTTATCGGGCCATCTCTCAAGCTATTGCCGTGGCCTTGTCCACCAACGGATTGGGCATCACCTTGGACAGGGGCTACCCGGTGGAAAAACCTTTGGACCTGCGGGCCATGACACCATGTTTCTCTTCCACGGCGCGTGCGGAAGTGGTTTACGGAAATAGAAAAGTGGTTGGTTCCGCCCAGCGTCGCCTACGAAATGCCTTTTTGCAACACGGATCTATTTTGGTTTCCAGCCAGCATCGCACTATTGTCGAATGCCTGCGATTGGATGCCCAGCGACGCACGGGTTATTTGGAGATTCTGGATCGCAATGCGGTAAGTTTGGAAGAAGTATTGAATAAGCCCATCCGCTGGGAAAGTGTTGCAGAGGGATTTTCAGATAGATTTGCGGCGGCTTTGGGAATTGTGGTGGAGCGCGCACCCATGACTGCGTCCGAAGCGGAACGGGTTTCTAACTCCTTGCCAGAATGGTATGGTAACATGCCAGTGACTGGTGAACGCACAGATGCTTGAAGTAAAAAATCTGACCGTTGCCTTTCGCATGGGAGATGTGGCGCAGGATTTTGTTCCGGTAACTACGGGAATCGATTTGAACTTGGAGGCAGGCGCGACGCTTGGCATTGTCGGCGAGTCCGGCAGCGGAAAATCCGTGACTTCCCTGGCGATAATGGGGCTATTGCCCAAACGTAGCGCCAGAGTTACCGCAGATAAATTTCTTTTCAATGGAAAAGATCTCTTGAGCTTGCCGCCTCGCGATTGGCGGGCTTTGCGGGGCCGGGAAGTCGCCATGATTTTCCAGGATCCGATGACCAGTCTCAATCCGCTGATGCGCTGCGGGGAGCAAATTGCCGAAGTCATCCGTTTCCACCAAGGCAAAGGTCGGCAAGCAGCAAAAATGGAATCCATTTCTCTGCTTGAACAAATGGGCATACCCAATCCCGATCGACGCAGTCTAGCCTATCCCTTTGAACTTTCCGGAGGCATGCGACAACGTGTCATGATTGCCATGGCCTTGTCCTGTCGGCCCAAATTGCTTATTGCCGACGAGCCCACTACTGCATTGGATGTCACCATTCAGGCGCAGATTCTTCGGCTGATCCGCGAGCTGCAAAAAACCTACGGGATGGCGTTGATTTTGATCACGCATGATCTCGGAATCGTTCAGGATATGGTTCAGGATTTGGTGGTCATGTACGCGGGACGCGTGGTGGAGCGGGGCAGTGCTTCTCAAATTTTACAGCGGCCTTCTCATCCCTACTCCTTGGGTCTGCTCAAATCCATTCCCTCTTTAGATACAAAGGTGTCGCGGTTGGCTGCCATTGAAGGCATGGTGCCCAAACCCACGGACGCTGTTCCAGGTTGTCGTTTTAATCCACGCTGTTTCATGGCTGTATCGGACTGCTCCCTGCAAGTGCCGGATTTAGTCGGCACAGTTACGCAACGATCCGCATGCCTAAGGCGTGAGGAATTGTTGAAAACGCATAGGATGATTTGAAAAATGATGGCGCAAAATACGGATTCCAAATTGGCTGCATCCCAACCCACGGAAACTCCTTTGCTGGACGTATCGGACCTTAGTGTTGAATTTGGAAGCGGCCGGGATAGAGTGCAAGCCGTTCGTGAGGTTAGTTTCAGTATCCCAAAACATGCAACCTTAGGCTTGGTGGGGGAGAGCGGAAGCGGTAAAACCACCGTGGGCCGCGCCATTGTGCGTTTGCTCAAACCAAAGGGCGGCCGTATCTCCTTTGATGGCGTGGATCTCAACCAATTGGACGAGAAACAATTCCGGCCCTACCGAAAAAGAGTGCAGATGATTTTCCAGGATCCCTATTCCTCTCTGGACCCAAGATTGTCCATACGCGGGAGCCTAAAGGAAGCTTTGGGGCTGGGACATCCCAAGGAGGTTACAGCCTGGGAAGACATACTGGCGACCAAAATGCGGTTGGTGGGACTTGATCCAACGTACCTTAACCGTTACCCACATGAGTTTTCAGGCGGCCAAAGACAGCGCATCGGCATCGCCCGTGCGCTTTGTGTTGAACCAGAATTTCTGGTGTGTGACGAGCCTGTTTCATCCTTGGACGTATCCATCCAAGCTCAAATACTGAACCTATTGATGGATCTCCAAGCACAACTAGGCTTGAGCTATCTCTTTATTTCCCATGACCTGCGTGTGGTCAAGCATATCGCTCAGAAAGTGGCTGTAATGAATAAGGGACAAATTGTGGAGCTAGCCGATACCGAAGAGCTATACCGGAATCCCGCGCACGCCTATACACGAACCCTGCTGGACGCCATTCCAGGTCGTTTACACTAGGGGGAGGAGGCTCAACAAGCTTGAGCCCTGATTTTGCGCCTAATCCGGTCTAGTTAAAAACCGGTGCGGGCGGAACCCGTTTCACTGGGGCAACTGTTCTTAAATAAGTATAGATGGCGGACAAGTCTTCCGTGGTCATTCCGCTGAACATGACCCATGGCATGATCGTTTGATTGTCGCCCTTGGCAAGCGGCTTAGGGGAGTAGGCCGGATCGGCATACGTCTTAAAGCGGTTGATGAATTGTTGTTCGCTCCACGCGCCGATACCGGTAGCGGAATCAGGCGTGATATTTTTGGAGTACACGGTAAAATTCGCCATGGTAAACTTGAACCCTCCGGCAAATTCCGGACCCACGCGCTTGCCTCGTTTGGCTTCCGTATGGCATTCAATGCAAGCGGCCATCGTCACCAGGTATTTTCCATAAGCGACCTTGTTTGACTTCTCCGGCATAGTGGTGAAATGAGGTTTTTGTGGCATCGTCTTCATCAGCAAACTAACCGGAAAATCCGCCTTGGAAGCCGGTACTTTATTTTCAATGGCCGGCAACGAACGCACATAGGCGATAATCGAATAAATATCCTCCCTATCGCCTTGACCGAATGCCTTGTATTGCATGATGGGAAACAGCGGCTTGTTGTTTCGACTCACGCCTCCGGTAATGGCCCGGAACAATTCGCCATCCGACCAGGTACCTACGCCAGCTGGAGTAATATTGCGTGAGATGAAACTGCCGGGAAATCCAAATTTCTGATCGAACACTTCTCCGCCTTTGCCCCAGGTTCCATCTTTAGGTGGGCCGGAAAAATAAGTCCAGTCCCGCGTCGAGTGGCAATCAATACAAAGGGAAACATGATGCGCCAAGTATTTACCGCGTTCGATTCTTTCCGGTGTGGCTTGGACGACTAGGTCTTCTGCCGGGCCCACTTTTCCAATGGTGGAACAGCCTGTGACTAGGCTAAGAATTGCGGTGGAGAAGGTGAGGAGGGTGGTTGGAAGGGTGCGTTTGAATTTCATTTATGATCCTGCTACCAAAGAGTTTTATGTGTGCGCTTTTAGAGGGATTTGCCAAATTTTAGGGCAGAAAAATAATTAATAAAGGAGCCTTGGTCGATGGATTTTTGAACAAAATAGGGTTCGGGATGTGTAAAACGTCCCGATTTATCTAAGCTCTACGCATGATCCATTTGTCCCCTCGTTTCAATTTGAGCGGCTTTAAAGCCTTTTTGATGTTGGTAGTGTATCTTGGCCAACCGTTGGTTATGGCAGACACTCTTGATTTCGCTTCACCGAAATATTTAAGCGGCCAAGTCCTTGATGGTCAAGATGGATGGAAATTTCAGGCTTCATGCGGGCAAGCAAATGCCCATAAATTCAGGATTCAGGCAAGTGGCGGCAATCAGTATTTAAGCTGTGTAGTCACTGGAAGTACGGAGTATTTCCGTCCCATGCAGATATTAACAGGAGCCTTTGAAATTAGATGGCGCTGGTTCAGGTTGAATTCCAATTCCAATCTTTGTTTTGGCCCTTCTGACAGTTTAGTCAGTAATGTCGATCACAAGGCGGCATTTCGCGTTGGAGTTTGCGCCAATCAAGTAGGAAGTCTTTCCAGCGTTACGGGGCAATGGATTTATATGCGCCTCGTCGGAAATATTTCCAGCGGGGTATATCAGGTTTTTGCGGATCGATCGCCAAACCGTACCAGTGAAGTCACTGTTGTAAAACAGGGTCATATGAGAGGAAACGGAACCATTCGACGCTTAATGCTTAAAGCAGCCGATGCTTCAGGTCAGGTATACCTTGATGACATCCAATGGATGGGTGCCGAACAACCTCCACCCCCTCCAGTCGCACTGATTATTACGTCCCCATCTCGTGATACCTTGGTAAACAAGACTCCCCTCTCCGTAGGATACACAGTGAATGGGCTGGCCTTCAATCGGCAGGTGGAATTGGTCGAGGGAGTAAATCGGGTAATCATCGATTCCGTGGATATTTTTGGTCGTAGGTCTGCAGATACTGCCAAAGTCACATTGGACACCCAGGCGCCTATAGTTGCCATTACAAGTCCATTAAATGGGTCGTTTACTAAAGAACCAGCATCTGAAATCACTTGGACTGTGGATGGAATTGATCAATCTAGCCAACGCAGTGAAGTTCTGGTCGAAGGTCCCAATGTGGTGACGCGCTCCATTACAGATTTAGCAGGGAATTTAGGCACAGCCTCGATTACCATTAATCGCGATTCCCATGCACCCGTAGTAGTCCTATCCAGCCCAGGTCGCGACACGGTCGTTGGTAATTCAACTTTTGCAATAAGCTATCAAGTCGATGGCGTTACCGGATTTAATAAGACTTTTACCTTGGTAGAAGGATTGAATCTCCTAGTGGTGGATTCCACGGATGCGGCCGGGAACCGTGGTGCAGATACTGCCAAAGTCACATTGGACACCCGGGCACCTATAGTCGCCATTTCAAGTCCATTAAATGGGTCATTTACTAAAGAACCGGCATCTGAAATCGCTTGGACTGTGGATGGGCTTGATCAATCCAATCAACTCTTTGAAGTCCTGGCTGAAGGTCCCAATGTGGTAACTCGCTCCTTTACGGACTTGGGAGGAAATTCGGGATCGGCCTCGATCATCATTAATCGCGACTCTCATCCTCCCGTAGTGGTTATATCGAGCCCGGGGCGAGATACAGTTGTATCCGCAAGTACCATCACGGTGCACTATACGGTAGACTCCGCAGCGCGTTCAAAAACATTCTCTCTGGCACCGGGAGCGAATGTGCTAAGGGTCGATACAACCGATGCAGCCGGTAATGTGGGCAAAGCTGACGTCATTGTGACTTTAGATACCATCCCTCCTAGAATCTCAGTTAATCCCGTTAACCACCAAGTACTTGCTGATCTCTCGGTCCCGCTAAAAATAACCTTCAGCGATTCCCTATCACCTATCGCCCAAGCCACGCTGCAAGTGCTTTTGGACGGAATAAATATTACCACCAACCTTATCCATTCCGCGGACTCGGCTGTGGCTGTGCTTTCTTTGAGTGAAGGTGAACATCATATTTCGATTAGTGTGCAGGATGCCATTGGGAATACGGCAACCCTTTTGTCGGACTTTACCTGTACCTTGCCACCCCAAGCCCTTATCATAACTTCTCCAGCCAACTTAA
>JAYUHW010000074.1:0-13650 GCA_043766615.1 Fibrobacteria bacterium | reverse complement strand
CTTGCGACTCAGGTTGTCCTGATTGTGCACATCTTTGCGATCGAAAAAGGCGTTGCAGGCGGTTCGAAAGCGAATCCAAATGGCCTCGCTTTGGGCTTTAGGCACTGCGCCTAAACCCATCCATGCGCCTTGCGCTTCTTTAACCGTTTCCGTGGCGTCGCGCCAATCGATGTCTTCTAAAGCGACGAGTGCTTCGACTCGGGCGCAGATGTCTTCCTTAGTCTTGAGATTGCTTTCTCGTTCGACATCGAGTTCAGCGAAATACTCGCGACATTTTTCGTATAGCCCGTTACACACCTTATTATAGCGGTCCCAAAGAGCTTCAGAACTGTCAAAAGAAACAGGCCCAACGGATTTCCATTCGGCTTGCAATTCTTTAAGGTGGACGACCATGGATTTTCGATCTTCCTGTGGCGCCAAGGCTTCGAGTTTGTCGCAAATGGATTGTTTGATTCTGAGGTTGGACCAACGTAGCCAATCCTGGGCTTCGCGGAATCGCTCTATGAAGGCCAGGTAACGGCCGTGTAACTCATCCGCTTCCGGGCCTATGGGCGCGGGATGCAGGGATTTCCATTCACCGTTGAGGATTTTGAAATTTTTTTCCGCGCTCATCATATCGGAATTTTCGAGCAGAGTTTCAAGTTCCGGCAGCAGTGTGCGCATCCGTTGCAAGTTTACGGCGCGTAATTCTTCTAGGGAGGATTGAGTGGACGCCACAGCGGCTTCGAATCGGGCCCGAAGTTCTTCTTTACCGGCAAACGCACCGGCTGCATTGATGGCTTTATTCCACTCTTTGCGTAAATCACGGAACCGGTCCATGGCCTGGGTTGGGCTCAACTGGGCTAGAGCAATGGCCTCTTCGCAAAGGGTGGCAAGTCGGCCACCATGTTCTTTTTCTTCCGCTTGTCGACGGGCCAAGGATTCCTGGTCACGGGCTCGCCGTTCCAGTTTTTCCATGGCGGAGCGATAGCGTTTCTGAAACTCACCATCACGACCTTCTCCGGCCGCACCTAAATTTTGGTATTGCTCGCGCAAAGCCCGGATTTCCGGAGCCTGCGCGCTGTCCGTAAACGTCCCTTCGGTGTCTACAGTTTCTGTGGATCCGCCAGCCGCTAAAATGGCTTCGAGACGGGAGCAAATGTTTTCCTTTTGGGTCAAGTTTTCGGAGGCGCGCTTTTCCTTTTCTTCCAGGGCCAATCGATCATTGCGCCATTTGGTAAAGTGCGACCGGAAATTTGCCAGGGAAGCATGGAAGCGAGCCAGTTTTTGGGCATCCGCTTGAGTGCCACCAGCCAACAATTCGGCCAAGGCGGTTTCGGCGTCGTCGAGTTGGGCGCGGGTACTTTCCCAGTCGATAGCGGACGCGGGGCCTTCGAGGGAGGCGCTGGCGCGTTCGGCCACACCTAAAACGAGGCCTAATTTGGCGCGATTGATACTGGCCACATCCGGGCCCTTTGTGGCCAGCAAGGACTTCAATCTTTCCTTGGCTGCGATGCGAACCGCTTTGGATTTTGCACCTTTGGCAAGGCTTTCCAAGTGACCTTCGCGCGTGATTTTACCCAAGGCCATAAGCGCTAAGGAATCATCTTCCTCCACCAGTGCTACGGATTGGAAGGCACTGGCGTGAACCAGTTTTGGAAATGCCAACTTGCGAATTTCCAAGCTGGCGGCATATCGAGCCACGTCTTCAACAGCTCGTTGATCATCTAAGATGGATTCCAGAGCGGCCGCACAACGCGCAACGGCATTGGCATCGTTGGCCTCTGCCTTGGCGGCAGCGATTTGACTTTCCACCCAAAGCTTCTGGGCCAGTTCCTTGACGGATTTATCCCGGGTTTGGTCACGCAACTTCTTGAGCAGCATTGGCTCTTTGACCTTGCGGGCGGCAGCTAGGCGGTTGGCGCTATCGCCATCCTCCAAGGCCAGGGTAAGTAGCAAAGGCTGCTGATCCTCTTCCAAAGAACGGATGGAGGCTGCGCGCACGGCTGGGTTGCTGTGTTTCCAATGGGGTTTGAAAAAATCTGTGAATGCCATATACGCCTAAACTTAGGAAAAAGGGAGCGAAGGTGTACAGGTTTATCGCAGTCCATCCGATTCGCAATTATTGAAACAATCGGCTTCTAAACATTGGCCCACTTGCAATGTCATGTGATTGACGCGGAAATCACGGCTTAGCGTTTGCGTAAGTGAGGCCATAACGGCTTTTTCTGTAGATTCGCCGGGAACGGTCTCGATGTGGGCACTGAGGTACAGATCCCTTCCGTTCATGGTCCACATATGCAGGTCATGCACGTTTTGCACCTGGGGAGTGGCCAGCATCCCTTTGCGAATGGCTTCGATGTCCACTCCTTCCGGCGTCCCTTCGACCAGGATATGGCCAGCTCGGCGCATCACTCGAATACCGGCAATGGAGATGGCAATGGCAATGGCTAAGCTCAGAATGGGGTCTGCCCAAATCCAGCCCTTGCTCAAAATGAGGATGGCGGCGATGACGGCAGCTAGAGAGGCACCCAAGTCTCCCAGTACGTGTACAAAAGCACTCTCTTCATTGACGGTTTTTTCGGATTCGCCCCGGTGCATCCATATGGCCACGGCCACGTTGACCAGTAGCCCTAAAACTGCCACGGCGAGCATGGATCGGGCTTCTACGTCTACCGGATGGGCAAGTCTTCCAATCGCCATACCGGCAATAAAGACGGAAAGCAAAACCAAAGTCAATCCGTTGCCAAAGGCCGCCAAAATTTCAAACCGTTTAAAGCCAAAGGTTTTTTCTTCGGTGGCTTTCCGGGTGCCGATCGAAACGGCAAAGGCGGACAGGCCTAATGATAAGGCATCGGAAAACATATGAAAGCCATCGGACATAAGTGAAAGGGAATGGAATAGCCAACCACATAGGATTTCCACCACCATGAATAGGGCAATGATCCAAAAGCTAACCAGCAATTTCCCATACGAGGCGTGGGGTACAGGGGTAAGGCCGATGCCGGAGTGGGCATGATTGTGATCCTGATCAGGGTGATGTTGATGATGATCATGACCATGGTCAAGGTGTGAATGCATCAAGTGTATTCCAATGCTGTGATGGCCAATTTTCGCATGGCTTTGTTGATCGTTGCCACGCGGCCTGCCAAAGGCAGCAGGTTTTTTTCATCCAGATAAAGTGCCCGGTTGATTTCTATCATCACTCCAGGCACGGAAAAAGGCGGGGCAGAATATTTTTCCAGGATCCACCCGCCACTAAAAGGATGGTTGAGTCGGACGCCTAGGGAAAGGCCGGATTCTGAGAGCACATCTTTCAGAAGTCCCTGCAGTTGGTCCCTAAATCTACGGGCTAGATCTGGGGGGCAGGAAACCGGACGCGTGCTAGGTTCGCCCTCCTCGTCGCCTAAATTGGCAATGCATATAGCTGGACGCTCTTCACCTTGGTCCGGGCCCATAGCGGGGCCTTGCGCTGTCATAGAATGGCCGTCTATGAAAAATCGGATTTTCCCACCGACCAGATTTTTCTGCAGGGCTAGATGATAGGGGTCATAATACATGGACAAGCGCATTTCCCGCTCTTCCGGTGAAACGGCGTACCCGGTGGCAAAAAATGGACGGTGTTCAAAATCGGTCAATTTTATAACGCCGTTTTCACTAATGTCTGTACGCTCCCGATTGAGGTCGGCAACAAATCGGGAGGCCGCAGCATTCAGGGTGACTTCCGCGTCGGGGATGTGAAAAAGTGCGTCCGTGAAAGGATCGCCTTCGCGCAAAAGTCGGCGACGCAAGGCGGTTTCTTCTTCTCCAGTTTTGAGCATGCGCGCCAGCATCCAAAAGGGAATGTGCCCTGAACAGTGCGGAGTGGAAACCAGTAAGGGCAACATCAATTACAGCATATCCATAAATACCAACCTATGCCAACGGATTCAGTACTTGTCCGCCCAATTCCGTAACTGGGAGCCAAAGATTTTTTGCATCTCATTCCCATTCCCTTCAAAATTATTTACGACTAGGGTAAAAGCCAACATTCGTCCAGATCGAGCCTGAAAATATCCCGACAAGGAACGGACCCCTTCCAGCGTTCCGGTTTTAATCCATAGCTTGCCCTGCCAATCGTTTCCGTAGCGGCCTAGTTTTACTGCCATATCTGTGGCGGGCCCGTGTGTGTCTGAGTGGTTCTTTGCTTGAGGATCGGTGCCAATCAATGAAGCCCGAAATTCGGGAAATGCCTTCTGATGCGATGCATAAGTCAGTAAATGCGTGACTTGTCTGGGTGAAACCCAGTTGTACCGGGAAAGGCCATTGCCATCTTTGAAATGGAACTCGGCCAGTGGAAATCCCAATTTGGCTAAATACGCGTTGACGACGACGAGTCCTCCTCGCCAATCCCCGGATGGGCCCTTGGATTTGCCTATCAAGGCCAAGAGCTGTGCGGCATAGGTGTTGTCGCTTTTCTGATTGGTGTGCCGGATGAGTTGGCCTAATGGGGGGGAGATGCATTTGCTTTCAGGTACAGGTACAAGCACAGGTTCAGACACAGACACTAAAGACTGAACGGATATGCGATTTGGCAAAGTAAGGGAATCACCGCAGGCACGATTCCCATTTAAAATGGAAAGGCCATGGGCTGTCAGAAAATCGTGAAACTCCCGCGCGCATGTCCAGGCTGGGTTGGGCAGGCTCCCCTTGATCGAAAAGGACCGTGGACCTGCTGGATAGGTGCCGCGCAGTTCTCGTACTGAACTGGGAAAACCGCCTAAAATGAAAGCGGAATCTTTGCTGGTTGTGGACCCAGTTAAAAGATGATTTCGAAAAGTTGCAATACCGGTATGCATGGGCTGGGTGTTTTGCAGGGTTACCGATTTGCCGGGGGTAGGCGATCCAGTAAAATTAAGGCTATACAGATTAGCGTTAAAACTCAGACCCGAAACATTGCCAGCATAATAATTACCGGCATCTTCCCAAAGCATGGCAGGGTTGGGCCCCTCTTCAATCAAATAGGATCCATCGCCCTCCACACAACCCTTAACTTGGCGAAGTCCCAGCTTCTTAAGCGCCAGAAGCCAAGAATTAAAAATAACTGCCTGGCTCCGATCCTCCGCGAACTGAACGTCACCAAAGGTGGGATCGCCGCCGCCCTTAATAATCAAATCACCTTGGAGCATTTCCCCTTGCAGACTTCCCGAGTACAGGAGTTCAGTGGCAAAAGTTTTATCGGCGCCCAATAGGTCGAGTGCTATCCAAGTGGTAAACAGCTTTTGAATGGAACCGGGGATAAAATTTTTATCGGCATCCCGCGCATCCAACACGCTATCGTTGGCAATGTCGAGTAAAGACCAGCCGAGTTGGGCGCCTTTAATCGGTGAAAAACTTTTTTCTAGAGACGCGGAAAATCCCAGGAGAGGTATGGCAAGGAGAATCCAGAACTTGTCTTTAGTGGGGTTCACGACCACAAATTTAAGTTATATCCACCGACTCCACATGGAATAGCTCCCCTTCCACTCTGCCTTGGATGTAAATTTAAACCATGGAACGTGCAGCAACGATTACCCAGGATGCAAAATCAAGCAAGGGATGGGAAGCGTACTTATGATTGAAAACGGGCAGCCGATTCAAACGCCACCGAAAATTGGGATGGCTCAGATGGAAATTCAGCCGGGCGCGCCTTCTGTCAATGGGGCCCGCATGCTTGACATTCTGACCGAGGCCCGTGGACTGGGTGTGGATATTTTGATCTTTCCGGAGATGTGCATTCCCGGTTATTTGCTGGGGGACATGTGGGAGCGCAATGCCTTTCTGCGCGAATGCGAACTTTGGTCCGACCGTATCATTGCCGCTACCCAGGGACCTGGACCCGCTGTTGTTTTTGGCACTGTGATCGCCGATTGGAAATGTAAGGGAGAGGATGGCCGCGTTCGAAAATACAACGGCTATATTGTGGCCCAGAACGGCCAAGCCTTACAGCATCCTGGGTTACACAGAAGTTACGGTATCAAAACCCTGCTTCCCAACTATCGGGAATTCGAGGAGTCACGGCATTTCTATGACACCCGGAAGCTGGCTTTGGAAGTCCAAGTTCCTTGGGATTCGCTCTTAGAGCCCATACCCATTCCACTGCAGGGCCGGGACTGGAAAGCCGGAGTTCTGCTTTGCGAAGATGCCTGGGAAGCGGATTATGCACAGAAGCCACTGGAAGTATTGGGACGCAAGGGCTGTGACTTTTTACTCAATTTAAGTTGTTCCCCTTTTACGCAAGGCAAGAACGAAAAGCGCAGGCGGGTTTTTGAGAGTCGGGTTCGTGCGATCGGTGTCCCACTTTACTATGTAAACGGCGTCAGCTTGCAAAACAATGCCAAGACACTGTACACCTTCGATGGCCGAAGTACCGCATATGGACCGGACGGCGTCGTACTTGCGGAAATGTCGGCTTTTGCGGACGATATGCTGGTGTTGCCGCTCGCAATGGAAAAGCCATTAGCTTCTACCCCAGCCCCACTCACCTCCCAACCATCTGCCCTGACTGTTCCTTCCCCCCGCATCGGGGAAATCCATCAAGCATTACGCTATGCCGCCAAACAGTTTTTGGCTTCCATCGGTCAGAGTAAAGTTGTCATTGGTATATCCGGTGGCATCGACAGCGCTGTTGCTGCGGCACTGTATAGGGAAATATTGCCTCCGGAAAACCTGCTTCTGGTCAATATGCCCAGCCATTTCAACAGCGTCACCACGCGCAAACTTGCACAGGCCGTGGCCGCAAACCTGGGCTGCTTGTATGCTGAGGTGCCTATTGAAGACAGTTTTGTCCTAACGCAGGAACAGATTCACGGCCTCGATATCCGCTCTCGGGATGGTTCGCTCCAGTCGACATTAGCACTGCAAGGATTGGGGTTGGAAAATATTCAGTCCCGGGATCGTGGCGGGAGGATTCTACCGGCTGTAGCGGCGGCTTTTGGAGGCGTTTTCACATGCAATGCCAACAAGGCGGAACTAACGGTAGGCTATACTACCCTCTACGGGGATTTGGGCGGATATTTAGCTCTGCTCGGCGATCTTTGGAAAAGTGAAGTGTATGCCTTGGGCCGGTATCTCAATGATCATGTTTACAAATACGCGGCCATTCCGGAAGGGTGCTTTACAGTCGTTCCCAGCGCCGAACTCAGCGCCAACCAGGCCGTGGATGAGGGGAAAGGGGATCCGCTCATTTATCCTTACCACGACCGCCTCTTTCATTCCTGGGTGCAACGATGGAACCGCGTCACACCTGAAGAAATCCTGGAATGGTATGCGGCAGGCACATTAAATCAAAATCTGGCCTGCGAGGGTGTTGATGCCCAGGCTTTGTTTCCGGATGCAAAAGCATTTATCCTGGATTTGGAAAAATGGTGGGAACTCTATAACGGAATGGCAGTGGCCAAACGGGTACAAGCCCCGCCTATTGTTGCTGTCAGCGCACGGGCTTTTGGTTTCGATCATCGCGATTCCATGGGCAGTCCATTCTTTTCCAGTCGGTACCGGGAGCTGCGGGCAAAAATGTTGCGAACACTGGCATGAAGCTTTAGGAAGCATTATAATAGCAGCATCATGCTGCATGTCCTAAATGGTGATTCCACTCTGGCTCTGCTCAAGCAATCAACCGTTAAAGGCGATTTTTTGGTCTGGAAGGAAATGCTGATGGAGGGTCCCACTCCAGAGGTTAAAAAGGGAGAACTAGACTGGAAGGGTCGCTCCGTTTATCTCAAAAACAGTTTTGGCATCGATCCCAAGATTTATCTATCCGGTATGAAGCGGTTTTTCAAAACACTGCATCAAGCAGCTGAAATGGATTCTGAAGTCACATTTTGGTTTGAGGAAGATTTCTTCTGTCAAATCAATCTCATTTATTTGATCGCACATCTCCCAGCCCCATTCCTGCGCCGTGGCCGCGCCTTTGTCATTTGTCCGGAAAAACCTTTGAGTATCCGCCTTCCCAGCTCCATGGATCGACTCTTTGCTGCCAGAACACCACTTAATCCAGCAGTAGTGACGCTTTCAAAAAAAGTATGGCAAGCCCATTCTCTCTCCTCCACCAAAGGTTGGGAATCCCTGCTTACTTGGGTACAGTCCAGTAAGGGCTTTGCCGCGTGGCCCTTGTTGCAGCGTGGGCTTCGATGCCAATTGGGTCGGCGACCGGCTCCGAACGGCGGACTGAATGCGTTGGAAATTGGAATGCTGAAAGCCGTTTCCGATGGCCCTGTGGGTTTTCCACAATTTTTTCGTCGCACATGGATGGATCCGGAAATCCGCCCCTTGGGTTTGGGTGAACAACAAATCGCGCGATATGCTTTGGACTTTACCGCACAAGGTCTACCGCTCCTTAAAATTTCAGGACGAGGAAGTTCACCCTCTCCTGGAAAACCCCTGGTTACGGCGGATTGGAAACTCTCGCTTTCGGCGGAAGGCAAAGCCATTTTTGCCTCGACAAAGGCTTCTGTAAAACCCACTGACGTTGTAACTCATAAATCAAATAAATCAAAAGCGCGTTCCAATTCCAAAAAGAAATAAATGCCATCAAGGTTACCGGATTACCTTATGGATCGTCTCAACCTCGTAAATCAATATGATAAAAATAGCGGAACAAATGGCCTTCTACCAATCTTACCACCGTTCAGCCGGTTGTAAGGCAACGCATTTTTTCGGCGTGCCATTGGTTACGTTTTCCATTTTAATCCCAATGGGTTGGCTATCCATTCCCCTCGCTGGAATGCGGATTAGTTTTGCAATGCTTTTTGTCCTTTCCACTTTAGCGTATTATGCCCGGTTGGAAAAAACTCTTGCAGTTACGATGGCTTTGGTCATTTTCCCTGTGGCAGTTTTTGCGGAATGGATCTCCCAGTTCTCCTTTCGAGATTCCTTTCTTGTATTTACCACCACATTTATTTTAGGGTGGGGTCTTCAATTACTGGGTCATGCGCTGGAAGGAAAGCGCCCGGCGTTGATGGATAATTTTTTCCCATCCGTTTTCACGGCGCCCTTATTTCTGGTGGCGGAAGTTTTATTTGGCCTGGGCTGGGGAAGTGAATTGCGATTGAAAATTGCGGCGATTGAAAAATCCTCGACTCAAATCAGGCGCGCTAGTACGGTTGGTTTGAGAGAGCGGCAGCTCCAGAGTAAAGATTAGCCCATGAGTGCCTGCGGAAGGTTTGTTTTTGCTTTGAACGCGTATGTTACCGCCATAGCCTTCCACGATGGAGCGGACAATGAACAATCCCAACCCGCGACGCTCCTCTCCTGCCTTAGTTGTATAGAAGGGTTCAAATAACCGGTCCACTTCATGGGGGTGACACCCTTTACCATCGTCCTCAATAGTTGCCAGTAGACGAGGGCCATCGGTTTTGAATCGGGTCACAATATTCAATGCTGCAGCTTCCAACGCATTGCGATATAGATTTAAAAAAACAGGTTCCAGGCTATCGGCATCGTTTAGGCCATAGTCACTCTTCACCTGGGCATCCCAATGGAATCTCTTTAATTTTGTGTGAAAATGTGTTTTTGCACAGACTCGGGCCAAGACTACCAATTGGATTGGTCGGCGTATTTTAGCTTTGACCAAGGATGTATGAACATGCGGCTCTGCAATGATGCCTAAAGGCTTCACCTGGGAACAGGCAAGTGCTGGAGCTTTTGCCCAGGCACCTGCTGAGGCCGTGGCTCCTATATCCTTTGAAAACATTTCCAGCTTTTCCACCACTCTATCTATGCGGTCAAGAATCACGGTATTCTCCACCGAAGCACCACGTATACGAAGTAGTTTTGAATTGCCCTTTAAAGTGCAGATATGATTTTTGATTTCATGGCCCAATACGGCTAGATCTCTTTCTCCATGCGCAATGACATTTAAAATTTTTGGCGGGGGTACGCTGGATTTTCTCTTAGTGCCCAAGCGCAGACCCAACCCAATGCTCAAGTTGTATCGTGACATCACCCAAAAACCGATCGTAGCTAGGCTCAAGTAAACGAGAGCAGGGATTAAAGGTCGTATCGACACCACTCCGAGAAGTGGTAGAGCTATACAGGTTGACAAAGCCCCCATTGAAGCATAAAAAAATCCGATGCGAACCTTGGACTTAGCCATCTCATCCAAACTACCCATTTGCGACATCGCCAAGGCGGAAGGTCCAACAAGATTCGCTCTATTTTTGAGAGCGCCTTGGCCTTTGCCAAGGCAGTGGGGTTCATCTATATCACGCTCTTCCATATCCACCCTTCTCCATAAGACGAATGAAGGGCGTAAAACGGTTACTTTTTTGTAAAGTATTTTTCTGTTCGAAAAGGAAAAATTTTATTCCGAGAAATTAAAGGGCACGGTGACGATATCGTTGCCTGCGGCCTTGACAGGTTCAAATCTCCAGGACAGCAATTTTTCCACTACTAAAGAGTCGAAATCGGAAGCGTCGGTAGAACTGGAAACGATTGCAGCGTCCACGACTTGGCCACTGGGTGCAATTGCGAAGCGGAGCGTCACTTTGCCTTTCGTGCCGGAATGGGTGCGCAAATAAGTGTTATACACATGCCGCAGGCCGGGTGAATGGGAGCGGATTACGGATAGGATGTCTGCAGTAGAACGCGTTGTTTCATGCATTGAAACTTCGCCCATTGGCATGGGTTTCAAAGATTCGCCGGGATGGTTTTTCGGGGATAGTCGATTTATTGTGCTATGTGGCACTGTGAATGTATCCGAGTCCTTATTTCCATCTCCGTCCACGTTATAAGAATAGTTGAACTCGAAGTTCTTTTTCCCAGGCCGACCAGATAAGCGAGTTTGGCCGCTGCGCGTAAGGATGGCTACTTGCGACAATTTATCCATATCCAGCTGCTGCAAGGTCTTCTCAATGAGATCATAGGCGGTTAAATTTGCTCGTGCGGTCTTGGAATTGATGAGCTTCTGGGCTAATGAACCTGGTACTTTCACTGGATGGGCACTTCGCGGGGAATGCACCGCATTCGCCGTCTTCACAGGTTGCCGTTTTATAGGGCGGGGATGAAGGTTTCTATAACCTTCCTCGGTGATGCGACTGGTTTTAGGTGGGTGGAACCCATCGATTGGGCGTGCAGGCGGATAGAAATCGGCATGAATAACCACATGCAAGGTCAGCGCATACGCAACAAAGGCCAGGCCTAACAGGGAGCCGACACTCATACAGCCATACAAGCGCCGATCGTTTTCTATTTCCATACTGGATTCTACAGTCGACAATGGTAGCTTTAGTTTGATACAATTGACCAACACGTTCACACTAGACATGCGAAGTCCTCCTGGGGGAATAGGTGTTCAAATACCCAATGGCGAATTACGGGAAATCAAAAATCAACGTTTCGTGCCAGCGGTCCAATGGGAGTTTCGCCCTTGGAAAACCGATACAATTCGTTCCGTCTTCAGCTAATATACACGGCCTTTTTTGGCTGCGCAGCATGTTTCCGGTTTAAATCGGAAACGGCAAAATTTACCCGTATTAGAATTAGTTTAATGCCAAACCCCACAGGTCGAATTCTATTTGTCTGTAACCGTAGGTGAATGGTCATATCAGGAGCCATTGATGAATGAACTTGAGAATCTCAAAGCTGTAATCGCTTCCGTCGAACTTGGCGTTTGGAGCTGGGAAATATTAAGTGACAAGATTTCCTGGTCGGATGAATTGTTTCGACTCTTTGGTCTTGAGGTTGGCGATGGTCTACCAACATACGCATTCTTTCTTTCTCTATTACCGCCTGAGGACCGAGTATTGCTGAATTCCAAAGTTGAACAAGCATTACGCCTGGCCACTGAAAAAAAGGAGTCAACCCGGTATACTGTTGAACATCGAATAGTGCTTCCAAGCGGTGGAGAGCGTTGGATAGAAGGACGAGGCATTGTGATTTTGGGGGATGATGGAATGCCCGCTCGCATTACTGGGACGGCGCTCGATATTTCGGAACGGAAACAAACGGCGGAACAACTTCGGAAGAGCGAGGAGATACACCGAATCTTCAGTCAGTTGGCGTCGGATTATGTTTATATCGTAGATCTTTCCAATCCAACGCTTTTTCCAGAAATTGTTGGCGGATCCTTTGAGCGCACAACTGGTATGACCCCATCAGAAGTCCAAGCTAAAGGCGGATGGTTGAGCATTATTCATCCAGAAGATCAGGCTAGTATGCTGGCGATTGTACCAACTTTAATGGCGGGAAAGCCCAGTATCAACGAGTACAGAATTACGGATGGCTTAGGGAAAATTAGATGGCTGCGTGATGCAGTCCATCCCTTGACGGATCCGGATTCAGGTAAAGTCGTCAAACTCATGGGAGGTGTCCAAGACATTACAGAACGGAAACACCTGGAGGAACAGCTTCTACAGGCCCAGAAGTTGGAAGCAGTGGCACGATTGTCGGGTGGAATTGCACACGATTTCAACAATTTGCTTTCTGTTATCATGGGTTCCGTTGCCATGCTTGAAACGGAAATGGGTTCCGATTCAGCTAAAGAGTCTTGTCGTGCTATTATGGAAGCTTCAATTCGCGGAGCGGATCTCACACGGTCGATGTTGGTTTTTTCAAGACGGGACGTTGGAATTCCAAGGCTGGTAAACCTAAGCGAGGTAGTGCGAGATGCCATGCCAATGCTGGCTAGGGCAGTGGGACCGCACATATCATGGAAATTGATCGGCAGTGAGTCTCCGGCAATGGTGAGAATTGACGCTGGGCAGGCCCAGTTGCTTTTGCTCAATTTGACAGTCAACGCGCGTGATGCCATGCCGGACGGCGGTTGTATTTCCATCGTCCTTCATTCTCAGGACTATAGTAGCGGTGACGATCTGCCGGCTGAACTCATTCATGGCCCGTATGTTCGGTTATCCGTATCAGATGAAGGCACGGGAATCGCACCAGAGATTCTTTCGCGCGTGTTTGAACCTTTTTTCACTACCAAGGCCCATGGAAAAGGCACAGGGCTTGGTTTGGCGGCTTGCCAAAATGTAGTCGGGCATGCAAATGGCGCTATACAGGTTACAAGTTTGGTTGGGAAAGGTACGACATTTACGATATTCCTGCCGCTATGCATTGGTGAGAATTCAAAAACAGCAACGAGTCCGGCGCAGCACTCCCCAGGTGGTATGGAACGCATTCTTCTCGTTGAAGACGAGAAGCCCCTACAAGAAATTTTATTCCGAAATTTGCGAGATCGAGGCTATACCGTCATTTCGGCAGACTCGGCAGAGGAAGCCATACTAAAATTGAAAGCGGAGTCGTTCGCTTTACTGATTACGGATCTGGTGCTTCCTCGCATGCATGGCAGCGAATTGGTGAGACATGCGCGTGATATTCAGCCAGGCCTTTTAGTACTGTGTGTTTCCGGTTATCCTGGAGATTCAGATTTGTCCAAGGAAGTACCCCTGTTATCAAAACCGTTTACAATGGAGCGGCTAGCCTTTGGAGTCCGCGCGGTGTTGGATGGAAACTTTGATTCCAATGCGATGATTTAAGTAAAAACTAATCCCCGAGGTACGCTTCTTTAACCCTTGGATCCAATGCCAGTTCGGCAGAAGGGCCTTCCATAATGATTCGTCCCGTTTCCAGCACGTAGGCTTTCTGCGATCGGTGCAAGGCCAGGTTGGCATTCTGCTCTACTAGTAGAATAGTAGTGCCTTCCTTATTGAT
>JAYUHW010000073.1:0-2991 GCA_043766615.1 Fibrobacteria bacterium | reverse complement strand
ATTTACTAAATTCTCATGGACAACTTACAGCCCTGTTTGTCCAGCAGATGCCATGAAAATCAAATACTTATTGATAACCCTCGTGGTCCTAGGGCTCATTGCTTTTAACTGGTATTTTCCTTTCCGCGATTACTTGCAGAACGCGGTAGAATGGTCCGAGCACCAAGGCCATTGGGGCGGCATCCTCTTTTTTCTGCTATTCGTGTTTTGCGTGGTTTTCTTCATCCCCATTTCCCCGCTTATCATGCTGGCTGGAACCATTTATGGCTTTTGGAGCGGGTATATTTTGGTTTCCATGGCCGGTCTCGCATCGGTCGTGGTCACCTATGCTTTGGGCAAACGTTTATGGCGGGATAGAGTGGAGAAGCTGCGTCATCGCAATCAAAACTTCGAAGCCGTGTTCGAAGCCATTGCCAAGCACGGTGCTTTCCTCGTGTTTTTGATTCGTTTGAATCCCCTCCTGCCGTATTCACTCCTAAATTATCTGTTTACCATTCCCAAGCTCGACTACAGACGTTACCTATTGAGTTCGGTACTTGGCATGACACCGGATATTCTCCTGTATCTTTACATCGGAAGAATGGGCAAAGGCTGGCTGGACGATGACCAGGGATTGACGCTTTGGAATTGGGTGATTCTGGGATCTGCTTTGGCCACGACGGCGATAGCGATTCTAATCATCAGGCATCTTATCCAACAAGCCGTTCACCCCAAAGGCAAACCCGAAACAGCCTCCGCAATTTAATTCATCGAATGACTTGCATCAGCCTTTGCTGCGTATGGCTTCCCACTTCTAATTGATAGAAATACCCGCCGGGCGCAAGGGTGCTGGCATCCACGTTCCGGGAATAGGTTCCGGGTACATGAAAACCGTCCACCAGCATCCGTACCAATGTACCCTGGGCGTCAAATAACCGAAGCCTTACTCTCTCACTGATTGAAACCCGGTAGCGCAATGTGGTGGCCCCGCGGAATGGGTTGGGGTAGTTTTGTTCAAGTTCTAATGAGGATCCGGCAAGGCGCGGTAGCACGGCTGTGTTGATGATGGGCAGGGTAGTAAAGTCTTTGAGGAGCACATTTTTCAGTTCCGTTCCGGAAACGCCGAGCCAATCTTGTAGAATGGTTGCATACACCGAGCGGAAATCATATTGCATTGGGATATTGTCTTTTACCGTTACAACAGACGGAATGGTGGGGTTTTTCCCCAGTATGCCGCCTGTTGCACCAGCGCCCCATAAGAATAAAGGCGCCGATGTTCCATGATCGGTTCCAAAGGATGCGTTTGAAAGGATGCGTCTGCCAAATTCAGACATCGTCACACCCAGTACGCGTTTCTCAATGCCAAGCAGTTTGAGGTCGTCTTGAAATGCCGTCAAGGCGGTATCCAGGCTTGCGAGCAGATTGGCGTGCGTGCCGACCGTGGTATCGCCTGCGGAATTTAAAATTTGATTCGAATGGGTGTCGAACCCGCCGAGATTGACGACGAAAATTTTGGTTTGCAATCCACCCGCGATAAGTCTGGCCACGGCTTTGAGCTGGTCGGAAAGTTTGTTCCCAGTGGCCGGATAGAGTGTCGACCGATTGCTGGCATTCGCCAAGGCCTTTTTAATCGACTCGCTGTATTTTTGCGTCTCCGTCGCCATTAGCCGAATGAAAGTCAGTTCGTGACCGGCAGGCGTATTGGGGGCCGTATCCGTGCCCGCCGGGACCAGCGAATAAATTGAAGTGGGGTTTGCCACCGCCATACCCATCGGAACCGAAGGCCCCTGTAGCAAGGTGTAGAGCGAGGATCCAATTTGAATGGCGGGAGGATCGGGAAAATCGAGATTCGGGTACCCTTCCGGGTAGGCGGGATAAACCCCATCCAGGTAACGTCCAAGCCACCCTGTGGAAAGCACTTCATTGTAATCGGAAGCGCTGAACCAGATATCCGTGGAGCGGAAATGGCTTTGGTTGTGGTTGGGGTAACCGACGGCTTGGACGATTCGCAGTTTCCCATCTTTATACATATTCTGCATCCCGACAAGCGCAGGATGTAGGCCTGTGAGCGTATCCAGCTTAAGCGCTTTGGATTCCGGGATGAGAATGTTCGCCCTGGCTTTAGCTAAGTTGGCGTATTGGTCGAGGGGTAAAACAGTATTCAGCCCATCGTTGCCGCCGTCCATGCGCAGCAATACCAATACCCGGTCGGTCTGGGCTTGGGCAACCAGCGCGGAAAGGGGTGTACTGCCAAAGGCTCTTGCACTTAGGCTTCCCGCGACAATCGGTACCGTACACGCGCCGGCGCCGAGTTTCAAAAATTTTCTTCTATGCATCGGTATCCCCCAAGTTCAGCAAAGTTGATATTCGGCAAGTTGCATCATCGCGCGCAGCAAACCACGCAAACGATTCTCAACCGGAGAACGCAGTTTTGTATCTGTAGGCGCTGCTATAAAATCATCCCACTCCACTCCCCATTCATAATCGGGTAGACCACCCATCATGGTGTCTTTTAGGTATTTCAATTGCAGGTCTGTCAGTACTATCGGGTAGCAAAAATCCGCCAAGTCCGAAATCAATGTGGCAACGGTGCCGGGCTTGGACGTATTTTGCGCCAGCATTATCGCATCCAGAGTTGCATAGAGCTGGTTGCCTGCATATCCTTTATAACCATAGCCGTTGATCAAGGTAAGCTTATCCGACAATTGCACCCGGCGCGGCAAAGTATCGGAATTGATCCAAAGTTCGTAAAAGACCGGGTTCTGATAATAGGCGGACCATCCGGCGACATTGGGCGGATTGCCGATTTCCATTTGCATACGGGCGCATTCCTGCACCAAGACATTTGAAAAAGCATAGTGTTCCTGGAAGTTGGTGGCCAGAGGTCGGGAAACATTCCATTGCCGAAACATGCCTACTACCAAGTCCAGCGGATTCTTGATGGCGCAGCCCATATTGAGGGCATCGTGGAAATGCGCACTTTTAAGCAAGGCGGCCACCACCGGTTTTACC
>JAYUHW010000072.1:0-4909 GCA_043766615.1 Fibrobacteria bacterium | reverse complement strand
TACATGCTTACCGAAAGCGGTGTGCTCATGTACGATTACCGCCGTTCGACTTGGGTAGACAATCTCGCCCCAGGTCTTTCCATTTCATCCATTCGTTATTCCCAAAACCGTTCCAAAGTGTACTTGCAGATTGAAGGTGGGCGGGTGCTGGAATACAATTCCACCTTTCGTCGGCTAACTGATGCGTCGCATGAAGATTTCGTCGCGGCTGATGGTTCAGGTACCGTGCCAGATTTAAATGGCCTGACAATGGACGCCAATAATTTTTTCCTGGGCGATGCGATTCGCGACAAATACATGCGCCGGGCTCCTGTTTCAAAAGCTTCCGTATTTGATTATGACAACCTTTGGGTTCTCACTGCCGGGTTAGGACCGTTCTACGGCTCAATACGTCGCAAGTCTGTTTCCTCATTCTGGTTTGGACTTGAGGATCCGGCCGCGCAGGTTGTGTATCAAGAAGGGGGCAATGTTTGGTTTGGCGCTTGCCGCACCGATCTATCGGCAGCGTCAGGTCTCGGCGGTTCCAGCAATGGGTCCTTAGTGACGGCCAAATCCGACCTCACGGGATGGAAAGTGTTTCCAGCGCAGATGGAAACGGGATTTGGGGATGGCTGCATCCACGATATAAAGCAATGGAAGGGTTTTATTTGGTTGGCAACTGAAAAAGGCGTTGTCCGCCATGACCCGGTAACGGCACAGTTTCGGATGTTGCAAAATTTTATGGGCGGCACAAATGTGCGCGTCAACTCCTTACACATACATGATGGAAGCCTGTACGCGGCCTCGGAAACCGGCGTTGCCTATTTAACCGATCCGCAGGGAGATTTCCAAGCAATGGAATCGCTTAACCAAGGTGGCCTGCCAGTGTACGATTTAGTTTCCAAAGATCGGGATTTGTGGGCGGCTACACGCCTGGGGCTCTTTGTCCATCAAGCCAGTGGATGGAAAGACCTAAAGTCCGTGTCAGGAAAAGATGTTCCGGAAGCGACCTTGGTCACGGTCCCTTCCGTGGCCTATCACGACACCAGTTTGTATTGGATCAACGGCAATCGCATTATGGTTAAAGCCAAGAAGCAGCCGGTTAAAGTGTTGCTTGAGCGCGACCAAGCCTTCCGCATCCGATTCGAAGGGGACTTATTGTTTGTGGCCTTTTATACCGGCGTTACCGTATATGATTTGCAAAAAAAGCTGTGGACCGATTTCCGACTTCAGGATGGCATTCCCGGCTCTAAAGTGTTGAGCTTTTCCGTAGCAGCTGGAAAACTCTGGATCGGCACGGACGCTGGTGTGGAGCGCATCAACTACAATTCCTATCTCCCCTGAATTGCTGGATTGGGTTTTTTTTAGTTTCTCCTATCCCGATACCATGGGAATAGCGGCATTTCCGTCCATAAAGAATATCAGTTAAACTTGCCGGATTTGGCGGCCACCCCGTATTCTCATCAGAGACCCGAAACGGTGCAGGTTGCACAGTCTGGGAATGAGGATGACGTTGTGAAGCGGAAATATAAATTCCCAGTATCCCAGCAGGCCAACTTGATCGGACTGGCATGGCAGAAGCTCTGTACGTTTGCCATGTCTCAACCGGAGCGCTTTGAGGAAAAGAAGCACTTGGCGGCTTTTCTTGGGCCCATCAACAGTCGCGGCTACCACTGGTCCTATCCTAGCAGCGATTATCCGGCAACCTTCGGTCGCTTTTTGGCCTATTACCTTCTTGATGTCCCACAGAATGACGGCAGCGTCCATGAGATTTTTCTCAAGGAAACCGAGTTCAATACCCAGCTGGAAGAGGTGTTGGCATTGCGTTTGGGAGAGGCTGAAACCGCGCTGGTGGAATTTATGGGCCTGCACGATGACGGCGTTCGGTTTTACGGCCGCGATTTGGGTACGGGCAAGGAGATCTTATACAGCCCAAATGACCATTTGCCTTGGTGGATCTCGCCACTAAAGCCTTCCAAGGATGCCTGTTTTATGCAGGTGTTTCGCACACCCTTGCGGTCCATCAATTTAAATATTGCTGAAGCCGTGCTGCTCACCGCACCCACTTACTACACAGGCAATGAACTTCGGTCCAGGAGCCTGACCTGCCTCCGCTTGAGCCCAAATGGTTTATCGGCATTTTCTCTCGAGAAAAAAATCTGGGCCCATGCCCATTGGATGGATTTCTGTGTGGATATGCCCATACCGAGTGAAAATTATTTGCAAGCTTTGGTTAGATGGGAAGAATTTATCGGCAATGAATTGGAAGGGTCTTGGTCCTTTCCAGCCCTCCTACATGAATGGGAATTGAGCTCCTGTTTGCTCACCCGAATGGCCCAGGACTTGGCTACGGCAACCATCGCCATACCAGAGTTAGAATGGGTGTTGGAAAGTATTTGGAACGAGCAACCTCGGATTAGCTTATGGGGAAAGACCCCAAAGCAACTGGGGCGGCATCTGTGTACGCAAGAAATGTTGGATGAAGTGATTGAAGCCCTGCGTCGAAAAGGGAAGGCCAATCTCCTCCCCGCGCATGTCTTAATGGCTCGGCAAATCGAAGTGCAGGCACCGGCCACCTGACTACATTCAAGCACCGGTTACCTGGCTATACGACTACCCGGCTACACTGCTACCAGAAGGTTAAGCCGGTTTCACTTATTATAGCGTTCAATTCCGATGGGTTTAAAAAGCTAAGGCTGCGCCGAGTTCATAAGTCATGCTGTTGCTATCAGCTGCTTTGGGCATGCTGTTCAGGAAATGGTATTTGACATCCGCGAAGACTGCGATGGGTATAACCGGAACCTTGGCCTTGGCGCCGAATTCAAGATGGAATCCAATGCCACTTTTGAGACCTTCATCCTTTATCGAATTGACCAGAATGGTGGAAACTTCCTCTGCGGTTCCCGCCGGTTTGCCTCCTGCCACGGCTTTGTCAACAGCCTTTTTTCCAAATTCTGAATTAAGGACTTCAGTGGCGAGCACATGGGTCATTCCGGCTCCACCATAAAGCTTTAGGATGGATACTAGAGGTGGCAGTTTCAGGAAGGGATAAAGAACGGTTACGTCGCTGACGATGCGGGCAAAGGCGGGTTTGCCTTCCACACCAGGCACACTCAAGTCAAATTTGACTGGAAGGGTGCCAGCGGCGCTGATCACGGAAAGATCATAATATCCCCATTGGACATTGCTACCACCTTCAATGTCTATAAAGGGGAGAGCATCCACCCAAAGTTTCAGGCCAAATCCCTGTAGTCCAGACACTTTGGCCTGGTCCAAGGAAATCGCCGCTGCACCCGAACCAGCAACGACACCTTTGCTCGCTTTGACCTCAAGGCCTGGAGCCGGGGCCCATTGCCCTCCGATACCGAAAATGGCATGTGAATAAACCACTGCAAAAGCAGATAAAGTTAGGGTTCGGATCAACGCTGTTTTCATGTTTTCTCCCGGGGGTGTACTATCGAGAATAGAATAAGTATTCCAGACTTAATTTGCAATTAATTTTGCGGAAGCGATTCCGTAAGCTCCAGTTAAACCAGGGAAATAAACGCTGCCATGCGTCCGGATGCCTGCCCCTCGCGTCGGAAAGAAAAAAAATGTCCAGGCTCCTGCAACGTATCACCGCCAAGGTCCCTCAAATGTTCGGGCAGAATGCCGGCTTGCAATGCCTGAGCTTGATTGCATCCGGGCAAATCGAAATAGATTTTATTTTCACTCTGGATCACAAATTGAGGGTTTAATTGGTCTGCCACTTCGGTTCCAATTTCCAGGGATTGTGGCCTCAGGCAAGGTCCGAAAGCCACCCAGGTATTTCCTGGTACGATAACGCCTTTGGCAGTCAGGGTGCGCAGCGATTTTCCTAAGATCTCCAGGCTTGTTCCCCGCCAACCCGCGTGCACGGCTGCGATGGTTCCAGACTCTGGATCACAAATTAAAGCGGTGAGGCAGTCCGCCATGGTTACGGCCAAAATGGCATTACGTGAACGACTGAAAATGGCATCGGCGATTAAGGGTGCAATGGGTTCATCGGTAGCTGTGGCTAAGTCCCCATCAGCCAAGGCGTCTCCATGCACCAGCTGAGGTAGTATGAGGGGTTTCCCCATCAAGCCGGATTCCAATCGTACGGCATCCCAGTTTTTATTTACCGTGTGGAAATCATCCCCGCAACGATAGCCGAGATTGAGTCCGGCATATCGGCCCAAACTGAATCCGCCCAATCGAGTGGTAAATCCCGCCCGGAACCGTTTTTCCCATTCCGGAAAAGGCTCGAGAATAATGGGTCGGGTTGGATTCACAAGTCAAGAATAACAAGGGTAGCGTCGTCCGCCAATTCACCTGAAGCCTGCTCCGAGCCGCCAAGAAAATCTGCCCGTGTTTGCATCAACGAATCGATCAGCGCCGCCGGATGTTCCCCGTTGGATCCGAGTACCAACTCCATTAAAGGCTCAAGCCCGAACATCTTTCCATTCACACCATGCGCCTCGGTGATTCCATCCGTGAAAAGAAAAACCCGCGCCTTGGGGGCAAGTTCAACAGTGGCATCCTGCAGAAAAGTGTCTGCAAACATGCCAAGCACCAATCCACTGGATGCCAGTTCCATCATGCATGGGGGTCCAAGTCCGGCATCATGTCTCAAAAGTTGAGCCACATGCCCGGCATTGCAATACGTGAACGTGCGAGCGGGTTTGTCGAATATGGCATAGAATGCTGTCACGAACTTGGCGGAGCCCAATTGTTGTTGCATAAAGGTTGCGTTGATGCGATTGAGTACCGAACAAGGCGACGGATCCTCGGCGGAAAAAGTGCGCAGCAGCACCTTGAACATGGACATGACTAGGGCAGCGCCAATACCATGACCGGAGACGTCTGCCACCACAATGCCGAGCCTATTGGCGTCGAGTTCAAAGCAATCGTAATAGTCGCCGCCTACCAT
>JAYUHW010000071.1:0-5461 GCA_043766615.1 Fibrobacteria bacterium | reverse complement strand
GAAATCCCCAGGGCGCAAGGGATCCCAGCCGCGTGCGAAGCTCACGAATCCCGTGTCGAAGGCATAGACCTTGGGTTGCTTGACCAGTTCCTGTCGACCGCCTGTATGGAATGGCCGGACCAAGGTGGCCGCATGCGTGATTTCCAGTGCGCGCAGATGGCTCTCCACCGTGGGCCGGGCGATTTCCAAAGCCTTGGCCGCTTTGGTGGTTTCGAACTGACCGCCGCTTTGCCGCAGGATGTATTCGAAAAATGCATTGAATCGATTGAAGTCCCGGAAGCCGAAAAGCCTTTGGATATCCCGCGCGAAAAAAGAATCAAGCCATTCGCGGTAGAAGGACGGCCTTTTTTTCTGGGCCATCAGCGCCGGAGGAAGGCCTCCATGGAAAAGGCGGCGGGGCAAGGTCAATCCGAAAGCCGGTAATTCTTCCCAGAGCGCCGGTGTCAAATGCACGATACGTTTTCGTCCGGTCAAGGTGTCCCGGAACTTCCGGCCGGCGGCCAGGGTGGAGGAACCCGTGGCCAATATTTTCAACTTTGGGAATCCATCGGCGCCGATTTTCAAAAGGCGCGCCGGGTCCCGCAACTGGTGGATCTCATCAAATACCACCACGGGCTTGTCGCAGGACCGGAAAAAAAGCTGAGGGTCCCGAACCATATCCTCGACGGCAGGCAAATCGCAATTGAAATAGAGAATCTCGGGGCCAAGGCTTCCGGCCAAAGTGGTTTTCCCCCCGCGCCGCACGCCAGCCAGCCAAACGATGGGGGCCTCGCGCCAAGCCTGGCGAATGCGGGAAAGCCAAAAGGGTCTGGAAATCATGCATCTATACTATACATATAGTTCATTTAAATGTAAAGTACGGTGATTACTAAATCGATGTAGAACCATCATTTTTCTCTCCCTATTTTCTTTCGATAAAATCTGCCAGGGGAATAGCTTCAACTGCTTTATGCAAGGGGAACCTTTTTGAACCGGCATGCACGACCCAAATTTTTGGAAGTGCCAAGTCTTTTAATCATCATAAGGTCCAATTCCGCGCCATTGTGAGTCCGCCAAAAATAATGCTGATCGGGCTTTACTGCTTTGATAACTTCTTCAAAGGCAAACCCCTCCCACGAAGCACCCGCTTTTGGATTGCCTTGCAAATCAACCCATGACTTTGCGCAGTTACCATGATATTCTGATATTTCGTGTAGGAATATCATGGTGTAAAATCAAGTGGAAATCAGGACCTCTTGCCATTGAAATCGCCCAGGCTCGGGAAAACTGCACCAGATAAAAGCCGCCAAAAAGGCCAGGTTTATAGTCCGGTCGGTTCTTTAATTAAATATTCTTAAATAATCTTTTTGCGTTTCCCTAAGTACTTCACCCATAAAATTTAAAAAATGGGATTTGCCTGATCGACCTCCTGCGAATGGTGAGAGCGCATTGGTCCGGAGTCTAGGTAATTGCGGCATCCACAGAGAAATCAGGAAATATCCCTCTGAGTTTAGCCAAAGTGGATAACTCTGGATTTGCGGAGCCCTTTTCCAGCCGTTGGTATTGAATCACATTCTTGAATCCAAGCCGCGTTGCGACTTGGCGTTGAGTCAATCCCAGCTGAAGCCTTGCCACATGAACAAGTGTGGCAATCGCTATTCTAGGTTCGACAGGAATAGCAATGACATTGCGGCCGCGTAGACTGGAATCTGGCATGGGCGGAATCCATTTTGATTCTTCCGGTTCAGCCAGCGCTTGATCCAGAGCCTTTCCTAAATTCTGGCGCAGCTCTTCTTCGGTTTCACCTTGAGAACGTACGTTCAATCCCTCTTCCAAACTCTCGGCCCAAAAACCTCCCGTTTTTCCCTTGTGGACCTTAAAGTGATAGCGCATTTTATCCAACCTCCTTTAGACGTTTCAGCAGGGCATGCTCCAGGCCTTTTTTCAATTCACGATGCAGGGGAATGGTTTCCCGCTCGGTCCCCTTGCCTACGGCCAGCCCTCGGTGAAAGTGATTTCCAAAGAGACTGGGGGAAAATACTGGTAGACCGGATCCAGATAAAAGCCGCCAAAAAGGCCAGGTTTATAGTCCGGTCGGTTCTTTAACTAAATATTCTTAAATAATCTTTTTGCGTTTCCCTAAGTACTTCACCCATAAAATTTAAAAAATGGGAGTCGTTTGAATGCGCTTCTTCAAGGTACCCCACATATTTCGACCGTAATATGGGAGGAATTACCGCTAATACATACCCGTCCTGTATCAGAACCAAATTCATTAATAGCCTCGCTACCCTTCCATTTCCATCCACAAATGGATGGATAAATACAAAATCTTTGTGGATTTTTGCCGCAAAATGAACTGGATGGATTTTCTTCCTTTCCAATTTAACTTTCCGTATAAAAGACTTCATCATTGCGGCCACTTTTTCTGGATCTGGCAAAGGGTATTCAGATCCGGTAATAAATACTTTTTCCTTTCTGTAATTCCCGGCCTTTTCTTTATCGATTCGATTGTAAAAAAGTAGATGCAAATTTTTGATAATTGATTCTGAAATTTCTTTCTTCTTATATATCTGGAAAATATTTTCAAAAGCCTCGGCATGACCAATGGCCTCATAATGATCTTTTAACGGTTTTCCGCCAATAGTAATTCCTTCCTCAAGCACTATTTTAGTTTCACTCTGGGTTAGGGAATTTCCTTCGAGAGCGTTGCTTGAATAGGTAAGTCCAATTTTGAAATAATTTTTAAGATTTTTCAAATTAATTCCAGAAAATGGACGAAGAGAGTTGATTTCTTTTTGGAGCTTATCAATCTCCTTAATCAATAAGATATTCATCCTATAAAATATAGGAATTTGGACCCAATTCCACAAAGAAACACCATAATTAACTAGATTCTTTGTAGCAAATAGGCTACATCTAACGGAGTGGCTTAATCCGCTTCAGGATCTGGACCAAAAGGAGCCAGGACGAGGACATCCAAACGGCGCAAGAATATTGGAAAGATTGGCAAAGACGCGGTTCCCCCAAGCGTCCCGTTTAAACCTCTCTATCATGAACGTCTCCGCGATAGGAAGTTTGCCGCTGTCTATCTTACTGAATGTATCGCGGATGAAGACCCCAAAATGTTCCTCCTTGGATTGCGGGATGTTATTGCCGCTCATGGTGGCATGGCTCAGATTGCCGAAGCCGCCGGTGTTAATCGGGAAAGTTTGTACAAGGCTGTATCTGAAAAGGGTAACCCAAGTATCGGCTATTTAAAACGAATTCTCGAAGTATTGAATATCCGGCTCAAGCTGATTTAAATCGTTACCTAGACGCGTCTCGATTAATCTAGTCTTCCTGTCGGTTTAATGGTTTTGATAAAATCTGCTAGGGGAATAGCCTCTATAGCTTTGTGCAAGAGGAATTTTTTTGAACCTGCATGGACTACCCAAATTTTTGGAAGTGCCAAGTCCTTTAATGCTATTAGCATCGATGGTGTCAGTGCCGGTGCGTTCGATAGTTTGAATTCAACTCCAATCCTGTGCCCGTTTTTAATCATTAAAAGATCCAATTCCGCACCATTGTGAGTCCGCCAAAAATAATGCTGATCGGGCTTTACTGCTTTGATAACTTCTTCAAAGGCAAACCCCTCCCACGAAGCACCCGCTTTTGGGTTGCCTTCCAACTCGACTTTTGTTTTAACTCCCAATAATTGGTGCAGCAGTCCAGAATCGCGTAAATAGATGCGAGGATGCTTTACCACCCTTTTGGCAAGGTTGCTGTGGTAGGGCTGTACTTGCCTGACCATGTATAAACCATCCAAATAATCCAAATACCTTCGCGTGGTAGCTTCGCTTACGCCTAATGAACGTGCAGGTTCAGCGGCGTTCCATACTTGGCCGTGCCAATGGGCAAGCATGGTCCAAAATCGTAGCATGGCAGCCGATGATATTCCAAGTCCTAGCTGGGGTAGGTCTCTTTCCAGAACCGTATTGATGTAATCGCGCCGCCACACCATAGAATCGGTTTCTGATCGTGCTAAAAACGAGCGCGGAAATCCTCCTCGCAGCCAAAGTCGTTGTAGGTGGTCCATCCCAATTTCCTGAAGCGCAAAGCCCGAAACAGGAATGTATTCAATTCTACCAGCCAGGGATTCTGAAACCCCTTTTATTAGGTTCGGAGATGCACTGCCAAGAATAAGGAAACGCGTTTTGGTTGGCGCGCGGTCCGCTAGAACGCGTAAGATTGGAAATAAATGGGGAGCGCGTTGGATTTCATCAAGAATGACAATCCCTTTCAAGCTCTCCAGAGCGAGCATCGGTTCAGATAATCTCCGCATTGAAACTGGGTTTTCCAAGTCAAAATAATTGTCGGATTCCGGCGCCACGATTTGGCGCGCCAAAGTAGTCTTTCCGCTTTGCCGTGGCCCTAAAAGCGCCACAATTCGGCTGCGGCGAAGGGCTTTACGAAGGTCCGCTAATAGGTAAGGGCGGGAAGTGTTAGAGTCTTTTGCCATGATATTCAGACAGTTAGTGTAGGAATATCATGGTATGAATTCAAGCAAATTCTGGATACTTTAGCAATTGTTGTTCCAATGAAGCTTAAGGAAGAAGTGGATTTGAAATGGAGTGAGGAAACCCAGGAATGGGTGGAGTGAAAAGGGGAGCGACCTTTTGGGGGAGGGATGAAGCACGTCCATGGTCGAATAAAAGCTGAATTTTGGGAAATAGACGACGGGTTTAGACTGAAAAAAAGTAAGATTTGCCGATATTTTGCTATTATCGCCACTTCATAGTGAAATTTTACAGTTGTACTGTAAAAATACGTGTATTTTATACAATAGCATTGTAAATTTACGATATGCAAAAAACCCAATTCGGACGCCTACTTATTCCCCCTGACCGCTCTTTCTTCCTTTTAGGGCCGCGTAGCGTTGGAAAAAGTACTTGGCTCCGGCAAACATTTCCCAACGCGCCTTATTTCGACTTGCTCAAGCATTCGACCTACCTAGAATTCTCGCGAGACCCAGAACGATTGTCGGCACTTGCAGGAAAACTCCCTGGTGGCAGTTGGATCGTTATCGACGAAATCCAAAAACTCCCGGCCCTCCTTGATGAAGTTCATCGGCTTATCGAAGGGAAGAAATGGCGATTCGCGCTATGCGGATCATCAGCACGGAAACTCCGACGTGGCGGCGTCAACTTGCTGGGTGGCCGTGCCGTCAATCGTAACATGGGCCCCTTTTGCTCGGCCGAGATCGGAGACCAGTTCAGTCCTGTTCAAGCCTTGCAATGGGGAATGCTGCCATCTGTTGTTGGAGCAAATTCTGACGCTGCTGACCTCTTGGATGCATACGTCAATATATACCTGAAGGAGGAAATTAAAGAGGAAGGGCTTATCCGCAGCCTTGCTCCTTTCCTGCGTTTTCTACAAATTGCCGGAATGATGAATGGCCAAGTGGTGAATGCACTGAATATTAGCCGTGAAGCCGCCGTTC
>JAYUHW010000070.1:0-12835 GCA_043766615.1 Fibrobacteria bacterium | reverse complement strand
CCCTGTTCATTGGCCCAGGCATTCCAAATCGGTGTATGCTGTTTAAGGCCATCATTGATATTGGTCGAGCCCTTTAAAAACCATAGGAGCTCTCGGAGTACGCCGTCAAAGAGCGTTTTTTTGGTGGTGACCAGAGGAAATCCATCGCGCAAATCGTATTTGGCATGCAGGCCGAATAACGATATCGTCCCGGTTCCGGTTCGGTCTTGTTTCTTGTCCCCGTTTTCGAGAACATGGCGGACTAAGTCCAGATATTGCTGCATGTTGTACCGGGAGGGAAAGGTACAAAAAGGCCTTAAGGCTGGAATCTATCGAGGTTGGTCTCCGTTGTCGCCAGTCACTAGCATCTCCCTAGAGGCCACCCAGATGACCTCCCACCTGCCAGCAGATTGATTCAGAACCGGTTCCGCCGCTAAACGGCAGCCGCGGCGAAGCGCCTCACGCAGTCCTGGTGGTAAGCTGGCACTGTTGAGTGCATTCTTGGGGCAATAGCTATCCTGCACTGCTTCTAAAGAGCCGCTGCGAAATTTTGAAAAAGCCTCCGCTTCCAAATCAGGATTTAAGCCATGCTCCTTCATGAGCAGTGCTAAGGATTCCACACCATTTTGGAATTTTGGCAGGACGTCACTCCCCATTACAAATCCAAAGTTTTTCCTTGCCATATAGTGACTCAACCCGCGCCAAAGCAGCTTAGTGGCTTTCACAGTATCACAACCCGGCAAGAATGCCGGTGACCCCATTTCCACTACCTGTTCGCGAGAGTAGCGAAGGGCAGTCACGAGCGCCGAGCGTTGGAATCTCCCGGTTTCTAGTGGGCCTAAAATGGGGTTGGCAGCCCCCAGACTCATTAGACGAGTGACCGCTAAGAGCTTGCCGAAACCATTGTGTAGCATCAAAAATTCGCAATACGGTACAGCTGAAGGAGAAAAAATTCCCGTTGCCTGGGTAGCATGGGGGAACTCCCCTGAAGCACGTTCCAGGGCCAGGCAGTCTTCCAAGGCCTCGATATCTTCCGCCAGGGCAAGACTATGCCCCAAAATTCTCAAGGTCGCAGGGGCAGAACTATTTTTTGAGGATTTAGTGGTTATCCTGTATGGTGGATTGTTGAAATGGGTGTTCATGAAGTGGAACTCCTTTCAAATCAATGGGTTTACAGCCTTTTCAATGTTTGAATAAAATACCTTCCCAATGTTTCAGTCATGATTCAAAGGCCATTCGACCCTATTTCTGAACGTTCCTTGGATGCTACCGTGCCCTGCCTGGGAAGTCACCGAGAGGTTAACCCTGCCAAAAGACTCTATTCACAAGTGTTAGGACAATGTGAACAGCGCTATTTGGTAACACAAAACCCACCTGAATTTACTCTCAATCGCCCGAGAATCCCCAGAACTTCCAGCCCCCATCAATTGAGACCATACTTTTGGCGAAGTGCAATTCTATTTCTCTACCTTCCCTTTTGACCCATACATGCAAGCCATGCATGAAATACATTCGGCCACATTCCTCTTTGACCCCGGTAAAGGCAAATTGCGAAAGGGAAGTACCTGGACCAGGAAAATTGGTGAGTTCACGAAGCAGCATCTTCCGGTTATCCATCAAAAAAAAGCCCATCCGAAAGTTCATGTCATCGGTATTTACAGTGTCGGAATTTGGTAAAAAAGGATAAAGGGCAATATACTCCTCCCGCATGACACTTAGTCGATAGAGGCCGGCGGTATCCCCTTGATTCAACAATACAATTGCTCTTTGCAGCAATTCTTCCGGGCTTTTAGCCTGATCGATAAAAATCGGTTTATAGATGTTTTGAGATTTTACAATAGGCTTCGATTTTGGCTTGAAGGTGATTTCTGAATACGAAGTGCTTACAACTAAAAGACAGAAAAAGGCAAACACCTGCGCTGAAAGTGCTTGCCTCCATAAATAAAAGGCCGACCTCGAACGGTCGGCGGCAAAAACTGGAATCAACGGCCACCCTCAGTATGCGTGATCATTACCTTGGCGCTATGGGTCTCACCCACCGCGCTAACACGGACAAAGAATAGACCATTTTGCAATGTCTTGAATTCATTCTTGCCCAAGCGATTGCGTCCCTGGTGTAGATTAACCCTACCAAGGTTTACTTGAACTCTTCCGGTTAGGTCCAATACTTGGATATTGGCGACGGTCGCGAATCCGGCCTGAACAGTTAAAGCTCCCGCCTCCATGCTCAACATGCCAATAAGTGAAGGCTTAGCCATACTGCGCGCTGCGATGCCTACGGTTGGACGGGCCTTACCATTAGCGTAAACAACGGTGCCTGGCAGGGTCCAGCCCTTATACCAGTAATTGGCAGTATCCGTTCCGATGATGGCGCCTACGGAATCAGCCGCCAAACTGGTACTGGCTAAGCCCATATCCATGTAGAGCGCCGAGTCCACATACTTAACCGTTGAATCGAACAATACTTTTAGGCCTTTGCCGACCACGGAAGTATCCTTAACATCCCATTTGGATTTAAAGGTTCCGGTGATAAAGGTTTTGTTCAAGCTAAGCGTGGGAGTAGCGGCAATCATATTGTTAGCGCTCGCCAAATCTAATACTGATACCATCCAAGCCGATGAGTCTCCAACCAATAGCATGCGGCTATATTCTCCGCCCATATTTTCCTTGAACTGGATGGGACCCTTATTCACACCATTGTCGACCACGGTGATATTGGACCATTTGGGATGGGACTGGGGTACCTTACCGGCTACGGGATTGCTGGAGGCTTCAATGCCATTGTCTCCGACCTTTTCGGTATAGGTGGTATCATGATACTGGCCATCCTTGGGCCCACCCACATATTTCAAGGTATCGCCAGTAGGGCCGTAGAAATAATAATGGCGTGCCTGAGCAGAATCCTTGCCCTGGATAACCATCATGAACTGACCTGTTCCCGAATAACCATTATCCATATCGAAACCATCATCGGTTTCATTGGTAGCGACGAAATGGGAAACATTGACGGTTCCACCGAAAAATTCAAAGGCATCATCATCGCCATTATTGCTTTGGATATGATGTAAGACGGTTTTGTCGCCCACACCGCACAGGGTCAAGCCATTCAACTCTTTGTCCACTTCTACAGCAAAGCCAGGATAGTTGATAGTCACATAGGTCATGACGCCGCTGCTATCATGGGCATCATTGCCGCCATAAGCCCATTCTGGAATGGCTTCAAAATATTTTGTCGGCTCATTGGTAGGCGCTTTGCCCAAAAGGACAATGCCGCCCCAGCCGCCACGTTTCAATTCCGTAGAGGTGAAGTTAATGGGCTTAGCTTTGGTGCCCGGAGCTACTAGGTAGGCTCCCCGGTTGACACATAGAGTACCACGGGTCGAGTACTGACCCTTAATGGTTGTACCGGGTTGGATAGACAATGTAATGCCCGAATCCACGGTGGTACGGCCCTTGATTATCCAGACATGAGCGCTGTCGAGCATTTTATTAGCCATGATATGACCTGAGATGGTATCCGTAGGCAGGTCCGCAGAAGCGAATCCAGCTATCAGGCCGATACCGGCCAAGGTGGTGCGTAAATTAATCATTTTTGATCCTTTCAAATTTGGTTTGATAATTAAATGAAAACATTTTTTTCGACTCAAAACTCAAGGGTGTAACCCAATTCATAAGCGGTGCCCTCCTGAGACTCCTCTAAAGTGTATTGACGTTTAACCGTGGCATAAACTCGTTCTAAAACAGCTGAAGGCACGGTATAATAATGAAGCAAATCATTATATTCCCTAGCCTTAATTCGCTTGCGTGAGGAAAGCAAATTTTTCACTTTTATTGTGAATTGATGATGTTTGTAAAAAGTGATGCGACCTAAATAGTCCAAGCTTGGAAAAGGTTGTTCGTATTCATCCGGCACAAGCTGAATGCCAACATTGCGAATCCGTTCTCCCGCTACATTGAATGCCAAAGACTGCGTCCACGCTAATTTTTGCCATTCCATTTCCTCACCCAAGGTTGCATTGATAAGGTATGGGCTTTGACCCACCATCGGCCGTTTTAAAGAAGTGCTTTCTCTAGCCTGAGCCGAATCCAAGCTGACCTCAGAGTGCATGACCGCCATATTTCCACCCAAGTTCCAGCCCTTTAAAAAATTGCCAATACCAAGATTGCGGCCAATTGATTCCAAATCGATCATGGCTTCCACTTCGGCCCCACGGACATAAGCTGAAACCGCATTTTGAAAAGACTCGGAATGATTATTGTCGGCAACGGGCTCAACCGGATCTCTAAAATCTTTCCGGAACAAGGAGAATGATAAGATCTGACGGTTGGGCAAGTACCAGTCATACCTTAAGTCCAAATGCTGTACACGCGTTTCTCGTAGCTCCGTATTTCCCGTCACGGTACGATCTTTGATATAATCGTTGTATCCATAAGGTGCGATTTCCCGAAACTCGGGATGTATGGCCGTATTCGCGCGAATCAAACGGAGTTTTGAATTTGAAGTCAGATCGACACTCATGCCCAGAGTCGGGAAGAAAGAATTTTCATCCAAATCGACGGTCCTAGCGGCGGCGGCGATTTTGTCTAAATCCGTTCCGAAGTTTTGGCCGGTATAAGGAGCCTTAAGATGCAAATGATAATTTTCATAACGGATACCGATATCAAAGGTCAACGGGAATCGTAGCATCGAGAACCCAAAGTTGGTGGCGGCATAACCTCCCGCGACTCTTTCCGAGGCTGAATATTCATCATAGCTTTTGGGCGCTGTGGAAAAATCTTGGGGATGGGTTGGATCCAAAATATCCAAGGTCAATCGCTTTGGATCCCTTATTTGTTCCAGAGTCTGGTTTTTTTGAGCTTGCTGAACAGCTCCATATTGATAACGGGAAGCGGAAAAATCACGGCTGCGAAGAGTCGCGAACTGGCCGGTCTGGGCCGTCGGCAACCTTAAGTGGGAAATAAATCCAGGGCCTGTAAAGAGAGTATCGCGCCTAAAAATTTCCGGCGGCATCACTAGCGATTGATCCACCCTTGCAGAGAAATTGTCTTCGTTTAGCGTCTCGAAAATCCGCGTGCCCCAGATATCGTTATTGGCATAGGTATTAACGGTTGTATCGGTTTCTCCGTAATATTTATACCTTCTGTTATCGGGCGCAGTGCCTTGGCTATGCGAATAACCGGAGGCCCAAGCAACCGAGTCCAGCGGCCCCAATCCTAAATAATGTCCGCCACCGGCTTGGGAGGCTAAGAGGCTCCGCTGACTGAAGTTTAAGAGATATCCTTCCTCAACCGGATTGTCCTGCCTTCCGCCTGGAAAAGCCTTGCTATGATTTCTGGAAGCTTCATCCGTACCGATATTAACGAAGAAATTTTTCCAAAATATTTTATTGTCCGGGCTCGAATAACCAAAATCGGCCATGCCGGACAATATGGCCTCATACGTACCCGTTGCAATGCGCGAGCTGACGCCTGTATCCAGTTTCTGAAGTTGTCGCATATTCGGTACGGGCAATCCATCCAACGTATCGCCGGTAAAGCCAGGCATGGTATCGGTAGGAATAACATGGAAGGTGACTTTTCCGATGATGGAATGGATATAGGTCGAGTCATATCCTGTGGGTACGGAAATCAGACTGATTTTTCGAATATCTTTTTCAATGTATTTGTTCTTGAATCCCGCCGTAACCAAATACCCGAATCGGGTGTCCTCATTTCGATTGCGTACATCGCCAAATGAAAGCGAGAAATTTTGATAAGGCAGAATCCGAGCTGTATCGATCGCATAGATATTGCGCAGTTTCAGTGCATAGTCCAGTCGTTCCTTGGTCGTATACCCTGGTAACCCTTTCACATGGTATTGGTCCACATCTTTATCACTGATACCGGGAATGGAAGTCGGGAATCCCTTCGGCAAGCTTCTGGTACCGTCATCTATGCCCCAGTAAGTATTCCCGCCGTCATAGGTTAATTGGTCATTTCCCCAATTCAGAAATTTTGCGTCTCCGGAAAAATCCGTTCCACCGGTTCCAATGGATAATTTCAAAAATGCTTTTTCCGGGATTCCCCGGGTAATCAATTCCACGGATCCGCCCGCGAAATCGGAATAGAGTTCGGGTGAAAACGTTTTATGAATGGCAAAACTTTCAATGGTGGCCGCCGGAAAAAGATCCTGCGGGACTACGCGCTTGTCCTTTTCGGGTGAAGGCACAGGCAAACCGTTTAAGGTCATATTGGTATAGCGCTCACCGAGCCCGCGCACGTAGATGTATTTTCCGCCGACCAAGGAAGTTCCCGTGATTCGCTTAGCCACAGCTCCGGCATCGGCATCGGTTGATTTGGAAATTTGTTCGGCGCCAACCCCTTCCATCACCCCGGAGCTCGATCGCCTTGCAGCCTGCATGGAAGAAGCGCTTCCCGCATTTAATCCGCCTTTGGCTTCTATGACCTGGCCCTTAAGCACGCTTCGCTCTAAACGGATTTCCCGGACCGGATTTTCGCCTGCAAGCAGACTGATATCCCGTTGTTCAAAAACAGAAAAACCTTTCTTGCTGACCTTGATTTTATAGCTTCCCGGCTTTACACCCTCAAGATGATAAATTCCATCCCGATCGCTCTGACAAGAAAATCTTTGGTTTGGACCCGATAGAATAACCATGGCTTTCTCCACTGGTTTTCCTTCCTCTGAAGAAAGCACCAATCCTTTTTCGATTGCGAGTCCTGTTTCATTTGGAGCATTACTGGACACGGATCCAGGTTCTGGAACGGATTTCTGAGTCCTATTTCTGAGGCTGTCGACGCCGGGCGATTGAGCGGATGGGCCCGCGACTTGACCGGAAGAATCCAGCAATTCCTCTATGCTTTTGACCGGAATCAAATCTGGAGTGGCATAAGTGGGCAGGATGTCCCCGGCTGCTTGAGCCGAGGACAGTGCGATGATGTTCAAGCTAAAACCTGCCCCAAACAAAACATGAATTAAAAAACTAAGGGGTGCGAATTTCAAATACATGTCTGGATTATTGCTGCGCTGTTTCGGATAGCTTTAAGCAACCGGATGGTCATGACTATGCGAGCGGAAATCGGGAACCGTACGCCTAAGCCTAACTATTTGCGAGACTGGCCCTTTCCGTTGGCGCTTACGTTCCGGAAGGGAACGACAGGTCAACGGGAGGCAAAACTACCCTTATAGAATTTCAGAATTGTTTCTGAGTCATTTCAATTCGGGAACTTGTTTCGGGTAGGTTTCAATTATTGGGCTTCGTGACGACGTTCGGGAGAGATCCGATTAACATGATCATCAGCATGATGCTTGACGACCTTAGCCTGGAGATGAAAAATGACTTCTTCAGCGACATTTGTTGAAAGGTCGCCAATCCGCTCCAAATTACGGCTGATGCGAAGCAGCTCAAGTGCCATTTCAATCGAAGTCTTATCGGTTTTTACCAACTGGATGGCTTCGCGAGTATTGGCTCGATTCAGTTCATCGATAATGTCATCCGTTTCCAATACGACTCGGGCAAGTTGTAGGTCTTTATTGAAAAAACTTTGACAGGCATCCTTTAACATGCCCTGACCGATGACGATCATTTTTGGCAGTTCTAGAAGCCCGGTTTTTTGCTCGAACCCGGCATAGCTTATGGCGGATTGGGCAATATTGATACAATGATCACCAATGCGCTCCAGATCATTATTGATTTTCTGAATGGCCAGCATAAAACGTAAATCAATGGCCACGGGTTGGAAAAGCGCAAAAAAATCCGCCACACCATGATCAATTTCTATTTCGAGTTGGTTGATAATCCTTTCATTTGTGAAAGTTTTCTCTGCTAGGGATTTGTCTTCTTCAATCAAGGCTCTCGTCGAAAAAACCAAGGACTCGTTGGCAAGTCTGGACATTGTTTCCAGCTTCGCCTTTAAATTATTGAGTTCTTTTTCAAAATGTCGTTCCATTTGCGCTCCTAGCCAAATCTTCCGGTCACGTAGTCCTCAGTTTGCTTTTCTTTTGGAGAAGTAAAGATTTTCTCTGTAAAGTCATATTCAACAACCTGTCCCATATAGAAAAATGCGGTATAATCGCTAACCCGCGCGGCCTGCTGCATATTATGGGTTACGATTACGATAGTATATGTGTTTTTTAATTCGTATACAAGTTCTTCAATCTTTGCCGTCGCAATAGGGTCCAAGGCACTGGCAGGCTCGTCCATCAGCAATACTTCCGGGTCCACGGCTAAGGCGCGGGCGATGCAAAGTCTTTGCTGCTGCCCACCGGATAGAGCCAAAGCGCTCTTTCCGAGTTCATCCTTTACTTCATCCCAGAGGGCCGAGCGACGCAAGCTCACTTCCACCAATTCATCCAATTTGGCTTTGTCCCGAAGTCCATGAATGCGCGGTCCATAAGCTACGTTGTCGTAAATTGATTTTGGGAAGGGATTGGACCTTTGAAAAATCATGCCTACTTTTTTCCGGAGCTGGACTTCGTCCACCTTTTTATGGTAAATATCGACATTATCCACAAAAACGGATCCTGTGATTTTTACGTTATCAATCAGATCATTCATGCGGTTCAGGCTTCGTAAAAAAGTAGACTTGCCGCAACCTGAAGGTCCAATCAAAGCCGTAACTTTATAGGCCTTCATATCGAGACTAATTCCCTTTAAGGCGTGCTTAGGTCCATAATGAAGATTGAGGTCTTTGGTATGCAATTTGGCATAAGGTGGGACAGCTTCCATAGTACTCCAATTTCAAGCGACGATTCGGCGCTTACGTAGCCGATAGCGCATAAAGATAGCCGAGAAGTTTAACATAAAAGTCAAAAGTAGCAGGACCAAGGTGGTCGCATACTGGATACCCAGGGTCTTTTCAACGTCCGTGGACTGGGTTGTCATTATATAGAGATGGTAGCCGAGTTCCATAAACTGATCGGTAAAGGCATGGGGAAGACTCGGCAGGAAATAGGCAGCTCCGGTAAAAAGAATTGGGGCTACTTCTCCGGCCCCACGACTCACAGCAAGGATTGCACCGGTTAAAATACCCCCGACAGAATTGGGCAATACCACGCGCCAAATGGTTTGCCATTTGGTGACTCCCAAAGCCAAGGATGCTTCGCGTAAATCGCGGGGAACGGTTTTGATAGCCTCTTCAACGGACACAATTACAACCGGCAAGGTCAAAAGTGCCATGGTTAGACTGGCCCAGAGAATATTGGGTTGGGCCCATTTCAATTGTCCCGGTGAAAAAATTTTATCCAGATTTCCGCCGGTAAACTGAACAAAGAAACCAAGTCCGAATAGACCAAAAACAATAGCCGGAATCCCCGCCAAAGTATTTACCGCAAACCGAATGAATTGAGCGATTTTTGATCCACGAGACGTATACTCGCTTAGGTAAATAGCCGTTATGGTACCTACCGGCACTCCTACCAGAGACATAATCACGACAAGGGCAAAGGTGCCGACAATGGCCGGATAAATGCCACCTTCGGTCATACCCGCTGAGGGAGCCTGGGTCAAAAAGGCCCAAGTCAAATGGCTATGGCCACCCCAAATAATGGTGCCCATTATCCAAATCACAGCCGCTACCGCTGTGAAAGCACAGATAGCGGTAAAAGAAACAACCGCATTGCCTACAATTTTTTTGGCGCGCGTCATCTAAATTCCCTTAAACTTTTTCATCAAGCGATTGCGAATAAAGAATTCAGCTGTAGCATTGAGGCTAAAGGAAATTATGAAAAGCAAGGCACCTACAAAAAATAGAACGCGATAGTGGGTATCTCCAAAAACAACCTCGGCCATTTCAGCTCCGATGGTTGCGGATAAGCTGCGCACCGGATCGGTTAAAGCCAAGGTCAATAATGCCGCATTGCCTGTGGCCATTAGAACAATCATGGTCTCACCAAAGGCACGCCCGAAACCCAGAATCATTGCCGCAAATATTCCCGGAGTTGCCGATGGCAGGATAACGAACAATGCTGTTTCCCACCTCGTCGCGCCTAATGCCAGACTGGCTTCGGTCATCACCTTGGGTACGGCATTCAAAGCGTCCTCGGAAACAGTATAAATGATGGGAATAACAGCTAAAGCCATGGCCACACCACCCACAAAGGCATTCAAGCGAAAGTGATAGCCAAACAAATTTTGGAGTAAGCTGGCCAAGATTACGAGGGCGAAAAATCCAATCACAACGGAAGGGAATCCGGCCAGAATTTCAATGATGGGCTTCATACTTTCTTTGGCCCATTTCGGAGCAAAATTTGAAGTATATAAAGCCGCAAATATACCGATGGGCGCGGCCAAGAGTAGGGCAATCAAGGTAACCTTTAAGCTACCTAATAAAAGCGGGAAAATTCCAAACTGGGGATTCAATGAAACCGGCTGCCAATTTTTACTCACTAACGTTTTAGGATGAAAATTTTCCTGACTTTGTTCCAATTCAGGAGCTTCTGCAACCAAAGGCGTGCCTGGGTCCACTCCGTAGGTTTCTGCTTCTTCAACCTGGGATTGGTGCATGGCAGCTTTGACTTCGCCGAAAAATAGCGGGGTCGCTTCCTTGAAAATAAAAACAAAAATCAGAGCGATAAACAACAACGATACAAAGGCCACTCCTTGGATGGATTTTTCAATCACATATTCGCCCCATCGCCTAGGCTTTTTCATATTGAGAACCTTACGAACCATGGTCGTAGGCGTCTCTTCGGGGAAGGATTGACCAATACTTGAACTTAAACCAGAAACGGGAACAGCCCCATGAGGAGCTGCTCCGTTCGAAACATTCAAGCCGCCCTTTTCCGCGGTCGAATTCGGCCGCAAGGGAACAGGCTTTGACATAAGAGATCCTTTCGCTTTCAAAGAGTTGGAAGCTTAGATAATTTTCACTTTACAGGGAAGAAACCTACCTCAGAAACCACGGCCTGCCCTTCAGCACCCAAAGTCCAATCGATATAATCTTTAATCGCCCCGGTTGGACGACTCTTGAGATACATATAAAGGTAACGGGTTATAGGATAGGTACCATTTTTAACCGTTTCGAGATTAGGAGCATAAGCGGGTGAATTAGCATCCTTCTTAATTTTAGCAAACTTCAGTCCTTTGGCATAAGCAGCTCCTCCAAATCCAACACCGAACTTATCCTTGGAAACCGCGTTAACAACCGCAGCCGTTCCCGGCAAAGATTGCATGCCAGGTGCGAAATCCGCACCCTTCAATACATTGTCCCGAAAATAGACATAGGTGCCGGAATTGTTTTCACGACCGTAAAGCACGATCTTGGCATCGGGTCCGCCAACATCCTTCCAATTAGTTGTCTTGCCGGTATAGATAGATTTAACTTGATCGAGGCTTAGTTCAGAAACGGGGCTGGCTTCATTCAAGTAAACCGCCAAGCCATCACGAGCCGAAGGAACTTCCACTCCCAAGCTGGCAAAACGCTCTTTCAACTTTTCCCGTTCAGCTGCCTTCATTTTTCGGGAAGCGTCGCAAATATCGGTGGTGCCATTGATTAGGGCTGAAATGCCCGTGCCAGAACCGCCACCGGTCACCTGAACGGAGACATCGGGATGAGTGGCCATATATTTCTCAGCCCAGCGTTGGGCTAGAATAACCATGGTATCTGAGCCCTTTACCGTGATGGTTTGAGCTGAAAATGCCAAGGAAGCAAAGGATGCCAAGGTAAAGGCCAAGGTCCCAAGTAATTTTGATTTCATCATTTAAATAACCTCCTAAATGTTTTTTTCGATGTGATTGCAAATGCAATCCAAGCTTATTGCACTGGATTGCGGAAATTAGAACTTCACCTGTACACGAAAGGTGAATACATTGTCATTCAAATCCGTGGTCCAAGGGGCTAAAGTTCCCGTAGCGGATGCATTCGCCTCTTCATTAGTAACCATATCGTAATAGGCCACAAACTTAACGTTTTCATCCCAGTGGTAAATACCGCCCAAGCCCAGGGTGGTCATGGCTAAATCCGCGGCGGTAAGGTTGGATCCGGCAGCTCCTACTTCTTTTCCCTCTACCTTGGTATTGGGATCAAAAATATCGTACTTGGCAATAGCCTGAACCTTTGTTCCTAAATTCTGAACGAAGTTCACATACATTCCCATCACTTCCCTATCAGCCACTTGTGGGGCGACTAGGACTCCAGCCGGTGTTCCCGTAAATAAAGCCGACGAGGTGCGCGTGGTTGGCTGGTTTCCCCAGATGTATTCACCGCGTAAAGCAAATCCGCCAATGACAGGTAGGTCATAATAAATTTGGGCATCGACACCCATTATATTGCGGTCCACGGTTTTATTCGCATTTCCCTTGCTGGCTATCCAGGACTTGACGCCAGTCGCGGTTGTGCCCATGGCATAAGCTGTATCAACGATTGAAGTAGCGGTTCCCATATAAGCAGAGAAGCCACCATCAATGGCCAAATTGATAGCATAAAAAGGCAGCTTGAAACCAAGGCGGCCGATCATGTCCTGTTTATCATCGATTTCATTTGCATTAGGGCCCATTCCAGTAAATATACCGCCCTTGAAATTAAAGTATTGGGCAATTCCCAAATCGGCTCCGGGATTGATTTCAAGCTTGGCTCCCATATCCCGTTCCCCTGGGAAAAGGCTTTGGTACACGCGTGACCGCTCAGGGGATTCACGGCTCGAAGAAGAATAGCTGATTTCATATCCAAAAGGCCGATCAAAAACACCCATGGTATAGCTGAAGGTATTCAGCCAGGGTTCCATGACGGTTAAATAAGCATCTTTAATGGAAACCCCTGTAGGAACGGCGTCCAACTGCAAAACGTATTTGCTGGTCGGAGTTTCGTAGCTGGTTTTCAAACGGCCGCGACGAACCATGAAACGTTCTCTTGAACCAAC
>JAYUHW010000069.1:0-19439 GCA_043766615.1 Fibrobacteria bacterium | reverse complement strand
TATCGAAACATTTCAAAGCGATGAGGACTGGACGCAAAGCGAACGCTGCTATAATACCGGCTTCGGATTCCTACTGTATTTGAAAAATCGCTTTGGCGTGGACAAGGTGCGTGATCTTGCAAAACCCAAACCCATTTTCAACTTCTCCTATTCAGTCCGAAAAGCTTTCGGAAAAGAACTTCCAGATCTATTTGAAGACTTCCGCCGTTCTCTAGTGGAACGTTACGCGGACTTCAAAGACTTTTCCGTCGACTCTCTAGCCGATAGCGAAATGAAGGGCGGATACCAACAAAACCTGGCCCTCTCATCAGATGGTAGATTTATGGCATGGCTTGGCAATGGCGAAAATCGCCGCGCCCCATTGAATTGGATTTTCTGGAAAGAATTGGGATCCGGAAAAATCAATACATCCGCGAGCACGGTTGATAGACCTGAAGGACTTACTGCTCCCGTGAATACGGGTTTAAATGGGGACTATGGCTCCATGTCCGTATTTGCTGGTCAAAGGATGGGAAATCCATTGTTGGGACTTGCGAGGAATTTAATCCCGAACATCCAGCATCGCCCCCTATCTAGAACGAATAGCCCAACCAAAACAGTTTTGCCAGCTGATGTAGAGCGAAGCGATGAAGCAGGTTCATCAGGACTTGAATTCAACCATGACAATTCAAAACTGCTCACCACTCGCCGGGACAAATACGCGGCTTATACGGATATCTGGGAATATGATTTTCGTTCCAAAGAAGATGAAGAAGACAAATGGCATCGCCTTACTTGGGAAATCCGAGCAGCGTATCCCAGTTATCATCCCACTAAAAACCTGATCGTTTATACTTCAAAGTCGTATGGAACCAGCAATCTTAGGTTATTGGATTCGACTGGCCAGGGGTTTATACTTACCAATTTTACCGACGGCGAGCAGATTTACAATCCCCGCTTTAATGGAAAAGGCGATTCAATTTATTTCACACTTGGCATTGAAGACAAAGAGGCCATCGTGTCCATCAATGCCGGAACCCCTGCCTTTAATCCCTTCTTAGCCCTTAGGGATTCCGCCGTATTTCCAGATTCGAGTTACTTGGCCAAATCTCAACGACTCACCTTTATCACTCCAATGAAGCACGGGTCCATTCGCAACATTCGATTCACCAATGACACGCTTTTCTGGTCCTCAAACTCGGAAGACAGCTTGAATAGCGTGTACGATATCTACGCCAAACTCCCCCAAGATTCAGCTATTTACCGCGCCACACAGGTTGCGGGTCAAGCCTTGGAAGCACTGCCCCACCATGGAACGCTCTATTACCAGGGATATCATAGACAGAAATTTCAAATATTTAAACAACCTCTAGCGCTGACGAGAACCAAAAACATCCTGTTTTCAACGACAGATTCCCTTCCGCTTTTCAAACCAAAGCCTCTTGAGTATTCCAAGGCATTTGATACCAGCACCTACTACGGAACCAAAGTCGCCACGGAAATAATTCCCTACCTCGCCGTGCAGCCGCAGTTTTTAAGTGGGGATCGCTCCTTTACGGATCTCGCATTAGGCGTCAACGTAACCATGGGAGAAGCTTACGGAGGCTGGATGCAAAGTGTGGGTGGCGCAATCACCAAACGAGCCAATTTAAAAGATCCGATGAATTACCAATTGTCCTATTCGGGTTTTCTCTCTTCTACCAACATCAGGCATACCACTTTTAACTGGACTCCGGCATTGTATTATGGCCTTTTTCATGATGTGCTTCAGTTTAATCAAGCACGAAATATTAATGATACTGGTTATGTTGATAATGCAGATCTGACTGGCTCAGATCTTATGTCGGTCAACGGCAGAGAAAGCTATCAAAGTCAATACAGCCGCTATGCCGCTTCCGCGGCCTCTCCACTGCCCTATGGACTTCTAATTGACGCAAATTTTTGGACCCAATCCACCACTGAAATCAATAAATTGGACATTGTGTTTCACAATATCACCAACAATGAAAATTTTAACCTGAAGCAAGACGTCACCAAATTATCCGACGCCCTGCAACATCGGCATTTCAACACGGGTTTAAACTGGTCTTGGTCAAAAGGAATGTGGGGCACCTACTTGCCCACAGGCGGCTGGATAAGCACTGGGATGCACAAATGGTGGGCGACCTACGCAACCGGTGCGTTTACCACTTTAGACTCTGCGACCAGTAACCAGCTGCTCTTGGAGGGAAAAATCGCTCCCAGGGGAGTTTTTACCTTGGCGAAATATGAACCCTGGAATTTTGATATCGCCAGCGGAGGCCTATTTTCATTGGGTAAAGCCTTCACCCTCTTTGCCAATGTTGAGGCTACCGCCTTTTTAAATAAGGAACCGATGTCAACAGATACGGTGCAAATCACGCCCAATAATTTTACCACCGTTGAAAATCTGGACGATGGGTTATGGGTTATGGCGAATCGTATCGGCTATTTCAGACTGCACGGTTACCCTTACAATTTCAAGTATCGCGGACGACAAATCATGGAAGGCTCTTCCATGGCTTACGGACAGTTTGGAATTCAAATCCCGATTAAAGCCGGATTATTTATTCCTGATTTACCCACAAGCTCGCTTAAACAATTCCTCATTTCGGGAATTGGAGAATGGGGTACGACCTTAAACTCCGCACCGGATAAAATCTATCGCAGCCTTGAGGAAGGGCAACATCATCTGCTCTTGGACTTTGGGCTTAAAGCCTCCATGAATTTTAACCTGTATCACCAGATTCCATTCACTCTGTATGCCCAAGCCTTTGTTCCATTTAATGAACTCAAAGCTGATAATTTATATTGGGATGACTTTTCCCATACTGGGCGATCCAATCCGGATGGTTCAGCCAGTGCGGAACAAATCAGGAATGCCGGTCAAGATCGGGCCACATATATCAATCAAATCAAAGACCCGCGTTACTTCGTCGGTTTCAATCTCGGCATTTTCTAGACCATGGCAAAGTCCAGCAGCACAAGGTAGACAGGCTTAAAGGTTCGCTTATGAAAAATCCAGGTTTCACAACAGGCATTATCCACTCGGACCGACTCGGGCAACCCGAACACGGATCCCTGCATAAGCCCGTGCATACATCCATCGCCTACGGCTATACAAAGGCCGAAGATTTGGCCGCCGTTTTCCAAGGGACTGCAAAGGGCTATGCCTATTCCCGCCAGGCCAATCCTACCGTTGCCGCGTTGGAGAAAAAAGTAACCTTGATGGAACAGGGTGTCGGCTCATTGTGTTTTGCCACGGGCATGGCTGCTATGGCTGTGGTCTTAACCACCTTGCTGAAAAAAGGCGATCACCTAGTATCCAGTTCATACCTGTTCGGCAACACCAATAGCCTCTTGAATACTTTAATAGGGCTAGGCATTGAAGTCAGCTTTGTGGATGCCACGGAAGTGGACAATGTGGCCGCGGCGATTAAAACCAATACCCGCATGGTCCTGGTAGAAACCATCGCCAACCCAGTTACCCAGGTGGCCGACCTTGCCCGAATCGGTCAACTATGTGAAACTAAAAACTTGATCTACATCGTCGACAATACCGTAACCTCCCCTTATCTTTTTTTAGCGCGTACCGTCAAAGCCACCTTCTCCGTAAATTCCCTTTCCAAATACATCAGCGGACATGGAAACGCCTTAGGGGGTAGCATTACTGATACGGGTCTTTTTGACTGGACCCGCTATCCCCATATCTTGCCCATTTATAAGTCAGCTGGCTCGGATCCCTTGCAATGGGCTCTTCTGCAAATGCGTAAAAAAGGACTGCGGGATTTTGGCGGGACTATGGCTCCGGAGTCCGCCCATATTATATCGGTCGGTGCCGAAACTTTGGCCCTGCGCATGGATCGCGCTTGTAGCAATGCTTCACGACTTGCCATGTATCTGGAGACACATCCCAAAATAAAAAGTGTGCACTATCCTGGGCTTTCTTCGCACCCCCAGCATGCCTTGGCCCGGGAATTGTTCAAGCGAACTGGAGCGTTGCTCAGTTTTGTACCGGCCGATGGTGTCGATCCCTTCGCTTTGCTCAACCGGTTGCAGGTCGCCATTTGCTCCAGCAATCTCGGCGACAATCGCACGTTGGTCATACCGGTTGCACAAACTATTTTCTTTGAAATGGGGCCCGAGCGCCGGGTCAGTATGGGTATTGATGAAGGCTTGATCCGAACCTCAGTGGGCATTGAGGATTCGGAGGATTTGCTCGAAGACTTTGGGCAGGCACTGGGTTGATTATTTTGTTCCCGTTGGAGGTTTGATGCATTTTCAGGATTTGATTCTCACCCTGCAAAACTATTGGAGCGTGCGCGGCTGTTTGCTGACCCAGCCGTATGATGCTGAAAAGGGCGCGGCTACGTTCAATCCCTCCACATTCTTGCGCTCTCTCGGGCCCGAGCCCTTTGCGGCCGCTTTTATCGAGCCTTGCCGCCGACCCAAAGATGGCCGGTACGGTGAAAATCCTAACCGTATGCAACACTATTATCAATTCCAAGTGGTGCTGAAACCCAGCCCTCTGGATATTGTGGATCTGTACATTGGATCGCTCAAAGAAATCGGCATCAAACCGGAAGATCACGATATCCGCTTTGTCCATGACGATTGGGAATCCCCTACCCTGGGCGCTTGGGGCCTCGGCTGGGAAGTCTGGCTGGATGGCATGGAAATCACTCAGTTCACGTATTTTCAACAAGTGGGCGGATTGCCGCTGCTGCCGATCATGGGTGAAATCACTTATGGTTTGGAGCGCCTATGCATGTATTTGCAAAAGGTGGACAACGTTTTCGATCTCAAATACAACGATCGCTTTACCTACGGCGATATTTTTCATCAGAACGAAGTCCAGTTTTCCAAGCACAATTTTGAATTGGCCGATGTTGACATGCATTTGAATTTGTTCACGAGCTTTGAAGGCGAATGCCGTAGGCTTTGTGAAGCGGGTGTGCCGGCTCCAGCCCTGGATTATTGCCTCAAAGCCAGCCACTCATTCAATCTTTTGGATGCCCGAGGTGCCATCTCCGTCAATGAACGCCAAGGTTACATCTTGCGCGTTCGCACCTTGGCCAAAATGGTTGCCGAAGCCTGGCTGAAAAACCGCCAAGATTTGGGCTTTCCATTGCTCGCGCGCGCGCAGGCCACACCTTTCGCTGCAATTGCAATCCCTTCCGAAATTGCCGCCCCGGCTCAAGTCAAACAGGTTCCGCTTTTGGTCGAACTCGGAGTGGAAGAAATGCCCGCCCGCGTTTTCGGGCCGCTACTGCGCGATTTGCCAGCCCTGCTTAAAAAGCACCTTGATGGCACCCAGCTACAGCCGCAGGATATCAAGATTTTCGTCACACCAAGGCGCATCGCCATTTCCATCGGTTCGATTCTGACCGGCACTCCGGATGTGAAGCTTGAAATGAAAGGCCCGCCAGCCCAAATGGCAAAGGATGCAGAGGGAAACTGGACCAAAGCGGCCCTGGCCTTCGCCCAAAAAAATGGCATCGACGCCAGTCAGTTGGAGATTAAAAATATCGGCGGCGGAGAATACCTTTTTGCACTGGCGGAAAAAAAAGGGCGAAACGCCTTGTCACTACTCGGTGATATTTTCCCCAAGATTTTTTCGGAAATCCATTGGTACAAAACCATGGTCTGGGGCGATGGTACCGGATCCGCTTTTGTCCGGCCCGTCACCTGGCTCGTGGCCTTGCTCGGCGACCAGATTATTCCCATGACTTTTGCTGGTATTCAGTCCGGTTCAGAAAGCCGCGGTCATCGCTTCTTGCACAACCGTAGCATTCCCGTTACTGCGCCTCGTGAAGCCTATTTGGGGGCCTTGCGCGCGGTCAAGGTAGTGGCGGATCAGGAAGAGCGCAAAGCACTGGTGCGTAAACTCACGGAAGAAACAGCCCTTAAGGCCAACTGCCACTGGCGAAAAGACGAGGACTTGCTTGATACTGTGACTTATCTACTTGAATACGCCGTACCGGTGCTTGGTAGCTTCGCGGAACGCTTGCTGGAAGTGCCGGAAGATGTGCTTGTATCGGAAATGCGCGAACATCAAAAATATTTCGCGCTGGAAAAATCCGACGGCAAACTCACAAATGCCTTTATCGCCATCTCAAATATGGAATGCCGGGACTACGCTTTGGTGCGCTCCGGTAACGAAAAAGTGTTGCGAGCCCGATTTGCCGATGCGGAATTTTTCCTCAAAGAAGATCGCCTGCGCACAATTGCGTCTAGAGGCAAGGATTTGGAAAAGGTCACATTTCTGGCCGACCTTGGCGTGGATGGTACACTCGCAAGCAAAGTCGTGCGCGTAGGAAAAATCGCCCAACATATCGCTGGCTTGGTGCTAGCCACGCAAGATTTCCTCGAACGCGTTCGCCAAATCGTGCAGTTGGCAAAATGCGACCTGACCTGTAATATGGTTGGCGAATTTCCGGAACTCCAGGGCATCATGGGGCGATATTATGCCATCGCCGAAGGCCTCGATCCCATTGTAGCAGATGGCATTCGCGACCAATATCACCCCCGCAATGGCGACGACACCTTTCCCGGCAGCGATGAAGCGGCCATAGCCGGTTTAGCGGATCGGTTGGACACACTCATCATCATGTTCGCTAAGGGCAAGTCGCCAACGGGTTCCTCCGACCCATACGCGCTGCGCAGGGCGTGTTGGTCCTCCGTGGCCTTAATAGTGAACCGCGGCTTCCATATCGATATCGACGCGGTGCTTCAATTTGCCTTAACGGAAATTTATCCCGCGTTCCTGAAACCACCAGAAATGGTGGGACTCCAAGCCAAGCTCTTGGAGTTCTTCCTCGGACGCACCAAAAATCTATTTCAAGAAGCCGCTCGTCCTGGACTTCCCGGTGGGTTCGCACGCGAGACTATTGATGCTGTCGTTCAAAGCCGCACTGGCTGGTATGATTTCACCGATCTCATCTCCCGCCTGGATGCCCTGCAAGCATTCCGAAACCGTCCCAATTTTTCCCAAGCGGCGGAAACATTTAAACGCGTTTCCAATATCCTGGATAAGGATACAACCGGCGAACCCAACGCAGCAGCCTTCCAGGTTCCCGCCGAGCAAAACCTTATGAAAACCATCCAACGGTCAGAGCAGGAAGTGCACGAAGCTTTCGCCATCCGTGACTACGCCGCAGTCTTGAATACCGTCGGAGCCCTGCACGGTGATGTCGCTGCCTTTTTTGAAGCGGTAATGGTCAACGACCCTGATACGTTCCTAAAGACCCAACGCCATCAACTGCTGCGCAAGGTCCGCGACTTGGTAAGTGAGATCGCCGATTTCTCTGCGTTCCAGGGAGGGTGAACTTTCCAGGGCTGTTGAGCAGGCTTGCTTTTTGGAAACGAAAACGAGTGTCGCTGCTGTCTATTAAGAAAAAGACTCCAGACGCTTTACAGCCTCTGCCACCGGTAAGGCCGTAACTCCGCGGGCCAAAGAAATCGGTTCCTTCCCGCTAAACAGGACCCATTTCTCCTTCGGCTGCAAATCTTCGCACCCTTGATAATAACCACGGCTCAATTTCGGAAGCGAAGTTGCTTTGATTTCTGCGACTATTTGAACTTGGTCACCTTGGGATAAGACCAAATCAATTTCTGCACCGGCCGCCGTTCTCCAAAAGCCCATATCCCAACCCACCGGCAGTGCTGCACGAATTTGTTCCATCACGAAGCTTTCCCAGGAATGCCCATAAATAGGATGCACATGCAATTGCTCCCAATGGGTGAGACCATGCAATGCATGTAACATGCCCGTGTCCCGCAGGTAGACCTTGGGTGACTTGGTCAATCTCTTTCCCAGGTTGGCATGAAACGGCTGAAGTCTGCGGACCAGAAAAACCTGCTCCAACATATCCAGGTAGCGGTTACAGGTTGGAACCGAAACCTCCAGACTTTTGGCAAGGTTGCTCGCATTCCACAACTGGGAATGCACATGCGCCAGCATGTGGAGAAACCGGTTGATCCGAGGTGGTGCCACATTGAAGCCTAGAATGCGGATATCCCTTTCAAGCAAATCATCCAGGTAATTGAGCCGCCACCGGAGGCTGGCTTCGTCTCCCGTCGCCATAAGAGATGGCGGGTATCCGCCTCGCAACCAAAGGGTTTCCCGAGTTATCAAATCTGCGTTTACTTCCTTTTCCAGAAAGGGTGTGAGTTCCAGGGTGATATTGCGACCTGCGAGACTTTCGGCGCTTTGTCGACGGAGGTCCGGTGCGGCAGAGCCGAGTAACAAGTAACGGCCCGGTTTCCGATTTTCATCGACCAAGACTCGCAGTGCTGGAAAAAGATCCGGCATACGTTGCGCTTCATCGATGATAACCAGACACTCTTGATAGGGCCTTAGAGCGTCCAAAGGCTCTTCCAATATCAGTCGATGTTGCGGATTTTCCAGATCGAAATATTTTGAGTCCCTGCCTACATGGAGCGTTTTTGCCAAAGTTGTTTTTCCAGTTTGCCTTGGGCCAACTAGAGTTACGATTGGGCTTTCAGCCAGGCATTGTAGCAAGCGCGACTGTAATGAGCGATTAATCATCATTGTAATTTTAATATTATTTGTTAATTATACAAGGATATAAATTCAATTTCGGCTCAATTTTGAAAATTTTGGCATAAAAAAAGAGGCAGGTCCTAAGACCTGCCTCTTCCACTTAAGTAGTGTTTGAACTAAGCGATTAAGCCTTGTTCTTGCGACGACGGGCTGCGAAGCCTGCCATTGCCAAGCCCAAGCCCATCAGGCCAAGGGTCGAGGGTTCTGGTACGGCTGGGGGTACGATAACGCCGCCCACTCCGGAGAAGCCGAAGATGAAGGTCGGGGTATCGCTGACAGTGCCGCCAGGACCGGCTGAGCTCTGACCGAAGGAGTAGATTTCTGCGCCAACATTGTTGAGGGCGTTGAAAGCGTCAGCTTCTGTCGGGGTTGCGCCGTAGAAGATTTTGAAGGTGATGGACTCACCGGCAGCCAAGGAGCCAAAGCCGAAGTCAAACACGGCGCCATGGTCGCGAGGACCGGCGTCGACGAAGTTGACATTGGCCAAGCCATAGGAAGACCGAGGAGCCAAAGGATTGGGGGTTTCAAAGCCATTGTTGTCGGAATAAAGAACATTGTCGCCAGCGACTAAGCCGCCAATGGTCACATATTCACTGAATTCGGTGGGGGGAATATCCCAATCCATAGCGCGGGTATAGCGGACATCGGTAAGAGCCGTTGCGCCGGTGTTGGTCAAGGTGACCATATCCTGGAACAGGGCAGAATTGATGGAAGGGGAGTATGCCTGGGTGATCATCAAAGCAGGCAAGTCTGTTAGCAAAGTGGTTGATGTGGCTGTGGAGCCAGTTACACCGGTCAGTCCGCCACCCACTAGGGTGAGATTCTGAACGCCGCCACGGGAAATGTCGGAAGAGCCACCAATGCTACCGGTAGCGGAAGCGCCCCAGCCTTCGCAAACGCAGCCAGGATAGGTGCCGTCACCAATACCTGTGTAGCTGGCGCCGGTTCCAGGAGGCGTATAGGATACGCCCACTCCACGAGCACGGCCAACGCCGGTGTAGATACCGAGATTGCCGTAGTCCGTTACGCCGAGCGCAACATCGCCGGAAGTGATAATCGCATCGCCAAAGCTCAAAGAAGCTGCGGCTGCAAGTGTTAATCCAATTTTTAACGCGTTCGAATTCATCTGTCCCTCAGTTGGGTTAAAGGTTCTGGTTAACAATAAAGCAAGTGGTGTGCCAGGGTCAAAAAAACCAAATCTAAATGGTTTTCGATAGCCCGCACTTCTGGAAAACCCGTATTTTTTTCAAATTTCCGTGATGTCGAAGCGTTTAAGGCGATAGTGCGTGGAATATCTATGGCGGCACCGGATTTGTCACCGGATTTTAGAACGAAAAGAGTGGAAAGAAAAATGGGTAAGTGCCGGAATTCTTTACGCTTAAAAAGAATCCAGCCTAAGTTTTATTTAGAGTTGGCTAGAAGATTCACAGCATCCGGCTTTTCTGCGAAACTAGCGGAGGATTTTAAGGCTTCATCCAAATGTAATTTTCCTTGGGCGACTTTTCCATTTTTGAAATCGACCCAAGCCAAGTGATAATTGACGGCTGGATTTCCAGGAGAAAGGTTTCGAGCCTTGTTCAAATAGGATTCCGCTTCCGAATATTCGCCCAGCTTGGCCAGTACCCAACCAATCGTATCGAAATAGCGCGGGTCCATGGAAAAGTTTTTGGCTTTGAGCTTGTTCACATACACTCGTCCCTTAGCCGTATCGCCCTGTTTAATGCCGAGTTCCCAGGCGAGATTGTTGAGGCACACCGCATTGTTGGAATCAACCGAAAGTTCAGTTTCAAAAGCAGCGATTGCCTTGGCGGGCAACTGCTTACGCATGTAAATGTCTCCAATCAGTGAACTAAAACCTGGCATTTTCGGATATTCTTTTTGGATGCCAATTGCCAAGGCCAGCGCCTTATCCAAATTCCCCGCATTCATTTCCCATTCCATAATGGTGGCGCGCTGCTTCAAAGTAGGCTTGGGTATTTTCGACTGGATGGCAGCCGCCGTCGCAAACTGCCGAATGCTGGCCAAACGCTGAGCATAAATACTCGCTGCGAGTGAATTTTTGGGGTAAGCCTTGTAAAGGGAATCGGCTTCGACCAAAGCCCAATAATTTTGTTCGTTCATCTGGAAATAATTGACTCTCGCCCATCTCGATAAAAATGTTTTGTCTACGGGGAATTGATTTTGAAACTCCTTAAGCAGTGGCTGCATTTGCGGTGGCACCTTAGGAATCACGGAATCCGCGCGCGCACCCATATCTAAGGCTTTATAACAGGCAGAAACATAGAAGGCCAAGCTTTGCGTCTTGTCCCCAACCTGCAGGCGCCGCAAAATCTCCAAGGCTTGTGCCGGTTGTTGGTTGGCCATTAGAATCAACGTAGCGAACATAAATGGGGTTTTGGCTTCAGTCGGTTTTGCCTCCGCAATCGCTTGGTACAGTTTATAGGCGGAATCATACTTACCCTGCTTGGCGCGTAGCAATGCCAATTCCGTGAGGGCGGATAGATTCAACTCACGGGCTTTTTGAAAGGGTGAAAGCAATGCGCCCGCTTCCTCGAGTTTGTTCTGCATCGACAACAAATGTGCTTTGCGAATGGTGATGGGATCCTGTAGAGACTTGTCATCGTCAGCCCATTGATCCAAAACCCATTGGGCGGAATCCAATTTGTGCTCCATCAAATAAGTATCCATCAAATACATGCGCGCCAGCGCCAACTTGGGCCTATTCTTAAGCGCCTGATTGAGTAGTTCCCGACTCTTGGCAATGTTGCCTCTTTTAAGCAGCACCTCGGCCAAGGGTAGGATGGAGACGATGGAATCCGGATGGGCTTCGTACAAGTAGGTCAGTTCAGACTCGGCTAAATCCAACCGGTTTTGGCGCATGCGCACTTGCGCCAAGAAGTAGCGGGTCGGAAAATCGGCTGGGTTGGTGGTCAAGATTTCTTGAACCACGGAGAAGAAACCATCCAAATCGCCGGCTGTGAAATTCAGTTTTGACAGCAAGCGCTTGGCTTCCAAATCCTTTGGGTTTGCTTTGACATAGGCCTTGGTGTATTCAAGCGCCTTGTCCATTTTCTTTTCCTTAAGGGCCCACTCCACCTCCAGGTTCAACACTTCCATCGAAACCCATTCTGTATATCCACCATGCAGCGTATACGCTTCCTCATATTCCTTATGCGCAAGGACATAGTTCTTTTCGCGCGCAAACAGGCGTGCCTTGGTCACATGATTCGCGAAACGCTTGGATGGACGGTATTGGAAGGTGAAAAAAGCAACGGCTGCCAAAATAACGGCAGCCGCAATGGCGATAAATTTCTTATTCATGGTATTCCTCGGGCGTGTGGCCTTTATTCTTTCTGCATTTCCTGGGCCCGTTGGGCTTCATTACTGCCCGGGCATTCAGAAATGAGCTTGGCCCATTCTTCATCCCGCTTGGCATTTTCTTTTTTCTGATGATGGATTAGTCCGGACTTAAAGCGTGCGGAACAATTTTTATTGCCGCGCGGAAACTCCTTGATGACGCGTTGATACGCTTCTAGAGCTTTGTCTGGCCTGTCTTGCTTAAGCATGGTTTCACCCAACCAGAACATGGCGAGCTCCCGCCAAGTACCACCGCTATCCTTTTCATATACGCTTTTGAATCCGGAAAGGGCTAGGTCGTATTTGCCTCTGATATAATCATCGCGGGCTTGATTGAATAGGTTTTCCAGGTCTAGGCCTTCCACAACGCGCACGGTTTCACCTGTCTGTGTACCGGCTGTAGTAGCAGGCGCAACAGTACCGGGAGGTACGGCGACTGCATTTGGCATTCCTGGTGTTGAGGCTGCCCCCGTTGATCCGGCAACGCCTCCCATAATAAATTTTTTCTGATCCAGTTTTTCGATTTTGGTGCTAAGGGTGGTCAGCCTGTATTGCGTTTCGTCTATCTGGGATTGCAAACGGACAATTTGGGTTTGCAATTCCTTGAGCATCAAAGTCAGGTCCGCCTTCATTTTGCTTGAAGTACCGCCCTGCGCCAGATTCAATTCATCAATGGATTTTTGCAAATCGACCACTTGGGTGCGGACGGCTTTTACCTCATCTTGAACTTTGCGCAGCTCTTCCGTTCGCAGCAACGTTATTGAAGCACAGCCGCTTAAAAAAAGAACAGCGCAAGCCAAGCAAGCGCTAACCCTGGACAAAAGAGCCTTGGACATGAACTAACCTAGAAAGTGGTCGTAAATTCTACGCGACGATTTTTGGCATACGCGCCTTCGTCATGGCCTTCCATGGCTGGCTTCTCTTCACCATAACTGATGGTGGTGAGACGCGTGCCTGGCACGCCGTAGCTGGTCAGGTAATCATTGACGGTTTTTGCACGCCGCTCGCCAAGGGCAAGATTATAGTCGTTGCTGCCCTTTTCATCCGCATGCCCTTCAACCCGCGCGGTAATTTCCTTGACTTCCTTCATCAGCTTGCCGATTTCCTGCAAGGTTGCCTGACCTTCCGGCGACAACGTGCTTTGATCATATCCGAAGTAGACTGGCTTGAATACCTCAGCAATGCGGGCCTGAATGCGTTGACGACGCAAGGCTTCTTCATCCACCTTGGGAGGATCTTGCTTCACGGCGGGAGGAGTCGGTTCGGCCATTTTAGGGGGAAGAGGCTCGGGAGGAGCAGGAATTGGTTTTTTAGCGCAGCCAATGACGGACAAAACACCGAGACCAACTAGGGTCCATTGCTTGATATTCATAATTCAATCTCCTTATTAACCGTAAAAATAGTCAATGTTTGAATGTAATTTAGTTAATCACCCGATTTATGGGGCTGAGAGGCTAATAATCCGACCATTTTGGCATAAAATTGCCTCCAGAAAAACTAATTCGTTTTTGCGCGGTCCCATCCGCATTCATCATGAAAATTTCGGAACCACCCGTTCTGGTGGACATGAAGACAATGTGACGTCCATCTGGGCTCCAGCTGGGGTTTTCATTACTTCCCGCACCTGTGGTCAATTTTACGGGATCCTTGCCATCGGGTGAAAGCGTCATAATATTCAAATTGTTTCCCTCATCCATGGTCGCAAAAGCAATTCGGTCCCCTTTCGGCGACCAAGCTGGTGAAGCAAAATAATCGCCTTCATGGGTAATGGCCCGCAGATTAGACCCATCCCTGTCCATGATATACACCTGTGGCTTGCCGCTACGATCGGAAATAAACACAATCTCATATCCATTCGGTGACCAGCTGGGTGACGTTTCAATGGAACCGGAAAATGTAAGACGCTGGGATTTCCCCTCCGGAAAAGTACGTCGATAGATTTCAGTATTGCCATCCGTTGTGGAGGCGAAAACGATTTCCTTATCCATTTTATTGTATCCGGGCGAAGTGTTCATGCCCTTTGCAGTGAAGTAAACGCCGTTCTTGCCACTTTCGAAATCCTTCAAATAAAACTGCGGCTGACCACCCGCATAACTGGTATAAATGATTTTATTTTTCCCTTCCACCCAACAGGGCATGAGATTGATCGATTTATTTTTGGTCACGTCCACTACATTGGCGCCATCGTAATCCATAACGGCAATTTCCTTATTGCCCGTGCGTTTGGATACATAGACTATTCGCGTTTGGGAAATACCTTTTTCACCGAACAACTGGTAGACCAATTCATCTGAGAATTTATGCGAGGCCGTGCGCAATTCCGTTTTGAGACCCGTATACTTTTTGCTGATTATTTTTTCGCTGGTTTCAAGATCTATCAGCTCGCAAAGCATGGTAAAGTTGTTGCTTTCCAATGTGTATTCGCCGCGCACGTAGGCAAGAGCACCCTCACCCTTGAAAAGTAGCTTTGCCGCGCTATCGAATTGCGCCGTGGATTTGACTTTGAAGCGCCCACTGAAATCCATATCCCAGGCTACAACACCTCCCGGATTAAAAGGCAAGGCGTTGACATCCCCCTTCACGCATTTAAAATCGGTAAAGCCCAGCGCTATGGTTTCTGCGCCTTTTTGTTCCGAAGTGATCACCACATCAGCAGCGCGTAATACGGAAAAGCAAACTGCGATACACAAGAAGAAATGGAGTGGCAAGGATTTATTGACCTTTGTATGGGAATTCACAGCCTACCTCAAGTTCATCGTTAGGGAAGTTCTCTGGGATGGGTGGAACAGACTCCAGCCGTTTAATCGTCATCAATGCCAAATCATCAAGTACGGAACTTCCACTGGCTGCAGAAACACTCGCCGAAAGAATCGTTCCATCCCGCGCTACTTTAAAAGCGATTACCACTTTTACATTACCAACAATATCAATACCGGCGGGCGGATTCCAAAGCTGGTCCACCTTTTTTTTAACGCGCGCCGCCCAAAGGGAAAGCCGGGGATCCTGAGGGACGCTCATAGCCACTTGCGGCTGCAGAACCTGTTGCTCCTCCACGCGTTCCTTTACCGGTTCGGTTTTGTCTTCCACCTCTTTGACCACTTTAGGTTCTGGTTTTTTTGGTTGCACGGCATTGGTCGGCTTTGGCGTCAACTTAGGCGCATCAGGTGGCCGCACAGGTTCCGGCTCAGGGGGTGGTGGTTCCTGCGGTTGTACAACTTTGGGCCTTAAAGGCCGCAGCTTAGGCTTTTCAAGACTGACAATTTCAAAAATAGGAACGGCGGAAGGGCGGTGTGGGGCGAGCAATGCCGATAATCCCATAAAAACCATTGCGAAACCATGTACCAGGACGGAAATGAGAACAGCAACATTCTGTGCCAAAGGTTCTTTGAGTCGGCTAGCAGAGCGTAACGGCTCAACGCCGTTTGCCGCGGATTCAGGTGGCGTGGCCAGGTGGTGGGATGCCATCAGAACCTGGCCTTGATCAGTTGTGCCGCGTCCCAGCGCCGCGTTTTGGGGCGCCTGGATCGGTGAGGAACCCCAAGCGCTTGCCGCCTTGACGTTGTATCGACGCGACAAGCTCCATGACAAAACCATACGGCACGCTTTGATCGCTGTTGATGATGATAGCGGTTTCTTCATCTCCGGTCCACAAATTGCGGAAGTCCTTTTCGAATCCAATCGGGTCCGAAGGAGACTCATTGATTAGAATTTCCCGCTCGCGCGTTACGGTCACTTGAATGGCTTTCTTTTCATCCAGACTGGCAGCCTGCGCTTTAGGCAATTCAACTTTTACGCCTTGACTCATCAGCGGAGCCGTAATCATAAATACAATTAGAATTGCGAATAAAACATCGATCAAATTCACGAGGTTGAGTTCGGGATTGGGCTTTAGGGATTCGCGTTTGCGCATGCTTGGGCTATCCGCTACCAGGCTTTTGGCCTTAGGCCTTTTTCGCTGTCGAGCGTTCCAGGGCGGAAAGATCGCCACGCTTAAATAGGCTGACCAGTTCGGAGCCGAAGTTGAGCAGTACCGCTTCCGCCTTTCGGTTGAAGCCTGTGAATGCATTGTAACCAACCGATGACGGAATAGCGACGAGCAGGCCGGCCATGGTAGCCAGAAGCGCCTCGGCGATGCCGGGAGCCACTACGGTGATGTTGCCAGACCCTTGCTTGCCGATTTGAAAAAAAGAATCCATGATGCCCCAAACCGTTCCCAACAAGCCAATCAATGGGCCAGTAGCACTGCAGAAAGCCAGAAAAACCAGTCCAGCTTCATTCTGATCTTTTTCGATATCCAAGGCGCGTTCCACCGTTTCCTGCACCAATCCACCCCGGTGTTCCAAAGATTCATAGGAGACATAGGCAGACAAACCTTCCATCTCCACAAGCGCGGCCTTGGTGATGCGTCCCATGCTCGATTCCGGCATGGATTTGGAGAGCTTCTGCAAATCTTGAAAGGATGGACGTGTGCCCATCGATTCTCGCCATTTGTCGAAGGAGCGCTTGCGACTGCGATTGGCCAGCCACCTACGAATTAAAATGGCCCAAACCCCGATGGACAAAAGGAACATGGCGCCCACAATGGCAAATGTAGAGGCGGTGGCTTGCTTCAGGATTTCCAGGATTACGGAATGCATGGTTTTTCCGGCTGTAAAGGTTACGGTAAGCGGACACCGGAAACGGCACCGCTGGAAACCAAGTTAAAAGTAAAAACCTTTACAGGGAAAGGCCAGTTTCCCTTAGTAATGAGTAAAGCTAAGCAAGGGCTTGTAAAAGCCTGTCCACTTGTTTCTTGAGGTCTGGATCTTTCTCCAAACTTTGCTCCACTTTTTTGACACTATGAATGACGGTAGAATAGTCCCTGCCAAAAGCCAGGCCAATGGTATGGAGAGAGTTGTCCGTGAGCTGCCGTGCCATGAACATGGCGATTTGCCGAGGTTCCGCCACATTTTTTTTGCGCGTTTGGGAAGTCATAAGCGAAACGGTAGTGTTGTATTCCATGGCGACTTGGTCAATGATTCGCTTTATGGTTACAGGCTGGTTCACATTGCGCAGAGTGTCACCCAGGATTTGCTTGGCGATTTCCACGTTCACGGGCATATGCGTGAAGCTGGCATAGGCGGAGAGCTTAATCAGCGTGCCTTCCAGCTCCCGTATGTTGGAGGTTACCTGGCTGGCCACATAAGTTAAGACGTCACCGGTGATGAAGCCTTCCCCATCGCCTTCACTTTTCTTTTGCAAGATGGCCAATCGCGTTTCCAGATTGGGTGGCTGCAAGTCGGCCAAAAGCCCGGTGTCGAAACGGGATAGCAGGCGAGTGTGCAAACCTTTGATCTCGGAGGGTGGGCGATCTGAGGTGATGACTATTTGCTTGTTCAAGGATTGCAGAATGCTGAAAATATTGAAGAACTCTTCCTGCGTGCTTTGCTTGCCTGCCAGGAACTGGATATCGTCGATTAGGAGGATGTCCGTGTCTTTATAGACCTGATAAAAGGTGCGAGAATCCTTGTTCTTCTGGACGAATTCGATGTATTCCCGAGTGAACTCTTCCGAGGTGCGATACACCACTTTGCGGACCGTTTCATTTTCAATACAAAAATGAGCAATGGCCTGCACCAAATGGGTTTTACCCATGCCTGTGCCGCCGTAAAGAATCAACGGATTGAAATTGTTATGGCTGGGAGCTTCGGCCACGGCCATACAAGCCGCATGGGCCAACTGATTGCAATCGCCAATGACGAAATTTTCAAATGTATAGTTGACGTTGAGTGGCACGGTGACTTCCACACGAACGGGACCGCGCGACTTGACCCAAAGCGCTTCCTGTACAGGGAAACCTCCAGCTTCCATGCGGTTTTCCGGATTTCGAGAGTCTGTTTGCAAAAGTTCCAGCATCGGTGCGCCGGATACGACCGTGAAGGAGACGCTTACGTTTTCCCCCATGATGCCGGTCATTGTTCTCTCCAGGACTTGTCGATAATGATGTGAGACGTACTCAAGTACAAATCCGTTCGGAACACCGATGACGACTTCACTTGGAGAAGTCTCGACAATTTCCAATGCCGAAAACCAGGTGTTGAGTGCGGACTCGGAAATTTTGGTGCGAAGGGCTTCCAAGCACTGCGACCACAAGGAAATCTCTTTTGCTTCGATCAAGGTTTGTTCTACAAGCATCTTCTGATTCCGCCCCTTGCCAAAAATTCATCCCAAGGTCAACCTGTGCATCACAAGTTCGGGCTGCATAATCTAAGATCATTTGGTTTTTTCGGGGCGCAGTGGAGACTCTTTTTTTCGGTACGACGAAGCCAAATTGAGCTAAAAAATCGATCGCTTTTTTTTAATCCCGATCTGCCTTTCTTTTGCACCCTCTATTAACACGGTGTAAACAAAAAACCTTGAAAAAGACTTGATCGAATCGATTGAATAATCCTAAAATCCTCGTCCAAAAGTTAAAGTACTCTCTTAACTATTCCGATGAAGGAAGTATCTACTAGGAGAGTCCATGGTTAGCGCCATTCCCAACCTGCCCTCGAAAGAATTCGAACTTCCCAAATTTCGCTTAAACTCCCCAAAAGACGCTGGTGACGGCGCGAGAACTTCGGAGCGTCCTTCCATAGCTGTGGATAGGTTTAGCCCATCGAAAGAATATGCCGTTTCCAAACAGCAAAGTCGCGACGGAGACACATTGGAACTGCGCTCGGCGCATCCCGATAAAATAAACACTGCTGCCATAGTTGATCCGGAAACCGTGGATCCAGAAAAGCAGGCGTGGAAGGATGTGCAAGCCTGGGCGGTTCAAATGAAGGCGGAACTGAAACAGCAGCAGTTGGAATTGTTTAAGGCACTCCTTAACCCAAACAACCAAAACGACAATGCCAATTTCTCAAAACCACTTGTGATCCCGGTTCCATCAGATGGTAACATATCCGAGCTTAAACCTGAAACCGATGCGCCTATTGTTCCCGCATATTGGAATGCCGAAAACACCTCAAATCGCATTGTCCAAATGGCAACAGGATTCGCTAAAATTTCCGGTCTAGATCCGCATGCCTTTGCGGAAAAAATCAACGCCGCTATCGAGGAAGGCTTTTCCAGCGCCCATGATGCAACCGGGGACCTTCCCGGTGCCGCAGGAAAGCTCAATAAGGACACTCACGCCCTGGTTCAGTCGAAGCTTAAAAAATGGCTTGATGATTGGGAGGCCAGTGCCTATAATCAAACGACCTGAGCCAATGGATATCAAGAAACGGAAGTGATCGGTGGAACTTAAAATTACCCATAATACCCGCATCGCCTTATTTATCGTCAAGGGCAAAATCGGTTGGGACAATTCCCGTATCCTGGACACCCAAATCCATAAAATGGTGGAGATGGGATGTTCGCACATTATATTCAATCTTGACGAGGTGACTTTTCTTTGCAGCGGCGGCATTGGTGCGCTCATTTACAATATGAAAAAGGTTCAAGAAAGCGGCGGCGATATTTTTGTGGTATCCAACTCCGAGTATATTCAGTTCCT
>JAYUHW010000068.1:0-40839 GCA_043766615.1 Fibrobacteria bacterium | reverse complement strand
AATATTTTTGTTATCCGGAGTTTTGACGGCTACAAAACCTGGCGATATCACCCTGAATCAAATCACGGCTTCTTTTCGCGAACCATTGGGTGTGGCCGTGGTGAATGGAAGTATTTATGTAACAGAAAAGGACCGAATCGGGAAGCTGACACCCAATGGTTCGCGAAAAGAAGCCGTGATTTGATTCATGGTGATATCGCCAGGTTTTGTAGCCGTCAAAACTCCGGATAACAAAAATATTTGACCATTTCTATTGGTGGCATTACCGTATTCCTTAAAAATAGTCGTGGCCATGCGACCATCAGGAAGCAGCGCAATTCCGCCAATCGAGTTTTTATTGAATTGGTCTACCACCCAAGGGGAAGGCAAGATATCGTAATTTTCAAAACCGGGATGAATCAGATGGGCAAAGGGAAATGGTGGTGGGTTTGTTTGTGCCAGCGCTGCAGATACCAATAGCTGCAAGCAAACTCCTATCCACAAACAAGTTGAATAAATTGATTTTAATCTCACTACTGTTACCTTTGTTAATACTTAAAAGAAAATTTTTAAAGCATCGATACTTTTTCTGAAAGTGCCAGGCCGGCTTCATTCTTGATACGAAGCATAAATACACCTGTTCCCACAGCTTCTCGGGTCAGCGTTAAGCCAAATGGACCCGCTTTGCTGAAAGTTGCGATTCGAGTGCCCTGCATGGTCCACGCTTCAACTACAAAGGCACCGGGAGTCGACATTTTCAATTCGACACCATTGCGAATTTTGTGCAACGTATACTGAAATGGCTTCACTTCATTGCCACTTAACATACGCTTTAAAGAAACAACTTCCGCTGGGCCAAAGTTTGTCATAGTGTAATCGGAGTATTTAAACCAAAGCGTGTCTCCGCTGAGTGCCTTGACGGAGGGGTTTACAAAGATTCGAACGATGCGACCCATTTCCAAGCCAGATAGCGTGAGCGTCGCCCTTAAATTATCGGCTGAGAGCGTCACGTTTGTAATGGTATGCGTCAAGGGAAGCGAGTTTCTCCCTTGCCCATATCCTTGACTGGATATGTTCTTCCAGCTGGTTACCGTGTAACCGGCCGCAAGTGCGGCCGCCGGATTAACAGGTTCGGTAAATTGCACCTCCATTTTAGTATTACTCATGGAGCGTACAGCAAGAATCTCCAAGACCGGATTATTGTTGGGCACCAGCTTGTGTAGCCCCGAATAGGCTTGCGCAGTATCCAGATACTTCCAGCCGCCACCACCACCACCCGTACATCCCACAATTAGCGTGGTACTATCAGGGGCCAAAATAATTCGGTAAGGTCCGGCCTTAAACCCGGCGGTTACAAAGGTGAACGCACCCTGCCAATGCCCTCTGACTTTTTCCATGAAGATTCGATTGATAACCCCGTTCGTCAAATCGGTAATAAACATTTGACCCGCATATTTGCCTTTAGGCATTAAAATAGCATCACCCATTGAATTGGTGATTTCATCATGTGGTCCCCAGGATGTGGGAGGGCTTTCCACTTGACCCGTTTTCCGCATGGGTGCCGTTGGTCCGTCAAACCCATACCAATTACCCTTTTCCATACAAATAAATTTATCAGAGGGCTCCCAGTCTCCTTGATTGTCCGTTGTGCAAATGGTCCCATCCGGCCCAAGTGATGTCCCGCCCGTATTGCGCATTCCGTACACCATGTATTCATGCGTCTTTGTGACAGGATCATATTGCACCCAGGTTCCATGTCTTTCTGGGTTCGAGTCGATATAGTTTCCATAATCATGGAATCCACCCAAGGTCCAGTTGAATTTGCCTTGATAATAAACCAGTCCCATGGAAAACCAGTGCCCATAATTTTGAAATGCAACCGCATTGGCTTTGTCATATTCAACTGAGTACGTCCAGTTGGCACCGTTGGGTGTAAACTTTCCGAGTCGATCTTTTTCGACGACGTAGATGGATCCATTGACGATGGTCATCCCCAGCGGTTCGCGCAAGGAAGTTGGGAGGGTTGCTACAGTTATTCCAGCACGTGTTGTTGCAGTCAAGACACCAGATAGAATAAAGGCCTGGCCGTTTCTACCATTTGAACCCGTTTTACTTGTCCAGGTAGTGGTGACCATTCGACCATCAGGCAACATTGCAATGGCGCCAATCGGATTGACACCATCTTTATCCACAACCCAAGTGGGCGGTAGGATGTCATAATTATCGAAACCTGGGTGAATGGAATGTGAAAATAAAAATTTTACCGAATGGGTTGCAGTTACCGTCAACTGCAAGATAAGACCTAGCCAAATATATTTGAATTGGAATGGCTTTGACTGCATAAATTTCGTCCCCTAGAAAAATTAGACTATAGACCTAAATCTATATCCCAATTTCAATCTTAGCTGTACATTATCACTTTTTTCAGTGATACTTAAAGCATCGAAATTTTTTCTGAAACAGTCTCCCCGGCCTGATTTTGGATGTGCAGCATATAAAGGCCGGTTCCTAAAGTTTCCCGCGATAGGGTCAGGTTGAATGGACCCTCTTTGCGGATGCTTCCCAGCCGCACACCCTGCATATTCCAGGTTTCAATGGAATAAGTTCCCACTGTCGCCATTTTCAATTCCACCCCGTTTCGGCTTTTGTGCAACCCATACAGGAACGGCTTAACCTCATTGCCACTCAACATGCGCTTCAAAGAGACGACTTCTGCGGGGCCAAAATTGTTCATGGTGTAGTCGGAGTATTTAAACCACAACGTATCCCCATTCAGGGCCTTAACTGCTTGGTTTACAAAGACGCGGACAATACGCCCCGCTTCCAATCCTGAAATGGTCAGTGTCGCTCTTAAATTATCGGCAGAAAGACTAACGTTTGTGACAGTGTGTATCAAAGGCAGTGAATTTCTGCCACCACCATAGTTTGAATCCGCGATGTTTTTCCAACTGGTAACCTTATATCCAGCCACAAGGGCAGCGGATGGATTTACAGGCTCGGTAAATTCTACTTCCATTTTTGTGTTGCCCAAAGAACGCACCGCTAAAATTTCTAAAACAGATTTGTTATTGGGTACCAATTTGTGAAGACAAGCGTAGGCTGGGGCGTTATCAAGGTAGCGCCATCCACCCCAACCACCCACTCCAGCTAAAATTAAATTAGTGCTATCCGGAGTCAATAGTATGCGATAGACGCCAGCCTTAAACCCACCGGTTAAAAAGGTAAAAGCGCCCTGCCAATGCCCCTTAACTTTTTCCATAAAGACTCGATTGACAACTCCATTGTTCAAATCGGTTACAAACATTTGACCCGCGTATTTCCCTTTGGGAATCAGAACGGATTGGCCCAAAGAGTTGGTGATTTCATCATGCGCGCCCCAAGCCGTGGGAGGGCTTTCGACTTGACCGGGCAGCTTAGTTAGTGAAGCAGGGCCATCCCAACCATACCATAATCCTTTTTCCATACAGATAAACTTATCGGATGGCTCCCACTCACCCTGGTTGTCAGTGGTGCAAATGGTACCTTCCGGCCCTAATGCCGTTCCTCCTGTATTGCGAAGCCCATGCACCAAGAATTCGTGTGTTCTGGTGATGGGATCATATTGAACCCATGTGCCGTGTTTTTGGGGTTCCGGATCGACGAATTCACGGTATTGGGTAAATCCCCCCAACGTCCAGTTGAATTTGCCTTGATAGTAAACAAGTCCCATGGAAAACCAGTGGTAGAAATCTCTGACGCCTACTGGATTGGCTTTGTCATATTCAACGGAATAGGTCCAGTTTGCACCATTTGGGGAGAATTTGCCCAGTCGATCCTTTTCAATCACATAAATTGCACCATTGACAACAGCAACACCAAGGGGCTCACGCAACCCACCGGTTAAGGGAGTTACCGTGATATCGGATCGCTTGGTTCCAGTAACTACACCGGAAAGAATAAACATTTGACCATTTCGATTGGTAGCACTTGCGCCGCCCTTATAAACCGCCGTGACCAGGCGTCCATCGGGAAGCAAGGCCATGCCTCCAATTGAATTTTTATTTTCCTGGTCTACTACCCAGGTGGGAGGCAGGATATCGTAATTATCAAAGCCTGGGTGCGCTAAGCCCGAGAAGGAAAATTTATCCAGTGAAAAGGCTGCTGTAACCGCTAACTGCAAACCTAAACCCAACCACAATGCGGTGGAATGAAATGGTTTTGAATTCATGGTATTCTCCCCTAAAATGGACTGGACGCTTCTGGCTTTAATCTATATCCCAATTTCAAAACGTGCGGCATAATACCACTGTTTAAAGCGATCGGTAATCGGTAAAAAAGTGGGGACAGAGGTATAGGTATTTGTCCTCAGGTAATCACTGGCCACTTGGAGGTAAAGCATTCCGTATGCCCACTTTTTCTTTGTCAGCACAGACCAGTGCCAGTCATCGGCATGAATAGGTTTAAAGGTGTTGCCTTTTTGGCCAGCTAGATCATAAGTTGGAATGAGATTGTATACCAAGTTTCTGCTGTCGTTCGGCCAAGGATTGTTGTAATACTCAAACTGCAAAGAAATGAGATCCAGTAAACGGAAAGCTGGAAGGTTTATTCCAAACATCAATGGTGCACGTTCCTTTATTTTGGTATAAAATAGGGGTTGATTTTGAACTCCTAGTATTCCAAGTTCACCAAATACCTTTAGGTCTTCAGGTCCAAAGATCTTTGGGTTCCCCAAAAGTGACTTGAAATCTAATGAAGCCATAAACATCATTTTGGTACCCTGATAAGTAAAGTAGTAGTCTTCCCGAGGGTAGATGTATTCGCCATTTACATATTGATCTTCACTCGATCTGACAAATTCCTTTACTCCTAAAGAGTCAAAATTTGGATTCCCTTTAATGTCCGCAGACTCAACAACGAAGACTTTTTTGGTTTTATCCCACCATAGATTTGGATTTATGAGGGGAACGCTATCAGCAGCGATATACTTATTGTTAACTTGGTCGAAATATTTTTTGGTGATGGGTTTTGATTCAGCTTCAAGATAGCGTGCCGATGGTGCCATTCCTTCGGTCCAAAGTGAATTTTGGTAGCGTTTCGAGGTTAGTACATTTCTTCCCAGCGAATCAGTATATCCATAGTCAGCTAAATCTTGCCACATATCTTCAAGGTGACCGCCTGCAAAACTTGGCCGAAGTGTATCCAAAACAGCAATACCATTTAGGTTCTTCACAGTATATTTTGCACTGTTGGCTGGAAACTTATCGAAAATCACTAAGTGATTTGCGTCGACTTTTGGTCTGGTCTTACTTGGTTTCATTGGAATCATATGGTTAAAGGAAACACCCGCCCCCAATTGTAACGCGTCCCAAGGCTTAAAAGTAATGACATAACTAGGTGTAAGATCGAACATCGGTGAGTAGTCCCTTTCAAAGAAAAGGGTCAAATCTTGGGTTAGCATTCCATCAAATGCATCCCAATGCAGTCTTGCGCCTTGCGCCATATAGAATGCACCGTTAACAAAGCTCCAGCTTCCAGGCCCACCAGTAAAAACCAACCCAGGGTATGTTGCCGAACGAAAAAGATACTCGCCAAGATTGGATGCATCTTTATTGTATTTCATTGGAAAAAAACCAAATTGTAAGTAAAAGTTTTTCGTTTCAGCAATGCCAAAATGATATTTTCCAGTCGCCTGGGTAATTCCTGGGCCAAATTGGGTATTTACAGTAAAGGCTGCGGATGTTCGAGTAGGGAATGGATTCCAAAAAATTCCACCGACGCCTACAGACAAATCAAAATCCTTATTTGCAACTAGGCTTTGGGTCAGGGAAACACCCAATCGGCTAAATGGGGCTGACTTAACCGGTGTGTAGGCTTCATCCCTGTCTGCACCCTTAATTACCTGTCCGAACTCCCATGCTACCCCAGTTTTAAGCGGTTCTCTTACTACCTCAATTTCTGCTGAAGTTGAAAATACTGTAAACAAACATGAAATTACGGCAAATTGAACCTTAGAAAACATATTCCACCCTTGCACTTGTACCTGATTTCTTATTTTCTGACGACTAAATTATAACCACTTTGTCAAAAATACAAAGGAGGGTTGCCCCCCCTTTTTTTGACCAAGGTTACGGGTTGCTGTTATAGGCGCTCTACCCTTTTTGTAATCGTTTTTTTGACCGTAGAAACTTTTACAAAATATATCCCCGCCTTTGCCACTTCCGGAAATTCATAACGCATGGGATGCTCGTTTTGCTTAATGCCTACGAGCTTACCTCCAACATCATAGATGCGCACTACGTGTTTGCCCAAGGCATTCACTGTAACAGAAAAGTCAACCGCTAAATTTTCTGAAAATGCTGTCTCTGTAGAACGGGAGTCTGTTTTGTCTTGCACCAAAATGGGTACACTTCCACAGCAGTTGGTACATGCAATAGTAGCGGCGGCATTAAATTTTATGTCGCCTTTAGTCATACAGCCGCCCAAATCCCAGCCGCCACCTGCCCAAACCACACCTCGATAAATCATCTCTTGCACATCCGTACGCGCAAGAATTGTCTGATTATGCCCAAAACCCGTTTCCCAAAAGCGGCCACCCATTTCCGTATCATTAACCCAGACATAGGGAAGATTGGGATAAGTTGTCTGTGCATCACCTGTAGGTTTCGCTCCAAGCAAAATCACATTATTTTTATTGTTAGCAGGATTAGTGTTCTTGTATTCATACCATTCTTCTTCGGACATCTCAAAGGATTCTGGTAAATTGCCAAGAATATCCTTGTATTTGGCCTGAAAAGAGGCTGGTGTTCGGGTCATTGTAGCCGTGTGTTGGTATGCCACAGCCCCAGTAAAAACGGCACTAATCCAATTAACAAACCAAGCCCAAGTGTCAATTGAACCTGTATCCGAAGTCGCATGCCACCCGGCGGTGCCCCCTCCGGCTGTAATATAAGCTTCAACAACAGCTTTTTGGGCCGGCGATAATACCTTTCCGACTGAGGAAACGTTATTCATGACTAGGCACTGTACGCCCCTTAAATTGGCAGCGGTTACGTCGACAGCAGATGCGGTTACGAATACCTCAAACTGATGGCTATCCGGGTTATTGCCTCTTCCTAAGTCCAACATTATTTGAGAACCTTGTTCTACAGTCTCATGCCAATGAGTCGGCCCACCATTGGATAAGACGAATACCTTTTTCAACTTGGGAACTTTTTGACCATCACGGATAATCTGCCCTAAACTAAGTGAAGCAGAGCAAAGACATATCATCGGTATGAGCAAGTTTAACCGTGTATTAGGACTCAACTTCATAAATTCCCCTTTTTTAATAACCTGGCATTAGATACGTAAACCCATATGACACATCTGGGCGCAATGCGAAATATATAATCAAGAGTTGAATTTCGCTTCGCTTTTCCTCTTATTTTTTTAACGAATTCGATTATTCAGAAAAATTAAACTTCAGATATTTCCCACGAAAACTCTCCGTAAGATGTATTTTTACTGCAAATGGACATCCAAGCTACTAGCACTATTTTTTAGAATTTACAACTCAACAATAAGGTTATGTCATGAAAATACTCCTTGCAGTACTTTTTTTTACCTTTGGAGCTTCTTTCGGTCAACCTTGCGGTGATCGAACTTGTGATGATGCCGCGATTAAGGCCATCTTTGATGCCAATTCGCTACCCTATAATAATGCCACAGGGGAAATCGCGAATCTCGTTTCAACTGGCCGTGTGACGGTCTTAAACCTCATCGGCCCTGGTATTAAAACGATACCAGCCGCAATAGGCCGTCTAGTGTTGCTACATGACCTTACGATTCAAAACACAAATATTACTTCCCTGCCTCCCCAAATTGGATTGGTTAATATTGTTCGCAACGTAGTGATTATGGACAACAAGTTACTGACATCCTTGCCTACGGAAATCGGAAATTGGGGTGCCAATTCAACTAAAATCGTCAAGCTCGATCGTAATGGATTGACCTCATTACCATCTACAATCGGAAACTGGACGGAGCTAGAAGCATTATCCGCATCGGGTAACAAACTGACCACTGTGCCTAAGGAAATCCAAAATTTCGACCACGGATATTTTCAGAGAGTGGACCTGAGCAACAACATGATAGATTCGTTGCCTATAGAGATTGGTGGAATTGCAAATCTCCGCATTCTATTGCTTAATAATAACAGGCTCACAAAATTTCCGGCTGGTGTTTTCAATTTCTCACAATTGGGTACGTTAGACCTATCCAATAACCTCATCACCAGTATACCGACAACAATTTCAAGTCGCAAAGCCTTGACGGAATTGAATTTATCGAACAATAAAATTACCACCCTGCCTACCGAGATTGCCGGAGCCACTTTATTAAAAAAATTGCTGCTTAATAACAATCAAATAGTCAATCTACCTTCCGTCCTTTGGAATATGACTTCCTTGATCTACCTTGAACTCAAAGGGAATCTAATCTCGACCATTCCTACTGAAGTAAGTAAATTGACGCTTTTACAACGGCTTATTCTATCCAGAAATCAAATAACAGACTTGCCTCCCTCCATTTCAAATTTGACAAACTTATATGGTCTTGAAATCGGATATAATAGAATGTGCTCCCTGCCACAGACAGTAGCAACTTGGGCAGATAAGTACACCATTGACAGTGTCGCTTGGCTGACTACCCAGACTAAAAATGGCACAATGGGCTGTTCAGGCGTCAGCATTTCGGAGCAGAATCCACAGGTGGACTCTTATCGCATGATCAAGAACTTAAGAGACCATTCCATGACCTTTTTTCACAAAGAAGGTTCGTGTGAATTCTCACTATATACGACATCTGGGAATTTGATTATAACCTCGACATCCTTCAATAATCCAGCCACTTTTAATTACGGTCCCATTCCGAAAGGGATTTATCTGTTGCAATTCAACTCCAAATCTGAAAAGCGATGGCAAAAGCTATTGCTAGAATAACCTAATCTAGAAACACGGCTAACCAAAATTCCATTCGGAAACCCGGATTAGGCTATCCAATGGCATAGTACTTCAGTACTGATTTACTGTGGTTGCGTATTCCTTGAAGGGCAGGTGCTGGCATAGCTTTTTATGCATGCCTGGCTATCACGTGAAATGGCATCTACGCAGGGTGCTCGGCCGCTAGGTCCTTTGCGGCAGATGGAACCGCAATAATTGGTACGGGCGGCGTCTCTGGTGGTCCACCAGCTAGGGTTGATTCTTGCCCAGACCCTTTTCTATAATTTATGGCCCACACCCCAAAAACCTGCCGCTTGGGTCCTTTGGTTAAAGGGGATGGGCAAGTGCATTGTTTTGTGTTCGGCATAAGCCAGTTTTAATCCGTTCTTATTTAAACAGGGGCAGTGCTATGCCCCCAAATTCCCAAAACCTATTCCTCAAATAGCTCCAACTGTGGAGATTAATTGGTTAACTTGGAAACCCTCCAGTGAGTATATTTAGGGAAAAATGAAGGCGTGTGTTCCAAATTTGATAAATAAAACATGAAACCCATCTTTGATTTTCTGGATTATCGGCTTTTTTTAACCGACTATTATCAATTCCGTAAAGCGAAAGATGATGGATACACCTTTCGCGCCATGGCTAAACAAATGGGGTTTGTCTCTTCTAATTATTTAATGCTCGTCATGCAAGGCAAACGCAATCTCGGAAAAGATAGCCTGGCAAAAATTTCTACCGGCCTTGGACTACGTAAAAAAGAAAGTCAATATTTTTCCTATCTCGTCTTTTTCGACCAAGCTAAATCCGATGTCGAAAAGAATTATTTCTTTGCCTTGATCGCAGCCTTCCGATCCAAATCCCAAATCGTCAATATTCACACCGATAAATTCAATTATTACGACAAATGGTACAACCCTGTTTTACGCGAAATTGTAAAGTACCAATCCGCCAAGCTCGACCTTAAAACCATTGCAGAATCAGTTTCGCCACCCATACTACCAAAAGAGGTGAAAAAATCCCTAAAGTTGCTGCAAGATTTGGAATTGCTCAAGGTTAATAAATCCGGAAAAATGGAGCAAACCTCGGATTTAATCCAAACCGACCGAGAAGTTCAGTCATTGGCAGTACGCAACTTTCATAAAAAAATGAGCGACCTTGGGAAAGCGTCCATTGATAATGTGGAACCCCACGCACGGGAAATTTCATCCATCACGGTGCGAATTTCTGAGAAGGGATTCGACCAAATTAAAAAGCGAATTCAGGATTTCCGGGAAGAGTTGCTGCAAATGGTCAAACAGGATCGGCAAGATGATAGAGTGTATCAATTGAATTTTCAACTTTTCCCGGTTTCCAAAATGCCTTTGGAGACCGAACCATGACGATGCGTTGGACAGCATTGTTAAGCGTGGCCCTGTCCCTGTTGGTGTTCGGCTGCTTTGAGTCTCCGTCGAATGGTGGATCGGGAACCGGAACTGGAAACGCCTTGTCTGCATCCTTAGTCTTTACAGATGGTTCTTCGGCAGCCTATGTGCCTGTGCGCGTGCGCAATAAAGGCTATTTGCAATCCGCTCCCAATCCTTACCTAGGCAAGGCCGCGGCCTTTTCATGGGATGGAGTAACAGATGGAAAAGGCAATTTCAAATTGGATTCCTTGCCCACTGGCTCCTATGTACTGGAAGCCAATAATGGCCATGTCGGATTAGTTTGGCACTTTGACGTCACGGAAAAATCGAGCAAAATCCACCTCGATACCTTGGAGCTGTTAGGTACCGTCACCGGCCTGATTCATGCCAAAGGGGAAATTGCCGGTCCCGTTTATGTTCAGGTGGAGGGGCTGCAAAGACTGGTACTAGTGAACCCGGGCTCCAATAGCTTCACCATTAAAGACCTTCCGCGTGGTGAGTACAACTTACATACAAGTCTTGTTGCGGGCGATTCCGAAATTTCAAGAATTTCCACAGTTACCGTAGTCCCAGGAGAAACGCCCCCGCTAACAACATTGGAAATGGCGCGTGGGTATCCAAATTGGAAATATACTGCGAATTTGAATTTAAATACTACACCGCTTGGCGTGAACATTCCGAATAATGTGTTAGCCTTTCCCATGCTTGTGCGGTTGGAAGGCCCAGCTTTTCCATTCAACCAAGCAGCCGTTGATGGGTCGGATCTACGATTCACCAAATTGGATGGCACTCCACTGAACTTTGAAATTGAACGCTGGAATAGAGACAGTCTCAAAGCGGAAATCTGGGTTGCCATGGATACGGTTTACGGTAATAGTGAAACCCAAGGGTTAACCATGTATTGGGGCAACAAACTTACCGCAGGAAAATCCGCTGGCCCAGCGGTATTTGATACTGCCAAGGGTTTTCAGACAGTTTGGCATATGCGCGAAGATCGTTCAGGTGTGGGTCAGGCATCCCTTTACCGCGATGCCACCGGCCACGGATATAATGGAATGGATTCCATTCAGGCGAGCGGAAAAGACGGAATTATTGGACTAGGCCAGGAGTTTAGCGGGGACTCGGATTATATCCATATCCCTCATTTTGTCACGAGCCTTTCCAAGCAAAGTTTTTCCATCTCACTTTGGTTTCGGGTAGATGGACCAGGAGGAACAATCTTAGGTCAGTATAGCCCGGATGGACTTTGGGATTTTGGAGAGAGGTCCCTATACTTTGGTGACGGAACACAAATCTTACCGCCCTATACTGGTGGCCAATGCAAAGACCGACCCATTACACCTGGCCGCTGTGTCAATGGCCTCATCCCCTCTTTTGTAGCATTTTCGGGTGGTTATAATATCAGTGATAAAGCAGTGGGTGTGAACGAATGGCACCATCTAGCATATACTTGGGCCGGTGTTGCTGAACCCGGAAAATTTTATCTCGATGGAACTCCACTGGGACTGAAGTACTCCGATTTAGGTCTAACCGAGGATAGCACCACATTCGATATCTATTTGGGCAAACCAAATGGCTTAGAAAGCATTGCCTATTTTAAAGGTTGGATGGACGAAGTTCGCATCTCACGTGGAGTCCTGGATGCCAATTGGATTCGCCTCTCCTTTGAAAGCCAACGTCAAAATTCAAAACTATTGAAAATTTCTATTCCCAGCACTCCTTGAGCGCATACCATTTTTTAAACCGCAACACCTTTGGCAGCCGAAGTCGCAGCCTTAATACTACCCGTCAATCCAAATGACACCCGTACCGAAGTTTTGAATATCATGTGAGAATCCGTCCACAAGGCAAAAAAAATTGGACGTCGTTAGGTTCTTAGAAACGCGAAAAAAGGGACATTCAATTACCTATACACTTGATATTATTGAGGCTTCTACCTATCACTTGCCCACTTTACAGGCAGGCGCAACCATTTATTGCTTCCGAACTGGTAAAATCTAAGCTTCTGGAGGTATACTACTAATACAATAAACCGCCGGTAAAATTCAAACGATTTTGAAAGGGCCATAAGGTATTTTAGTCACAAATGAAAAAAATTATACTGTTACTATTAGTCAATATCGGTATTTGCTGTGGCCAAGCATGCACGAGTCGCGCCTGTGACGAATCCGTCATCACAGCCATATTCACTGCCAATGGCCTAACCGTAAAATTAGCGGACATCACCAATGCGCCAACTGGCCGTGTCAATGCCCTATCCTTGATTGATTCCAATATCAAGACCATTACCGGAATTGGCCGACTCGTTGAGCTCAGGGACTTGACCATTCGATATACTCAGTTGACTCAGCTGCCTAGCGAAATGGGTCTCTTGATTAATTTGAGAAATGTGGTGTTCACTGACAATAAAAAATTGACTTCTTTACCAAAGGAAATCGGTCTCTGGCAAAATATTTATATCATGGCATTGGATAGAAACGCTTTAGCCTCTGTCCCTGCAGAAATAGGACAGATCAAGCAATTGAATGGGCTGACATTGAGCAGCAATCGCTTGACCACCGTACCTGCAGAAATGCAGAATCTGGATCACCCTTATTTTCATGGCTTGGATTTAAGCGACAATCTTATAGATTCGTTACCGGTGGAAATTGGCGGTATCCTTGGAATCAATTTCTTGCGGTTAAATAAGAATAGGTTGACACACATCCCCGCTGGAGTACTCGCCTTCCACGACCTCTGGTCTTTGGAAATCGCCGACAATCTCTTAACCTCCATTCCCGCCACTATTGGAAATGTAAAGACCTTCAAAGAATTGGATTTTTCCGGAAACAAAATCACCACTATACCAGCTGAAATTGGCAGTCTTCCCAAACTCACTAAGTTAGTCATGGACAACACAATGATTACGACATTGCCCGCCACACTTTGGAAAGACACTTTGATTTCACATTTGGAATTGAAACAGAATATGCTGACTAGCATTTCCACGGATATCAGTAAGCTGAAGTATTTGAAAAGACTGCTATTGTCGAGAAATCAAATCGCAGATCTTCCCGCCTCCGTTACTGGATTAACTGGGCTGTATGGACTAGAAATCGGATACAATCGGTTGTGTGGGCTAAGTGGTGCTGTGCGCACTTGGGTAGACCAAAATTCAATCGACACAACAGCATGGTTACAAACTCAAACCACAAATGGCACGTCTCCTTGCTCGGGCGTAAGCACCCTACCACAGGCCACACCTTTCTTTCCCGATCAAATGCAGGTGCATCGTGAAAATCATACATTGACTTTTTCCCAAGCACAGGGCGCGGAAAAAATAGTTCTGCAATCACTCACAGGTAAGCGCACGGAAATTTCCGCCACATCCATGAACCCGGCAACCTTCCATTATGGCAGCCTGCTTCACGGGATGTATTTCGTTCAGATTCGTTCTTCAGCCCAGCCCCAGAGCCAGTCCGCTAAACATTGGATTAAGGTTCTGCTCGACTAAATACACTCAACAGCTATTTAAATTCTATTTCCAGTGCTAGTGTTTTAGAGCCAATTTAATCGGTACCCAAGCTCGGATCGATTTCGCTGTTCATCAATGAAGGAAGGACATGCGTCGTATAGCAATCCGGGCAAAGGGAGTGAGTGAAATCCGCACCGGTGTGCGCAGTAAAATAAGTCTCCACAGTTTCCCAGTATTCTTTATCACCGCGAATTTTTTTACAGTACATGCAAATTGGAAGTAATCCCTTCAGCAACCCAATTTGACTTTGGAAAGCAATGATTCGCTCTGCCACTCTGACCCGAATAGATAATGTATTCAAATCAATTGGCTTCGGAAGAAAATCATCGACTCCCGAGTTCATGGCCTCGGTTAACTTATCTTCTCCTTCAACGGCAGTGATTAGAATGAAGTAAGTGTATTCCGAACTTTTCCTGGCGCGCACACGCTGACAGATTTCCAGTCCTGACATTCCAGGTAAACTCCAGTCACAAATCACAATGGGATATCGACCAGCAACGTAGGTGACCCAAGCCTCATGCCCGCTAGAGACGGCACTCACTTCGTGCCCCATTCGCAAGAGGAATCCCTTCAAAAGTGCCATATTTACTGGGTCGTCTTCGACAAGCAAGCATTTCAAATATTCGGCCCCTTTTTGAATATGGCATCGCAGTGACCCTTTATTATATCATTATTGTGACGCCAAATCATGGAACCGAGGCACGGAAAATGAAAATCAATACAGATGCTCGGCTGGGAAACTCCAGAAAAATATTAATTGTAGATGATCATCCCCTCGTGCGTCGGGGCTTGTCAGCCTCTCTTGCCCAGTCCGTAGATTGGCAGGTTTCAGGGGAAGCCAGTGGCGTCCAAGATGCCCTTCAAGCTATTCGTAATGAACCGCCCGATTTGGTACTGTCTGATCTAGAATTGGAAGATGGTAGCGGTCTGGATTTAATCGCCATTTTGAAGGAGGAATACCCAGATTTGCCCGTCGTCATACTTTCCATGCATACAGAGGATGTCTATGCAGAACGCGTAATCCGAGCTGGTGGAAAAGGGTATGTGATGAAAGACGCGGATCCGGATAAAATGATGGATTCCATTCGCGCGGCATTGTCCGGAGAAGTAGTGTTGAGCAACCGAATGAAAGATAAAATTCTTTTGGGTCTCTCCGGAAAAAATCGGAACACAGAAGCCAAGCTCGAAGATTTATCCGATCGTGAACTTCAAATTTTTAGAATGGCCGGTGAAGGGTTTCCAACACGAAAAATGTCCGAAAAACTTTGTCTCAGCTCAAAAACAGTTGAAGCCCACCTAGCCCATATTCGCAGAAAACTTGCACTCGATTCAGGAATGGAATTGCGTCGATTGGCTTTTTCAACTTTTGCGCAGAAATCTCAAAAGACTTCATTGATACCGTGCCCTATTAATCGATATCCGAGGGGTATTTCCGTTTAAATTCTATGCGGGTAATCTGAAAGATCTTTTCTAAGGCTTCCATTTCAAGTCTAATTTCTCCAAGAGCATTTGCCGGTAACAACTCCTCCAATCGTCGAATAGATTGGTGCATGGCAATCGCGCCTATGGTTCCACAACTTCCCTTCAGCTTGTGCAATGTTTTCTTAAGCTCATCCTGGGATTCATTCTCGAAATGTTCCCTTATTTTAATTATAAGGGATTGGCTCGAATCAATAAACAGATGCAATAATTCATGAACAGTCTCTCTGCCAGCGTCCGTTCCGTCATCTAGCCTGGACAACCGCTTCCATTCGATTACACTAGAGCCTGGATCCAAATTTATTACGGGTTGATAGATATTTGCATTAATCTGAGGCTTTGGAAGCGATTCGGGTACGTTCAATTTTTCTCCGGCAAGCAGCAAATGCCCATTCCAGCGTCGCAATACCAATTCGATTTCCAAATCTGTAAATGGTTTCGCGATATAGTCATTCATACCTTCCGAAATGCATTTTTCCCTAACCCCGATCACTGCATGTGCAGTTAGAGCAACAATTGGAAGTTGCGCATCCTCTGTTTCCGTTGCCCGAATTTTTCGGGCTGTTTCAAAACCATCCATATCCGGCATTTGGCAGTCCATGAAGACCAAATCGTACCTCTTCATTGCCACCGACCTAAGTGCCGATGTGCCATCTGAAACCGTATCCACTATGCATCCCAATCTTTTTAGCATCGAAGCCGCCACAATTAAATTCACTGGATGGTCATCGACGACCAAAACGGCAGGAGCTTTACTCCAGCCAAGGGGCGCTCTCCCACTTGTAATTCTACCTTCCAAACCATTCCCTTCATTCCATAGCGATTGCGATGGCTCGGTAAGCGACATCAATAATTCAGCAGTGAAATAAAAACAACTTCCCTTGCCCACAGTACTTTCCAACCAAATTTTTCCGCCCATGCGTTGGACAATTTCCTTGCTTATGGCCAAGCCTAAACCTGTACCACCTGATCTCCTTGAAAGGGTAGCGTCCCCTTGCTTAAACGGCAGAAATAATCCTGAAAACAAACTGCTGGCGATGCCTGGACCATGGTCCTCCACCTCGAATCGGATTCTGCAAATGTCCTCGATTATCTCTTCCAGAATGAGCTTCAGAGTTACACTTCCCGAGGACGAGAATTTTACCGCATTGCCTAATAAATTGATCAAAACTTGTTGAAGTTGAACGGGATCGCCCACAAAGGTTTCCGGAATATCCGAACCAATTTCGTAATGCAATTCGATGTGTTTCGATTTTGCCTGCTCAACTAAAGGTGCCAGACTCCCAGAAACCACGGAACGCAAAATGAATTCATCATGAGCAAGTTCAAACTGGTCACTTCCCAGTTTTGAATAATCAAGGACCTGGTTAATAATAGCGAGCAGGTATTTACCGCTTTCTTGTCCAATTTGGACATGCGCCTCCTGGCTTTCGTTTAGGCCGGAACCTTGTAAAATGGAAAGCATACCTAGGACGCCATTCAAAGGCGTTCGGATTTCATGGCTCATATGCGCCAAGAATTGCGACTTGGCTTCGTTCGCAGACTCCAATTCAGCTTGAGTTCGCTTTTGCGCGGAAAGATCCATGGCCACTACCAAAAATCCGGCATCATCGGGCAAACTAGAGAAGCCGCGAAAAATTGGGACCTGACTTCCATCCTTCCGCTGCCATATGATTTCATGTGGCTCTAGTTTCCCAAACTTTAGACTGGCAACATCTGCAATATTGTGCGCAGCTTCATTTCCAGGTACAATCAGTTGGTCGACGGAAATGCGCTGCTTTAGATCTTCTACTGAATATCCCGTCAGCAATAAAAAGGCGTTGTTCGCTTCAACGACCATACGATGCTTATCGACAATGGCTGCAGCCAGGACATTGGAGTCAAACATTGTTCTAAAACGGAATTCGACTGTGCGAAGCTCACGCTTGGTTTGATGCAGCTCCTCCATTTCGATTACCATCCCTAAGGCACGATCCGGTTCGTCCATTATGCTCGCGTATACGAGACTGGCAATACGGCGACCATCTTCTAATATCCAGTCCCGCTCGAATGGGCCAATCTGCCCTTGTTCCAAAAACTTTTCCTGGTTCTTAACAGCAGAGGCAATATATTCTGGCGTAGCCAATTTAAGAATATCAATTTTTCCAGATTCTAGATCCGCCCGAGACTTTTCAATCAAGGCTAAAAAAGTGTCGTTGGCTTCGCGGATATTTCCATTAAGGTCGGTAATATAAATCCCAATCAATTTGCTATTCCATAATCCGCCGTAACGGGAATCACGGTGCTTTAAGCGCACTGCAATGGCTCGTTGGGATTCAAGCAAAATTGCGGGTGCAAGAGAACTAACTGCAGCGGCGAGTGGAAAAAGATGCAAAGAAACCAGACCTCGAATATTCAGAATCCCTGCAATCTTGAATGGTCCGAAACCATTGACTGCACACCATGTCACAAAGGCATATACTCCAAGCAAGTGAAAGGTTACCCCACGCATTCCAAATCGTATGCCAGACCAAACAAGCACAGGAATGATGAAATAAGGTGAAGGCCGAGGCAAAGTGGATAGTGCGGTTTCCGTTTCCATAAAAGCGAGCACGAGTATTAATACGCCCAGAATAGTACAACCCATAAATTCAATTCGATTTCGAATGGACTGTTCGAATGCATATTCAGATTTTAAAAATGTGATCACAGCGGGAGTTGTAATCGCCATGCCGGCAGTATCCACCAATAACCATGCAAAAAAAGACGGCAAGTAGCGGCCATGAAAGACGAAGAAAATAGTTGCGCTTCCAATCAGCGCTCCAATCAGCGAGGCACCCAGACAGACTAAGCCATAAAAGCCAAGCATTCCTTCCAAGCTCTTGATAAATTCCGTGGTTTTTTTGAGGCGGCGCAATAAAAGCACTGCGATTATAAGTTCCAGCCCGTTTGCAATGGTGAATCCAATTGAAGCATTCAGTGAGGTGCCAAGGATTAAGTTGGAGGCAAAGGAAAAAATCGCGGGAACGCTTACCCAGCCAATTTTGGGGGGAATAGGCTGACACAACATCCATCCCAGGAAAAAGCCATTGGCAGGCCAAAATATTGCGAAATTACCAGGATGCGCCGTAAAATTGACACTGATAAGGCAAAGTACACCATAAACCAACCCAGCCCATAAAACGGGCCACTCCATTTTTTGCATTCCCATAGCGCTATTATCGCATGTTCGGTGGATTTTGCCATCGGGATACATTATTAAAACCGTAGGTCATTTCCCTATATACCAGCTAGGGAAAGGAGCGGCAATAAATAGCGCCCAAGCCTGATGTTCTCATTCGCTTTTTGTGCGATGATACATTACCAACCTGCATGGGCTTGGGAAAAAGCAGGCTGTAGAATGAAAAAAGAGTTCTAGTTGTTGAAGACGAGGAAATGGTGCTCAAAGTAATTCGGATATTTCTCTCCCTAGAAGGATTTAACATTCTGACTGATGTTCGCCTGCCGCAGGGATCCGGACCAGGAGTCGCTCGTCGCGTTCGGGATACCCACCCCGAAACGAAAGTTGTTTTCATGTCCGGCTATTCACGGGAAGTACTAATCGAAGAAGGTCAAATTCAACGAGAAGATGCGTTCCTTCCAAAACCTTTTGACGCTAAAACTTTCCGGAATACCCTTCGTCCATTGATGGCGCGGGAGCACTCCTGGAAACGGGCTGTATAGGCAATGCAAACCCAATCGGGTTCACTCCTTGATTCCAATATGCGAAATTGGACCCGGTTAAATTCGGTACTAGTTTTTGGAATCAGCCTACTGGCAATCATAGGATGGTTCACGGGTAACCAAACTTTGACCCAAATCAATTCCCATTGGGCTTCCATGAAATTCAATACTGCGCTTTGCTTTGCACTGGAAGCCATTGCAGTCTGGATAGGTACATTTTCATTTCCAACAAGCCGTAAAATTCGAATCGGAGTAGGTTTCTTTGTGTTTCTGGTAGCCTTATTGACATTGGCCGAAACGGCTTTTGGAATTAAAGGTGGCATCGACCAACTATTCGTGAAGGATTTTATACTAATAAAAACATCCTCACCGGGTAGGATGTCCATGATCACCGTTATTTGTCATTTGCTGATCGGCGTTATCCTGGTTGGAGAATTGCAGCTTTTGCCGCTTTGGGTTCGCCGCATCCGCCCATTCCTTCCTCCCATCGTACTTTCCCTCAGTGCGTCAGCGCTGATGGGGTATGCCTTTGGAATTGAACAGGCCTATGGATGGGGGCAAATGACACGGATTGCTTTTCATTCTGCTTTATGCTTATTCCTATTAGCCCTGGCATTTATAGGCACTCCAATTGAGAAGCGGCAGCATACAATAAAGGAGCGGTGGCATTTGGCGCCATATCTAGCTGGAGCCTGGTTCCTGATCGCCTTGGTCACAATCACCCTTATCATGCATGCGAAACAATCCGTAACAACCCAAGTGTTGCAGGAAGGGACGTGGATCCAATCCATGGCCCAAAAGGGATTCAGAAATACAGAAAAAGCAATGCTAAGGTTGGAAGCAAGAGAAAACCAAAATACTAAAAATGGTTTCAAACCCGACACACTTGATATTCAGAATTACTTCAAGGATTTTCCCGAACTGATTTGGATTACCGTACAATCTAAACGCTTTAATCGGCCCATGCAGGCTATGCTCACTAGTCCAGTTCCAATGGAAGCGCTATTTGAAAATCAGTCCCGCGATTTCGGGTTCGGCATTGATTTAAGGTGCTTTTTTCCAAATTCTCTCGACCTAATGGAAAACACCAAGCCCATTCGATTTGCTTCCGCCGAGTTTTTTCTTGAGCCCACCAGCATAACGCAAACCGCATTTCCTTTTGCAAACCGAACAGCAATAGTCGATCTTTCCAGCGCTGCGTATATAAGGAATACGATGAACCATAGGGCCTATTTCGTCATTACGATTACCGGCTTATTACTTGCAGCCTTTACTTGGTTCGCTTTAAATTTAAGTGCTAAGGCAGAAGCCAAGGCAAATGAAGCCTTCACAGCAAATCTGCAATTAGGTGAATTCACCAAGGACCTAGAACGCAGCAATTCAGACTTGGAGCAATTCGTCTTCATTGCCTCACATGATTTACAAACGCCTCTACGCCATATTTCCGGTTTCGTGAAATTGCTTTTGGAAAATCCGGAAATACAGAAAGACATTCAGTCTAGGGAATATGGCCGCTTCATTGCCGAGGCCGTGGATCGTATGCAGAAATTGATAACGGGCGTGCTTGAATTATCCAGGGTTGAAAAGGTACCTCAGGCAGCCCAATCCATCGATCTGGGCGACTTATTCGCCCGCAATATTCGAAATCTGGAACCTGACCTGAACGCCGTGGATGGCAAGGTAGAGGTCTTACCCGGACTACCCGTAATCAAAGGCAATGCAATTAGACTTTCACAGCTTTTCGACAATCTCCTGATGAACTCCATTAAATATCGAAACAAATCAAAACCGCTCTTGGTTCGTATAAGCGCTCACCAAGCGAAGCAAAAATGGATCGTAAAGATAGAGGATAATGGCCTTGGTATTAAACCAGAGTATCGAGAAAAGGTTTTTCAAATGTTCCAAAGATTACACAATCAATCAGATATAAAAGGCACGGGAATCGGCCTTTCTTTATGCCGTCGCATTGTGGAGCAACACCGTGGCCAAATCAAAATGGAAGACTCCAGCCTTGGAGGCGTAGCCGTTTACATAGAATTTCCATCAGAAGTTATCCAATCCAATTCTATTAAGGACATTCAGAAAGAGGTATTCCATGCAGTATGAGCCCATCCGTATCCTTATGATTGAGGATAATATGGCTGATGTCGCATTGACCAGAGCCGCACTTGCGGCCACAAAGTTGTTGGTGGAATTGGACGTTGCCTCCGATGGAGATACCGCATTATCCAAATTACTCCGTAAGCCTCCTTTCCACAACGCTCTCCTCCCCGACCTGATTCTGTTGGATCTGAATCTACCTGGGAAATCAGGAAAGGACGTTTTGGCCGAAATCAAAAACGAGCCGGAAATCCTGCATATCCCAGTGGTCATTCTCTCAACTTCAAACCAGGAAAAGGATATATTGGAGTCCTACCGATTGCAAGCCAACTGCTTTATCACTAAACCTCCAGATATGGACCAATTTAGATATGTGATTTCACAGATGAAGGAGTTTTGGTTTGCAGTGGTCCGAATTCCTAAAGTAGCTGAATTTCATGACTGATCGAGCAATGGAACAGCCGATACGCATCTTGCTAGTCGATGACGATCCCGTAGACCTTGCCATGTTAAGCGCCGAACTTACAAAACAAGGGTGCAGCGTACTCAAAGCCCAGAGCGGTGAGTCCGCCTTGAAAATCCTGGCAGAAAGCCCGCCGGATATTTGTATCAGCGATTGGTCCATGCCTGGAATGGAAGGCATCGAACTTTGTAAACGATCACGATTAATTCTGAATAACCGTCCCTTCTATTTTCTTCTACTCACAGCAAATGCGGACAAACAACTTCACCTCGAGGCTATCAAAGCGGGTGTCGATGATGTAGCTGAAAAAGTATGGGATCCTGCCGTACTGGAAGCCCGATTGCTGGTTGCCAAACGCAGCTTGCATTTGCAAAGAAAAGCGGCAAACTGATTCAGAGGGCTTTTTGAGGTTCAATTGGATAAAAGACCTTTTTGTTGAAAATTAAAGTTCGATTTTGCAGATTGTAAATGCCTTCGACCCTAAGAGAAAAATTTTCTGAGTAAAAAAAATTAATGCCTGCCATCAAAAAATATTTCCAAGCCTTACTTATATACAGCCTGTGTCTATTTTCTATGGCCAACCCTAAAGCCCTGCCCGGAGTTGTACTTTGCATTGGGGAAGATGGCCATGTTGAGTTGGAGTTGTCGGAAAATGAGCGCTGTAGTGCCAGCGAAGCTTATGGGCATGCCTCTTCTTCAGTATCTTTCCTCCTAGACAGAGACTACCATTGTGGCAATTGTGCCGATATCCCGATGTTTTGCGAATCGACAAAGTCTGCCATCCAACAAACGCGTGCAGTACTTCAGCCTGCATTGCAAGCACCTGGCATTCTGCTTTTAAAACAGGTTTTCCAATATGTTTCTCCCTTTTCCTGTGCCTGGCGGATTTCCCCTCCACCCCGACCCTCGCTGGCATTAATATCTATTTGTTCCGTTCGACTCCTCGTTTAAACCTCACCTGACTGCATCGGCGATCTGACCTTAACGGTCTCAGTCGTTTCATATTTCCCAATCCGGAACCCGTATTCGGATTCACGAATCAGCAAAGAGGTTTTTCATGCATTGGAAGCTCATTATTTCATGCGGATTGATTTGGGTCGGCACGGCCAGGACGCAAGCAATCGATTCCCTTTCCCTTAAAGCCGCAATCGCCTTGGCATTAAATAGCCACCCCGCTTTGGAAGCGAGTCGCAGTGCCGTGGCATCCCGGGAGGCCGTATTGGAGCAGTCTTCCCTAGGGTTGAATCCTGAGATCAGCCTGGAAGTTGAAGACTGGGCCGGAACTGGCGCGCATCGAGGAGTAGAGGCGGCCCAAACCACAGTACAATTCAGCCAAACCTTGGAGTGGTCAGGAAAGCGCCGCCAGCGCGTAAAAGTGGCCACGGCGGAAAAACACCTGACGGAAATGGATTTGCGAATGCGTCGCATGGAGATTCGCGCCCTGACTATTTCCAATTTCATGCAAGTGCTACACGCCGAGAGGAGGCTTTCCCTGGCTTTGGAAGCCAAGTCACATTCTGAACGACTACTGGAAGTTGTCATACGGCGCGTTGGTGAAGGCGTTGCCTCCAAGGTCGATGAAATCCGCGCCCGCCTGGCAGTGACAGAAGCTGAAATGGAAATTCGAAAAAATTGGCTCCACTTAGAGTCAGCAAAACGGAAATTGGCTGGGCTTTGCGGACAGGACATTTCCCTTCCTCCCTTGCTGGATGAACTGGATTCTTTAGGAAGGTTGGAATCACTAGAGGAGTTGTATTCAAAAATTGACAGCAGTCCGGTCGCCATGGCTCGGTCTCAGAGCGTGATCCTAGCCGAGGCCAAACGGAATCAGTCGCAACGTCTTTATGGCCCGGACATAGCTGTTAATGCGGGTGTTCGGCATTTTGCGGATCCGGGAGACATTGCCTTAGTCGGAGGAATATCTATTCCTTTACCTTTACGAAACCGGAACCAAGGGGGACGCGCAGAAGCGCGTCATGAAGTTACGCGAGCCAAATCTGAATTAAAGGCCACGGTGCTAGATCTCAAATCCACTCTTGGAGATTTTCACGAGAAATTATTGGTTTCACTAGATGAAATCAAAACCTTGCGCAGTCTTTTGATTCCCCAAGCTGCACAGGCTGCAAATGTACTTGAAGAAGGATACCGGCGTGGAAGATTCGGAATGCTAGAGGTTTTAAGTGCCGAGTCTGAACTCTTTCGACACAAGCTTCGGCATCTAGAATGCCTACTGCAATATCAATTGGATTACGTTGAATTGAATCGCCTGATTGGAACGGAAGACAAAATATGAAAAATAAATCGAGCTTAATTACCCTCGCCATCATCGCTACTGGCCTCCTCCTAGGCTATATGGTACTTAGGATGAACAAATCCGCTTCCTCCGACGAACACGACCACGCGCAACACGGAGAACACGAAGAAATGGAGCGCGGACCCCATCGGGGCCGAATGCTCAGGGATGGCGATTTTGCCCTGGAGCTCTCTATCTTTGAAACCGGCGTGCCGCCGCAATTCCGGGCTTACCTATTTGATCATGAAAAGCCAGTTCCGGTGGAAGGTGCAGCCTTGCAAGTAGAATTGCATCGTCTGGGGGGCAGGGTTGACACAATTAAATTTACGGCCCAAGGCACTTTTCTTTTGGGGAACAAAACCGTGGAGGAGCCGCATTCTTTCGACGTAAAAATCACATCGGAAGTCCTTGGCAGGGTTCGCGAATGGGACTATTCCCAAGTTGAGGGACGGGTGGAGATGGATCTGGAATCTATGCAAGCATCCGGCATAGAAGTGGATTCCGCGGGTCCGGCGCTTATGCAATCAACTCTTTCCCTGAATGGGAAAATCATGCCCAATGAGGATCGCTTGGCGCATATTTTCGCCCGATTTCCCGGCATCGTCAAGGAAGTGCGCAAGCATTTGGGTGAACAAGTCAAGAAGGGAGAAGTGCTTGCCATAGTCGAAAGCAATGAGAGCCTGGAAGCGTACTCGGTGGTATCACAGATTGAAGGCACTGTTATCAGGAAGCATATTACCGCCGGAGAAACCGTGGGCGCCGAGGAAGAACTTTTTGCCATCACGGATTTGAACTCGGTTTGGGCGGATTTTAGCGTCTACCGGCATGACTTTTCTCGTTTGAGGAAAGGCCAAAAAGTAATCGTGGACGCAGGTGGAGAAACGGAAACGGTTACTGCCGCCTTGGCCTACCTTTCTCCCATCGGGGCTGAGCATACTCAAACCATGACGGCTAGGGCTCCTATCCCCAACCGAAGCGGCCAGTGGCCTCCTGGGTTATTCGTAAAAGGGAAAGTGGTATTGGAATCGTTCCGCGTACCTATAGCCGTCAAAGCCGAAGCGCTCCAGACATTCCGAGATTGGGACGTAGTATTCATCATCGTCGGCAACACCTTTGAAGCGCGCCCCTTGGAACTGGGCCGGAGAGATGAGGAATGGGTGGAGGTGGTATCCGGCCTTGCGCCCGGTGAGCGGTATGTCACTAAAAACAGCTACGTGATAAAAGCAGATATTGGAAAAGCTGGGGCCAGCCATGATCATTGATTCCCTGGAAAACTGGACGGGTGGGAAGATTCATGCTTGAGAAAATTCTTCCCTTTACCATCCGTCATCGCTGGCTTGTCCTACTTACCACCCTGGCCATGGCTGCCGTGGGCTTTTACAATTGCAAATACCTGTCCATTGATGCCGTTCCCGACATCACCAACGTCCAAGTGCAGATCAATACGGAGGCGCCTGGCTTTTCACCCCTGGAGGTGGAACAGCGGATCACTTTCCCCATCGAAACCGCCTTGGGCGGGCTACCGGCTATGGACTACTTCCGCTCCATTTCAAGATATGGACTTTCCCAGTTGACCGTGGTTTTCAAGGATGGGACAGACATTTATTTCGCCCGCCAGCTTCTCAGCGAGCGGTTGCAGGAGATTCGCGGAAAGCTGCCTCCTGGATTAGAAGCCTCGCTCGGACCCATCGCCACAGGACTTGGTGAAATCTACATGTACACGGTGGAAGCAGAGCCAGATGCCCGTAATGAGAATGGGCAGGCTTTCACTCCCACGGAACTCCGCACCGTTCAGGATTGGATCATCAAACCCCAGCTTCGGAATCTTCCCGGTGTGGTGGAAGTCAACTCCATCGGCGGATACGACAAACAATTCCAGGTCGCACCGGACCCGGATAAGCTGGTGGCCTACCGGCTGACCTTTCAAGATATCCTGGATGCGCTCGCACGAAATAATGCGAATGTAGGCGCCGGGTACATCGAAAACCACGGGGAGCAGCAACTCATTCGTATTCCCGGCCAGGTTGCCACAATTGAAGATATCCAGCGCATCGTGATAGGCCATCATGAAGGCATTCCCATTCATCTCGACCGTGTGGCTGAGGTCTTCATCGGAAAGGAACTGCGGACAGGAGCGGCCACCATGAATGGCGAGGAAACCGTGCTGGGTACCGTTTTCATGCTGATGGGAGAAAACAGCCGTGTTGTATCCCAGCGGGTGGCAGCAAAAATGGAGGAAATAAACCGATCCTTACCCAAAGGGATTATTGCCCGAACGGTCTACGACCGAACCACATTGGTGGATCGCACTATCGAGACGGTGAAAAAGAGCCTCCTGGAAGGCGCGGTACTCGTAATAGTGGTGCTTTTTCTGCTCCTCGGAAACTTCAAAGCCGCATTGGTAACGGCCTGCATCATTCCGCTTTCCATGCTTTTCACGATTACCGGCATGGTCCATGGCCACATTAGCGGAAACCTGATGAGCCTCGGGGCCCTGGATTTTGGATTGATTGTGGATGGCGCCGTTATAATCGTCGAGAACTGCATTCGTCGTTTGGCGGAAGGACAGCACCGCCTGGGACGGCTCCCAACTCGCGAGGAAAGATTCGCCTTGGTTTTTTCGGCCACCAAAGAAGTGGCGAGACCCAGCATTTTCGGGGTCTTTATTATTCTTGCGGTTTATCTGCCGATTCTAACCTTGACTGGAGTAGAGGGGAAAATGTTCCACCCCATGGCCTACACGGTTATTTTAGCCTTGCTGGGAGCCATGATTCTTTCGGTGACATTTATACCCGCAGTCATTGCCATTGTTTTCACCGGACCGATTTCCGAAAAAGAAAACCGCGTGATGCGGGCCGCCAAGGCCCTGTACGCCCCCCTTCTCACCATAGCCTTAAAAAACCGGGCCGCGACACTGGCCGCCGCCTCCATGCTCGTGCTGGTTTGCGGCTTGCTGGCGACGCGCATGGGCAGCGAATTCATCCCCAGCCTGGATGAAGGGGACGTGGCCCTCCACGCGCTTCGAATACCCGGTACAGGCCTGGATCAAGCGGTAGCCATGCAGCATGTCCTGGAAAGAAGGATTAAGGCGTTTCCCGAAGTCAGAGATGCTTTCGCTAAAATCGGCACAGCGGAAATCGCCACCGACCCCATGCCTCCCAGCGTCGCGGACGGTTTCGTAATGCTCAAGACCCGATCCGAATGGCCGAATCCAAAAAAGACTAAAGCCGAATTTGTAAAAGAACTTGAAGCAGCATTACTGAAATTGCCGGGGAACAACTACGAATTCACCCAGCCTATTCAAATGCGATTCAATGAACTGATCGCCGGAGTGCGCAGTGATGTAGCCGTGAAGATTTTCGGCGATGACATGGATGTACTCCTGGAAACGGGTGAGAAAATCAACAAAATCCTGGAAAAAATACCCGGCGCTGCCGATGTTAAGGTTGAGCAGGTGACGGGATTGCCCGTTTTCACCATCAGCCCGGATCGAGATGCTTTGGCTCGGTATGGCTTAAATCTTTCCGATGCCCAGGAAGTGGTGGAGATTGCAGTCGGCGGCAAACAAGCGGGCCTGGTACAGGAAGGCGATCGTCGATTCCCCTTAATTGTCCGACTGGCTGAATCCATTCGAATCGATAAGGAGGCTCTTAAAAAGCTACCTATCCCATTGGACGACAAATCCGAAAAATCCGAGGTAAATTTTATTCCGCTCGGCAACGTCGCCACCTTTGCCTTGGAGCTCGGGCCCAACCAGATCAGCAGGGAAAACGGCAAACGCCGGGTAGTGGTCACGGCAAACGTAAGGGGCCGCGACATAGGCTCGTTCGTGGAGGATGCCGAATCGCAAATTAGGGATCAAGTGGAAATACCGGTCGGGTATTGGACAGCCTGGGGAGGTCAGTTCGAGCAATTGATTTCCGCCTCCAAACGCTTGCAGATGGTAGTTCCCTTGGCATTGGTACTCATTTTCTTCCTCCTATTTGTAACCCTCGGATCCGTAAAGGATTCTCTGCTCGTCTTCAGTGGGATACCCTTGGCGCTAACTGGCGGCATCTTGGCACTTTTTGTGCGCGGAATTCCCTTATCCATTTCGGCCGGTGTCGGATTCATTGCGTTGTCCGGAGTTGCAGTGCTAAACGGATTGGTCATGATTACTTTTATAGACAAGCTGCGAAAGGATGGCATGGGTTTGGATGAGGCTATAATTCAGGGTTCCCAGAGTCGTTTACGCGCCGTCTTGATGACCGCCCTGGTTGCATCACTTGGATTCATTCCGATGGCTTTGGCTACCGGGACTGGGGCTGAGGTACAAAGACCCTTGGCGACTGTAGTGATTGGCGGAATTCTATCTTCTACATGCTTGACCCTGCTGGTCTTGCCCGTCCTTTACGGAATTTTCGGAACTTTTGGATCTTTTGGTAAACGTCGTGGGTTTTGAATTTAAGGCAAATTGGAAAAAAAGGAACGCGAATGAACTCCAACCCAGGCCCCAAGCTTCATCCCTTGTCCTGGCTCATCTTCAGCTCGCGCTGGATGCAGCTTCCCTTGTACCTTGGGCTGATAATCGCCCAAGGTGTTTATGTCATACTTTTTGTCAAAGAACTATTCCACCTTATCATGGGTGCCACCAGCCTTAGCGAACAACTTGTCATGCTGGCGGTACTTGGCCTAATCGATGTAGTCATGATATCCAACTTACTTGTAATGGTAATCGTAGGTGGATATGAGACTTTTGTGTCACGCCTTAATCTGCAAGGGCATCCTGACCAACCAGAGTGGCTGAGCCATGTTAACGCCTCGGTTCTAAAAGTGAAATTGGCCATGGCCATCATTGGAATCAGTTCGATTCACTTGCTGAAAACCTTCATTGCCATCGGTTCGCTTGGAGCACTAAATTCGATTGAGGCAGTCGGAGCGGGGTATACCCAAATGGGTGTGATGTGGCAAACTCTCATCCATTTGGTTTTTATCATTTCGGCAATTGGTATAGCTTGGACGGATAATATCATGTCTCAATCCTCTAAGCAGGCAAAGGTCGGACATTGAAACAGGGTTTTTATTTTTGGCTGTGACGAGCTTCTTTGACTTTAGTTCCCGCATTCCAAAATAAAAGGATGGCCAGGTAACCGAGAAAGGCTCCAACTATTGCCGTGATCGAACAGCCGATTAAATAGGGTGTGCCATGCTTCAATCCAATTTCGATCCAATCCGGATACTGGTTCAAATTTTGAGGGCCATCTGGCCCAATAATCCATAATCCTAATTTGTATTGTAGGCTGACAATGGAAATGGTTGTGAAGGGGTTGGTGATTGCCGTACCAAGTACAGCGGCCGTAATATTCACTTTGAGGATGTATGCCAGGCTGACGGCTATTATTATTTGAACCCAATAGGTAGGCATTAGCCCCACGAAAATGCCGATGGCTAGGCCAGCGGCCAGAGTTTGTCGTTCCGGCTTCCAAAGCCGGTGATCGAATAATCTTTCCCCCAATAGCCTATGTAAAAGACCGCCAACCATGGTTTTACGGCGCGGGAATTGCCGTAAATAAAGGCGGCGGAAATGGCGGAAACGGAAAAATTTTGGAAAATACCTGAGCCGTTTGGTGCGCATTTTTTCAATTTACCCCAAGGGCAAAGGCCCAAAACCTTTGCATCATTTCCCTACATTTCGCATCAAAAGCCCTTCCAAGAGAGTACAGCAAAAATATGGTGGAAGGCAATTAAATTGCTCAGTTCTAAATTACAAAACGGATCTATAAGACCAAATCTAAAGGAAACAGTGTTCTATTTCTGAGTTGAAAAGAAACGCAACCGATATCGCAAAGTCGGTTGCGTAGCACGTAACGCTTTGGGATTATTGAATGCCACCAGAAAGCCTCGGTAATTTAGGAAACCGAGGCTTTCTGGTGGAGCCATGGAGAATCGAACTCCAGACCTCTTGCATGCCATGCAAGCGCTCTACCAACTGAGCTATGACCCCAATGGAGTGTGAACTCCAAGACGGGGTCAAATTTAACATTGTCGAAGGAATTTTCAACCCCTTTGGAGAGGTCTCAATGCCTTACTAATGAGGTTAATAGTGGTTTATACTGCTATTTGAAATTTAGAGCTATTTGGACCGAGACGATGTATTTGGTTGTGAGGAATCCGGCCAAAGGGCGTTTGCTTCAACGGCGTTCGTATTCAATTGCGTCACTGCCCTCAGAAAGTGAACCAACGAATCATACCCGACACCGTCCTGGGTATTTAACAGATTTTTCCTTTCTGCTTTGTCGATACGTGTATTGAAAATCTCGCGACCCTGTTCCCGGGGAATTTCGCCAAGCGGCTCATGGATTCGGAAATACTGCTGGTTCAGAGAGTCGTGCGCGAATGAACCATATTCCAGTGAACCCTGTTCGCCCCTGACCAAGTAGCTCAAACTATTCATGCCGGAAGTCCGACGAAAAAGATCATGTCCGAGATAATGATTCGCTTCCTGGATGCCGGCTAAGGCCAGGACTGTCGGACCAATATCCAATTGACTGGCTGGGTAGTCATGTAGTTCGGGATTGCCCATGCGTGGGTGATGTCCGAGCATTAGGAAAGGGATCCAAACGGATTCCGTATAGAGTCCAAAACCAATATTCGAGGAGCCATGTTCGGAGAGTGGAAATCCGTGGTCGGCGAGAATAAGCACGATGGTATTGTCGAACCAAGGCTCCTGCTTGATTTCCGTCAGAAACCGGCCTATTGAAGCGTCCGTGTATTCCATAGTGGCGAGCATCTTTTCCTGCAAGGACGCGCCCGCAGGCACTGTACGCACGCCAGGCTCATGATTAAACGGGTAGTGATTGGTTTTAGTCATAGCGGTCACCAGGAAAGGGCGTTCCCCATTTAAACTGTCTTTCATCCACTGTGCCATATTTTGCAGGGTCGCATCATCCGTTTCCCGGCTTCGATCATAGGTTACGCCTTGGTACCATTGGCGCAGCCAAGGAACTTGCCCATCCCAGGCAGGATCGGCAGCACTAAAAAAGTGAGTCCGGTACCCGTGGCGACCCAATACGGCAGTAAAGGCATTATGACGTAACGTGGTAAAATCGCTCGCGATAATGCGGGATGGATGAGAAAGTATGGACAGGTGAATGCTCATCAAAGCATTGATGGTGGGAATTCCCGAACAGGCAAAACGAGTCCAAGCATGCGCCTGTCCAGCAGCGAGACTGTCCATCACCGGAGTGGCATCGGCTATGGCCCCATATGGTTTAAGGTAACCGCAATTGACGCCGCGATGCGATTCCAAAATCAGCATCACAATATTGGGAGGTTTTCCTTTTGGGGGCACTACGATAGAAGAGTCGTGACCTACCGGTACTTTATAAAAGGGATAGGTCGAATCGGGAAAAATAAAAGTACTGTCCCCCTGTTCCAACTGCCATTGTTTTTGAAACGCTTTTCCCAATTGGGATAGGTCCACGGCTGCCAGCTGCGCGCTTTTATGGTTTGCCAAGCTAATCAGGACCGTAGAAACAAAAGGCCGCAATTTAAGCATCCGGAAACCGCCGGTCCAAATGATATTGAGAAAAACATACGCTGCCGCGACCACAGCCAGGGTTCCAAGCCAAGCCCCTAAAGCCAATCCGGGACGTCGGACCCAGGGTCTATTTCGGAAAAAAGCAAAATAAAAGATCCAGGTAAGGGGCACACAAGCGATAAAAATACCCAGGGAAAGGTAAGGCACACTTTTATCCGCAGCGACAAAGGTAAAGACTTCGCGAATGGCGGCGGAATTGCCATAGGTGGAAATTGAGGACAGATCCAAGTGCATGCCCATGAAGCGCATCGTCTCATGATCCGCAACGGTGCAGAGAAGGAGTACGGAATGCAGTCCACCCAGCAGCCAGAAAAAACTGCGCGCGGCCTTTGACCAATGGGCTACGCCACATATCAGTAGCAGGATCAAGATTGGCAGCGACCATAGGGCTATCCACCATGCGTCGATGGCAAAGGCATGAAAGATATACCAGTCCGGTTTGCCTACAAAAGGGGAACCAAAGGCATCCTTACGAAATATGAGAAAAACCCGCAGTATCGCATGCGTTACCCAGACGGAAAACAAAAATGCCAAGGCAGGATTGGCAAAAGTACCGACTTCCTTAAACACACCACTAGCGAACACGGTGGCAAACTTTCCTGTTTTTGGGCGTTCGCTATCGGCAGTCATTTGAATATTCCATGTTCAGGCAGTAAAGATACAACCACAGCAAAAGCTTTGCGGCCTAAAGAGCTTTGCTACTTTATCTCCCCAAGACGGGAGGCACTATGTCAGAAGACCAGCAACCTAAAGTACCGGAAAATTCCTACAACGAAGCCTTGATTCGGGGCAAGATGCGCCGAGCCCAAAAAGGCTTGTTATCCGGTGGCCGGATCGCCGAGGGTGAAGTCCAAGGCAGTGGCCCTCCCAATCGCCACGGCATGCCGCAATTGCCTCCCGGTCAACATGAAGTCAAAAACTGGCCAGTACTGGATTTGGGTGTACAGCCGGACATGCCCAAGGACCTTTGGCAACTGACTCTTAAAGGCAATGTGGAAAAGCCCACCGTCCTCGATTGGGAATCCTTTATGGCGCTGCCCCAGGTTGACGATATTTCCGACTTCCATTGTGTCACTTCCTGGAGTCGGATGGACAACCATTGGAAAGGGGTTCGCTTCCGCACACTGGCGGAGTTGGTCAGCCCTAAAACCGATGTCACCCATGTGCATGTAAAAGCGTATGACGGCTATTCCACCAATCTGACTTTCAGCGAATGCCTCGATGACGATGTTTTGCTGGTTCACAGCTGGGAAGGTATCGACTTGCCCAAAGACCACGGCGGACCCGTACGTATGATAACCCCCAGAAAATGGGCCTGGAAAGGTGCCAAATGGATCAAAGAAATCCTGTTTTTGCCCCAAGATTTACTGGGTTTTTGGGAATTGCGCGGCTATTCCAATACGGCCGAGCCTTGGTTCGATGATCGTTATTCCTGAGCAGAAACAGTCCTTTTATTAAGCAGAAACAGTCCTTTCTGCAAACCAGGTATGCTTCCGAGCAGCCTCAAGGGGCGCTTAGTAGCATTCTATACTCGGAATCCCGTTCTACCGGTACCCGACCCTGTGAGCGAATTCTCGTCTTCAAGTCTTCCGACGTGACTGCCGGATGCGCCATGCCACCGGCCATGGAATAAATACGGGTGGTATCATCTACGGTACCGTCCAAATCGTCCACGCCATAATGGAGGGAAACCTCAGCCTGATCCAATCCGAGCATGACCCAATAAGCTTTAAGGTGCGGAATATTGTCCAAGAAGAGCCGGGCCACGGCATAATTGCGTAAGTCCTCTTCCGGCAACACTTCGGGAATATGACTTAAAGCGTTGGACTCATTGCGATAGCGCAAAGGAATGAAGGATTTGAAGCCTCCTGTGCGATCCTGCAAATCGCGTAGGCGGGACATATGGTCAAGACGATGGCGGTATTCCTCAACATGACCATAAAGCATGGTAGCATTGGACAGGAGACCTATTCTGTGGGCCGCTTCATGAACCTCCAGCCAGGTATGGGCCGGTGCCTTGCCTCCAGCGATGCGTTTGCGCACCTCCGGATCGAAAATTTCCGCTCCCCCACCGGGCAAGGAGCCAAGGCCTGCCAGCTTGAGCCTCTCTAAGGCTTGCGTCAACGAGATGCCACTTTTACGGGCGAAAAAAGTGATTTCCACGGCGGTAAATGCCTTGATATGGATTTCCGGTCGTTGGGATTTCACAAAAGCACATAGGGCTTCCCCGTATTCCACTCCACGTTCCGGATGCACACCACCCGTAATATGGATTTCCGTCAGTGTTCCTTTGGGATAGGCGTCCAGTTTGGACTGTAAATCCGCCAAGCTATACTCCCAAGCCCCTTCGGCCTCGCCAGCTTTGGGTGGTCGATAGAAAGCACAAAACTTGCAAGCGTACACACAAATATTGGTGGGCTCAAAATGGATATTGCGATTGTAATAGGCATTCTCCCCGTGCAGCCGTTTGCGAACCGCATCGGCCTGCGTTTTTAGCCAAGGCAGGGGGGCTTCCTGATACAGGATAAGCCCATCCGCCTCGGTCAGGCGTTCGCCCAAACGCAGCTTTTCCAGTAGCTGGGGGAATCGAGCTCCAAAATCAATCTCCGATGGGAAAGTCATAGCGGGCATAGGTCAAAAAATTAGCATTTCAGGCACCCTTACAGGTTTCGAATCTTGGGCTATTATTAACCACCTTAGAATAGCAATGACCTTGAAAGGGAATATGGCCACCACAGTAGACGAAATTACCATCAATTTCTCGGAAGAAGATGGCACACAAGTATGTAAGGAAATAGAAAAGGAAATTCTCACCAAAGGCGCTTGGGCCACTATCATGTTCAAGTATCAAGACCTGGACAGAACCAAGGGTGAATTCAAACCGGCCAAGATTTCCATTCGCAGGTATCAAAAACGCAACGGCGAATACAAGACCAAAAGCAAGTTCAATATTTCTTCTGTCGCCCAAGCTCTAAAAGTGATGGACGTTCTCAAAAAATGGACCGAAAACGAAACCGCCGGCGAGGTGGGCTCGGACTCGGACGACTAAATCAGATTCGTATGCTGAAAGTAACCTGCATGAATGCCGGTTCTATTCTGATTCCCCGGCCCAAAAATTTAGCCCGCCTCGCCGAAAAGGTGTTGCGGGCTGAAGGGCTTAGCGGTCCGGTCAATCTGGTATTCTGTGAAAACGAGTATGTCCGCAATTTGAACCTGCGCTATCGAAAACTGGATAAAGTCACCGATGTCCTCTCCTTTCTTTACGAGGAGGAGGATATTCTAGGTGAAATCTATATCGCCTCATTACAGGCCAAAAACCAGGCCCCTCGCTGGAAAAACTCGTTTTATGCGGAATTAAAGCGGCTGGTGGTCCACGGCGCTCTGCATTTGGCAGGTTATGACCATATGAATGTCAAAGATCGCAAACGTATGCGCCTGATGGAGAACCTATATTTAGGTTTGAAAAAATGAGCACCCTTTAGCCTTCATATTCCGTGGAATCAAACTCTAGTCTCTTGCAAACCTTGCTTTACTTCCTTGTAGCTGCCTGTGCCAGTGGGATTCTGAGCGCGGTTAAAACCGTACTTGGCTTCTTCCAAAGACAGAATAGCGAACATTCCTTACATAGTGAGTCCGTCAAAACGCAGGCTCTGGTTGCAGAGGCTACCAAGGTTTGGGCCAAACGAGGGTTTTTCGAATCCATCAGTTTAGGTCGCTTTCTTCTGGATGGAATCGCCATAATCAATGGAATGCATTACTTGCAATGCATTCTGCCTGGCAATCAATTGGCAGGTTTAGGACTCGTTTCCTTAGTGCTCACCTTTTTGATTTCCCATTGGGCATTTCCGATTTTAGCCCAAGCCTTTGCCCCCTCATTAGGCAATATCGCCTTACGAGTCTACAACATTTACAGCTTTTTCCTGATGGGAAAAATAGGCGAATTCCTTTTTCAAACGCATGACATGGCTATGCGAAAACTGGGAATTGATCCGACGCTGAGCTTCCTGGGTGAAACAGATCTACAGAAAATGTCTCCGGCTGCCGATGAGGACAATCCCGATCGCAGCGGACTTGAGGATGATGAAAAAGAAATGATCCGAAGCATCTTTGACTTACGGGAAACCCAAGTCAAGGAAATCATGACGCCGCGCGTAGACATGATAGCGCTGGAAATCGGGGCGAGCTTCCGCCAAGTGATGGAAGTCGTCAAGCTTGAGAAGTTCAGCCGCATCCCCGTATACCAAGAAAGCATGGACAAGATCCAGGGCATCCTGCATACAATGGACTTGATCAGTTTAAGTGAAAATGCCGATCAGAGTGCTTTTCAATTGGCGAGTCTCCTGCGCGAAGTTTATTTTGTGCCCCGCACCAAAAAAATTGGCGAACTCATGCGGGAGCTGCGCAAGAAACATATCCATATGGCCTTGGTAGTGGATGAATATGGCGGAACGGCCGGGTTGGTCACTTTGGAAGACATCCTGGAAGAAATCGTTGGGGAAATCCACGATGAAGACGAGACGGAAACTTCACGCATCCGCAAAATTGAAGAAGGCATTTTTCTGATCGACCCTATTATTTCCCTCTCTGACCTGAATGCGGAATTGGGTCAGAATCTTAAGCCTGACGACGCGGAGATTCAAATCGACACGTTAGGCGGTTTCATACTTTTCGTCCATGGAAAAGTTCCCGAACAAGGCGAAGTCATCCGCTTCAAAAATTACACTTTTGAAATCATGGAAATGGATGGCCAGAAAATGGAAAAAATCCGATTGAGCCTGCCCGTACTGGTCAATAGCTAGTTCTGCGGGTGTAGTTAGTCTTGCTTGCCGCGTATCGTATTGATGTTGCGCAGCAAATCGTCATTGTAGAAATCCAACATAGGCAACATATTCAGGATTTTATCTTTGTCTTCCAAAGTATGCGACATCCCTTGAATTGCGCTAATTAGTTTAACCACGGAAACATGCAGCTCCATAAGGGAGTCGCCAAGGTCGGTTATATTTTCAGAATTAGGTTCCATACACTCCTATAAATATAGGCCGAACGGCATAAATGGGGCACAAAAATATTTTCGATCCCAGAGAAAAACCCAAATCGAGTTTAATTCTTAGGGAATTATTTAATTCTTAGGGAATTTTAAGTCATCCCCAACTACCAGGAAAGAATCACTTTCCCCGCTTTCCCGGAATTGGCCACATCAAAAGCTTCCTGGAAATCGTCGGCGGCAAACCTATGAGTTATCACCGGTGTTACGTCTAGACCGGATTGGAGCATCGAGACCATTTTGTACCACGTCTCGAACATCTCACGTCCGTAGATGCCTTTTAATACCAGTCCTTTAAAAATGACCTGCCCCCAATCAATGGCCGTATTGGCGGGAGGTATGCCCAGGATAGCCACCTTGGCACCATGATTCATATGCGCCAACATATCGATAAAAGCCGTGCCATTGCCGGACATTTCCAAGCCAACGTCAAAACCTTCCACCATATTGATTTCCGCCATGGTTTTGTCCAGAGCCCCCGGGCCTGCAACCACGGAGCGATTTGCGCCCATGGCAGCACCCAGGCTCAAGCGGAATGCATTCACGTCCGTGATTACGACATTGCGGGCGCCCACATGACGACTTACCGCAGCGGCCATCAAACCAATGGGACCGGCTCCTGTAATCAATACGTCTTCACCCGTTAAGTCAAAGGATAAGGCGCAATGCACGGCATTCCCCAATGGGTCGAGTATGCTGGCAATTTCATCGGAGACACCATCTGGAATGGGAAACACATTTACTGCCGGCAAGGAAAGGTATTCGGCAAAAGCACCCGGCCGATTCACACCCACGCCTTGAGTATTGCGGCACAAGTGGCGACGACCCGCCCGGCAGTTGCGACAATGCCCGCAGGTGATATGCCCTTCGCCGGAAACGCGCTCTCCGACTGATAAACCGCGCACTTCACGCCCTAAAGCCGCCACGGTGCCGAAGAATTCATGGCCTACCGGCATGGGCACGGGAATAGTGGCTCGGGCCCAATCGTCCCATTTATGGATATGCAAATCCGTTCCGCAGATGGCGGTCTTTTTGATGCGGATAATCACATCGTTGGGGCCGCATTCTGGCTCCGGCCAGTCGAGCATGGCAATTCCCGGTTCCGCCTTATCCTTACCCAAAGCTTTCATGTTAAAACTCCCGATTCCCTTCCCGCTTTTTCAAAAGCGTCCAATGCTGATTCCAATTGATCCTGGGTATGCGCAGAGGACATTTGCACACGTATGCGCGCCTTGCCTTCCGGAACCACCGGAAAAGAAAAAGCCACCGCATAGACTCCGTATTTTAGCAATCGAGCGGCCATGTCCTTGGCTAGCTTCGCGTCTCCGATAAGAATGGGGATGATGGGATGTTCGCCAGGTACCAATTTGAAGCCGGCGGCTTCCAATCCAATCCTGAAGCGCACGCTGTTTTCACGCAATCGCCGTCGCAATTCTTCGCCGTCTTCCACTAATTCCAATGCCTTGAGCGATGCCGCTGCCAAAGCCGGCGGTAAGCTGTTGGAAAAAAGATAGGGCCGGGCCCTTTGGCGCAGCCACCCCACAATTTCCGAACGCGCGGCCACATAGCCTCCCGCAGCGCCTCCCAGAGCTTTTCCCAAGGTACCGGTTAGGATATGTACCCGGCCCGTTACCCCACAATGGTCCGCCGTGCCGCTGCCATCCCGACCCAGCACGCCTACGGCATGAGAATCATCAACCATCACCAAGGCATCATACTTGTCCGCCAAATCGCAAATACCTCTGAGGTCCGCGATAATTCCATCCATGGAAAACACGCCGTCGGTGGCGATGAGACGAAAACGAGCATCCTTGGCTTCGATCAATCGGGCTTCCAAATCGGCCATGTCATTGTTGCGGTAACGCAGACGTTTCGCCTTGCAAAGACGAATGCCGTCGATGATGCTGGCGTGATTCAGCTCATCGCTGATAACGGCATCCTCTTCGCCCAGCAGCGCTTCGAATACACCGCCATTGGCGTCGAAGCAAGAAGAAAAAAGTATGGCCTGTTCGGTACCCAGAAAAGCAGCGAGACCCGTTTCCAATTTGGTGTGAATGTCCTGTGTGCCGCAAATAAACCGCACAGATGCCATGCCATAGCCCCACTCCCGCAAACCTTGCTCAGCTGCATGAATGACATCGGCATCATCCGCCAGGCCTAGGTAATTGTTGGCGCAGAGATTAAGGACCCATTGACCTGTGCCCAACGCGACTTCCGCTCCTTGCGGTGAAGTCAAGGGGCGCTCCTCCTTAAAGAGACCGTCTTTTTGCAGGGTAGTCAGTCGATTGGCAAGGTTTCTGTAAATGGCTCGAGACATGCTGACCTTCCTGGCAATTCTGCCAAGGGAAATTGGAAATGGAACGAGTAAAACTTAGCGATTTTAGGGATGGAACGGGAGGAGGAATGGCGAATTTAGGGACCATTTTTACCTACTTTTTGCAGATTGGTCCAGAGGGAGCTTTGCGTTTAGCCTCTCTGGACATACGGCAACATTAAGAATTGTTCAAAATTTGAAATAGAAAGTTGGCGTGCCGTGATAGATACAGCGAAATCCAAAGCTGAGCCTTGTCCTACCGAGTCAGGCAAATTCATCCCCGTCATCGATCCCGCACGCTGTGAAGCCAAGGGTCCATGCGTACCCGCTTGCCCCTATTCTGTATTAGAGCTCCTTCCGCTTACCCAAGATCAGAAAAATGAACTGTCTTGGTTCGGTCGACTCAAGGCAAAGGTGCATGGAAATCTCCTAGCCACGGCGAGTAGGCCGGAGGATTGCCATGCCTGCGGATATTGCGTAACGGTCTGTCCCGAAAAAGCCATTAGCCTTCAATTAAGGGTTAAAATGTACCAAATAGGGACGCTAAATACTGAATCCCCTTTTTAAGTCGGCGAATATTAAACGGCCCAGTTTAATTCTGCGGGTTTAGCCATACCTTTTTAAAAATTGGCTCACAATTAAAAAGGGTGGCTTATGAATGGCTGGCTAATGATTGCGATGGCAACTACAGCCCACATGGATATTGCCGGTATTGTGCGTGATTCGGTCAGTTGGGATCCCGTTTCCGGAGTAAAAGTCGTATCGATGGAAGACACCACTTTGACTTCCATTACTAATGATCTCGGGCAATTCCATATTGTCGGTCCATCAACATCCAATGCTTCAAGACAATTTTTATCGCATGCATTAAGCGTGCGAGAAAACCAGCCGCCAAAAAGATTCAATACTCTTGGGGCAACTATCGAAACTGGCCACTACCCCATGTACACATTCGCTATGGAAAAGGATCCCAATCCAAATTTTGCTTTGGCTAAAACCAATGCAACGACCCATACATTAAAATTTTCAATGCGCGGTTTTTCCTCGCGCCTTTACCTCCTTTCCACGGATACCGCTACCCAATTACGATTGGGTTTGCTGCCGGATACCACTGCCCAAATCAATAATTTGAATACACTGCTTTCCGACATGATCCTACCGGGTGAAGCCTTGCCTCATGGAATTGTCGGAGACTGGACAGCCAAGCCCCGTTTAGGTGCAGGCGTGAAACCTCCCAATTACATGGCGGCCTTTATGGGCTGGGGACAGATTTATGAGGCCAGCACTGGAAATCCGGGTGTCAACTATCGAGTCAATTTACGCGACATGAGAACATACGCTCTATACAAAAGCGATGGGAAATGGCACTTGATCCAGGCTTCAAAGGGTATGCAGGGTTCAGCGTATGTCGAAAACTTTGCCGGTGACGTTCACAAACCAGCGGGAGAAAAAACTGAGGCGGACGGCTCCACTTCGGTGCGTGTGGGTGGTGGTTACAATTTCCATTTTTGGAATTCCACTGGTCGCACCACGTTACAGTCGACCAATGTTTCCGGGCTATATACCACTTTTCAAGCGCGGCTGATTCCCGATAATCCTGCTAAACCGGATGACCGGGCGGCGTGCAAAATTATTGGAAGCATGGGAGGCGATTGGTGGCGCGATCTGACTGCGCAATGGGCCGCGGACTGGTCTAATAACCTCGATTATGCCATTGGTCGTTTCAAATTTATTGGTATTCCGTGGCAAAGTTACAGTGCCTGGGCGGGTGATTCAACGGCATTTCGCAGCAACCCGCCGCCGCTGGATTAGCCTATGACCCATAGGAAACTTTCCATTTCAAACATGCACGTGAGTTTTCACAGCAAAGGATTGATATGAAATTGAACTGGAAATTCCGACTGACCAGAAAATCATTTGGGTGCAGATCTTTTGAAACGACGGTATATCAAGGACTTATGAATATTTTGGATTGAAAAAGGGGCCTCCAATAGGTACTTATGAGTTTGGCA
>JAYUHW010000067.1:0-9078 GCA_043766615.1 Fibrobacteria bacterium | reverse complement strand
TTCACGGCAAGCTTTCTCCCCAACGGACACAAAAGCCAGCAATTTAAATCCAGCCGATGAAATCGGGAGGGAAACACAATGACTTTTCCATGTCTTGTCGGGGATTTCCATATACTGCGCCCTAAATACACCGCCGATCATCCGTCCTCGGTGAAGTGGTTGGCTGCCGTCCACGCGAGTTCGGAAGCCAATGTACGCGGAGAAGGCTTCGACGAAGGCGCATTTCGGCGTTCCATGGAAAGGCATATTACACGTTTCGGTTGCGGGCCGGAAAGTCTGGCCTTCCGCGGATTCGAGCTGGATGATTTCCTGCACCAGGATTGGGAAAGGATGCGCATCTTCAATACTGCTAAGCATCCACATGGAGCGGGTATGACCGAACGCATGGAAGTGTTCGCGGAAATCGCGGACAGTAAGCTGGAAGCTTTTTATCCCACGGATTTGGTTTCGCCGCCGGAAGAAATTATTCATGTTTCATGCACCGGGTACGTGGCCCCTAGCGCCGTGCAGAAGTTGGTGGTCAAGCGAGGTTGGCAGCAGCACGTGGGCGTAATCCATGCCTATCATATGGGCTGCTATGCCTCTATGCCTGCCTTGCGTATGGCTTCTGCCTTCATCGCTTCGCCAAGGGTGACTGCTGCCCCTGGTCGACGCATCGATATTGTACACACGGAGCAATGCAGCCTGCATTTGGATCCCGGCCGACATATTCCTGAGCAATTGGTTGTGCAAAGTCTTTTTTCGGACGGGCATATCCGGTACAGCGTTTCGCCGGATGAAGGAGGTAGCGGCCTGCGTCTCTTGGGCTTGCACGAAGAAATCATCCCTGATTCATCCGGCGCTATAGGTTGGGTATTGGGCGATCATGGCATGAGGATGATGTTGTCGCGCGATGTACCCGATCTTATTGCAGCGAACCTAAAGGATTTTCTCAAACGCCTTTTCGCCAATGTGGGCGTGGATGGGACAGATGCCTTGTCCAATGGACTATTTGCCATCCATCCCGGCGGGCCGCGCATCATCGACAAGGTTGCCCAGATTTTGGATTTACAGCCCGAGCAGGTTGCGGAAAGTCGTGCGGTCCTGAAAGCTTTTGGAAACATGTCTTCCGCTACGCTGCCACATGTTTGGGCCAATCTACTGGCGGACCGTAATGTGGAATCGGGTACTTTGATCCCGAGCTTGGCTTTCGGCCCAGGCCTCACCGTATTCGGTACCGTGTTCAGAAAAATCTGATCGATGTGGTGGTTAGCCCCCATTCCCTTTTTACTGCATGCGCTGGGGATGCTTGTGGACGAGGTTTGGTTCCATCGTCGTCGCGGCTTGCCGGCTTGGGAACGATGGGGGCACCCCCTAGACACATGCACCGTGCTTGTCTGCTATGGCCTATTGGTAAGCCTTCCACCCACCCGCAACGTCCTCTGGGTTTACGTTATCGCCGCCATCTTTTCAAGTTTGTTCGTCACCAAGGACGAGTGGATCCACGCCCGTTACTGCCAAGGCGGGGAGTTATGGCTGCACGCTGTGCTCTTCATCGCTCATCCCGTCCTCCTGGGCATCGCCGGCATCTGGCGGTTCGTCCCCTTGGCGACTCCGGATCCCGGTCACGTTTTCTTCTCACTTTTTTTCCATGGCCAAACTGTCCTCACCGCGGTCTTCTTATTTTATCAACTATTATATTGGAACGGACCATGGAAACCGGCCGAAAAAATATGAATCATTCCCCGGCCACGGGCCTTAGCGATCGAGCCACCATCAACAATGGTTTTTACGACGAGTTGGGCGAGCGATGGTATTTAGCCGAGGACAATCCTGTGGCCCTATTGCGGGCAGAAGGAGAGCTTAAACATCCCTGGGTTATCCAGCGTATTAATGAATCGCTAGAGGGGCGCACAGGCCGTATACTGGATATCGGTTGCGGTGCTGGCTTCTTGGTGAACCAACTGGGCGCACAAGGCCATCAGGCCATCGGCGTGGATATGTCGTGTGGCAGTCTTAAGGTGGCTAGGGCTAGGGCTTGTGCTGGATCGGGACGTGCGGCGTATCAGATGGCTGATGCTTATCACCTCCCATTTCGGGAGGCTGTTTTTGATGCCGTGGTCGCCCTTGATTTTCTAGAACATGTTACAACACCAAAACGGGTGGTCGAGGAAGCGGCGCGTGTCCTCCGCCCTGGTGGGCTGTTCTTCTTTCACACTTTTAACCGTAATCTCCTGGCCTGGCTTATCGTCATCAAGGGTCTGGAATGGTTTGTCATGAATACGCCCAAACACATGCACGTGCTGTCGCTTTTCATCAAGCCTGAAGAATTACGAGAATATTGCCACAACAGCGGTATGCAAGTCCTGGAGATGACCGGCATGCGCCCAGAAATTGGACGCAGTGCCTTTTGGAAAATGATCGCCACGCATCGGGTACCAGCAGATTTCAAATTCAGATTCACCCCTTCGCTGGCGATTTCCTACCTGGGATGCGCCCGCAAGGGTTAACTCCACCCACTTTAAACGTCTATCCTGTTACTTTTTCTTTTTCTTTACTGCTTTTTTCTTGCCGGCTTTAGATTTAGTCTTGGCCTTAGGCGGTTTTGAGTTCATGGGAATCACTTGCATAAGACTGGCTCTATTTCCTTCCGTATCGGTAAAGGAAATGTATTTGCCCACGCCGGGAATATCCATGGGTTCACCCAGTAGTTATCCGCCCGCCTTTTTAACCTTCGCCATCGCTTTCTGGATATTGTCTATGGCGGTCTTCGTACGGCATTTCAAAATGAACAACGGGATCCATGAGTATCTCCATGTAAAGTGTGTATAAGAAGTAACAAATTCTTCGAAAGTCCAAATATTCGCCCAGGAAACACAGCAAAAAACAGCCGGTATTTTCTCAATGGCACGATTATTAATAGAATGTGTCAATCGTCCACCCAAGTGAGGGTACAATTTCAAAATTTCTTTGGCTGATTTTATTCTTGATGCTCACGGTGGTGGGTGCCCAAGCCTATCCTGATATCGAAGGGAAAGTTGTTTTTGGATACCAGGGATGGTTTTCCTGTCCGGGTGGCGTCGGCTTTGGAAACGGTTGGACGCATTGGAGCAGTGGAGACCCGACAGGTACCAACATGCTGATAGATTTTTATCCCGATGTGACGGAATTTCCACCCTCCCAATTGTGCAGTACCGCAATGACCATCGGTGGACAACCCGCTTACTTGTATTCACCCCAAACTGCCGCCGTTGTCGACCGTCACTTTCAATGGATGCAAACCTACGGACTCGATGGAGTATTGCTACAACGATTTCTGGCTGATATTCCAGGAAAAAAGTCCACCGGCGATACGGTCCTCAAAAATGTAAAGAACGGTGCCAATAACCATGGTCGTGGTTTCGCCATCGAGTACGATATTTCCGGTACGGCGGCAGGTACCATTCTTTCGCAAATTCAAACGGACTGGATGTACTTGGTCGATCAATTACATGTCACCACTCAGCCTGGTTACTTTCACTACAAAGGCCTTCCGGTAGTGGCAATTTGGGGCTTCGGCTTTAATGATGGAAAACATCCGGGCACACCCGAAATCGCCCAAAGCATGGTGGACTGGTTCCATTGGGGAGCTGCACCTCAGTACCGGGCAGCGTTTATTGGAGGCGTACCGAGTGGATGGCGTAGCCTCAGCAAAGACGCCATGACGGACTCAGCCTGGAATGCCGCTTACGACAGCATGGATATCGTCCAGCCCTGGACTGTGGGACGCTATAACAGTATCGCTACCGCGGACAATTGGCTTACGTCAACCCTGGGCCCGGATAATGCGCGTACCCAAACGAATGGCCATGGTTATCAACCCGTTATCTTCCCCGGATTTTCGTGGCATAATTTAAAGCCAACAGATCCACTGAATGCGATTCCCCGGCTCAATGGCCGGTTCATTTGGGAGCAGGCGATTAATGCCAAGCGATCCGGTGCACCTATGCTGAAAATTGCCATGTTCGATGAAGTGAATGAAGGCACGGCCATGTTCAAAGCCGCGCCCCGCCGCAAATACGCTCCGGACCAGGGAACATGGGTGACCTTTGATGCCGATGGAGATACGACTCTGCCTTCCGATTGGTACTTGCGATTGGGTGGGGCAATCACGCAAATGTTCCATGGAACGATTCCCATCAGTGCTGCTATTCCCATTAAGCCCACGGATCCGGTTGTCGATTTGGAATTTAATGGGAAAAGAAATTTTGTTCCGGAATTGCGATTAGCGAAAGCATTAGATGGAATCTTGGTTTCGGGGAATTCTACAGAGTTGGGAATTGTACTCGTAGACGTGCATGGTCATAAATTTCGGAATCTAAGATCCTGTCCCAAAGGCATTTATTATGCGCAACTGGCTGGAACGACTCTTGATCGTCATACAATCGGATCCATATGTTTTACTTGGATGGGTCAATAAAAACCAATTGAGCTTTATCGACCTGGATGAATTTTTACAAGTGGGACGTATATTCTTCCCCACATGAACAACGCAGACAAGGCAAAAGCCGCGGCGAGAGCCAGGTGCAAATAATGCCCACCGGTCCATATTTCAGTTGCAATACGGGTCAGCATGGAAAGAAAGAGAAGTGAGCCATACACCCTGATTTTCCGACCATGCATAGAGAGGATATCCAGTCGCCCAGCATGTGCTGTCAGGACTCGGGACGCGATGGACAGGGTCAAATGCATAAATCCGGAAATGAAAATCATATGTTCCCAGGCGAGCATATATTGCGGCAGAAAAATGGGCATAAACAACGCAGCCGCCATCACATAGAGTGCCATACGCACAGCCCCTAAATACGGCTGTAACTTTCCAGGCACTTTATGGATACGGATTTCCACAAAGAGGAACCAAGTCCAGACCGCTGCCCTAAGGGTGTATGCCAGCTGCAGACTGATGTTTCCATTGCCATTGAAAATGCCGAATATTTCAATGACGTAACTCGTCAAAAACAGGGCGCAAAGCGTAATGGGTGTCGTTAGGCGTCGAGCGGAATTTAAGCGCAAGGCTTGGGGATCAACGGGCCCATTGGCAAAAAGTTTGGGCAAAAGAAAACCACCTACACCCAGAATGAGCAGAAGCGGAAAGGCTTGGTATTGCAAAATGGAACTGGATCTTAAAGTGGGACCCGTAAGCGAATCGGCTAGGTAGCCGGATAAAGCAGTTAGTTTTGCCATAATCCCAAGCGTATCGACAAGCATGGCGACGGCAATAAACAGAAATGCGGGCGGTGGATTTGATTTTCTGCGGGGAAACCTTCTGGCGATAAAACCCAGGAAGTTGATAAGAATCAAAAGGTGAAAAATTTGTGCAAGGAAAGGGGCATTGGCCAAGGAAGCGGCAATAATGCTTATTAATAGGACTGGAAAGGCTAAGTAGGATATGGGATCCAAGGGTTTGACGCCCAAAATTTTTGGGAGCATGGTTGTCAGGAACCCAAAGATAAAGCAAAGCAAAAAGGCTTGAATCTGGATGACCGCATGCCCTTGGCCAGGATATGAAAAAGCTTGGGGCCAAAAATAATACGGGATCCAAATACCCATTCCGATTGCTGCACTAGCAGTTCCTAAGGGGAATAGGAGGCGATACGGTTCAGCACAAATCTTATTCCAGTCCCAGGGTTTTTTCTCGATACTGATTGGACTTGGATGGGTATTGGTATGCATGGTCTAAAGGTATTACTAAAATACCCTGCACGGGGACCAAAGATTTCTGCCAAAATGCGGTTTTATTTTTCCAAGCCCTGGGTGTGCCGTTCCCAACGTGTAACGTCTTCAATTGGAGTATATTTTCTTTAAATGCTTGCCGAATCCACCTTTGAAATCTGATAAAACACTTCATTTCTATTCCTATGATTCCACGCAAAACCCCTGGTTGGCCGGTGGAGGCGCGTATCGTGATCTGGAAGTCCTGAGTCGGCTTCGCCGTAATTTTGTTGCCGTCCATCTTTATATAGGCAACTACCCTGGAGGACGGCGTCAATCCTTGCAAGGCGTCGAAATAATCCCCCTTGGTTTTGGAGGGAATGAAATACTCTCGCGGTTGACATATGTGGTTTTGGCCAATTTGAGAATTCTCTTTCATAAAAGAGGCTACATCGGAATTGGCCTTTCATTGTATTCTCCGTTGCCGGTAGCCTGGTTACATAGAAAGTGTATTTATGGAGTCCTCCATCATATTATTGGAAACAATTGGACCCACAAGCTGGGGGTCACAGGCAGGTTGTTCGATAGGCTTGAATCCCTGTATTACCGGATTCCCAATAAATTCGTTGTTCTCAATGATGCAGTAGCAGAGGAAATCTTGCGCTACAATCCAAAAGCCCAGGTCTTACGTACTTCAAATGGATTCCATCCAGCCTTGCTCCAGGTGAAGGATATTTCAGAATCTTCTCCGCCGTTTCTTGCCTTCATCGGTCGTCTGGATATTTTCATGAAAGGACTCGATATCCTGATCGAAGCCTTTGCATCGGTCGCAGCCCAACACCCCAAACTCAAGCTGGTGCTGGCCGGCCGAGGCGATCCAGAGTCCGAAAAAAAACTACTGGCCCTGGCACGCCATTTGGGCATGGAAAATAAAGTTTCCTTGCGTACAAATATCACGGATGCGGAAAAATCCATGCTGCTCTCCCAATGTCTTTTTTTCTGCAGCCCCTCGCGTTATGAGGGTTGGGGCATTGCCGCCCTGGAGGCAAATGCCGCAGGAAAGGTCGTGGTCGTTTCAGAAGCATCCGGTTTTAAGAACAGTATATCGGATGGTTTCTCCGGAATCCGAGTCGAAATTGGAAATACCATCGCCCTGTCTAATGCTATCCTGGGACTTTTAAGGGATCCGGAGCGAATCAAAAAAATGGGGTTGCAGGCTAGGGAGTGGGCTGTACAATTCAATTGGGATGCCATTGCTGATAAGGAAGCTACGTGGCTGGAGCAGCATCTGGGTCAGTAGAATAATTGAATGACAATCCTGGGGTTTTCTGCCGTTGGTTATAAAATAGAGCGAATGCTGAGTTTTCAGTCACAATAGACGTAACAGTTCGAAAGCAGATTTTAAAATTGTTAATCGTGAGGATTTTATGGATTTAATATCGGTCGCCCCAAAAGTATATGTCATCATTTTGAACTATAGAGGTTGGTCAGATACCATTGAATGCTTAGAATCGGTTTATTCTTGCGATTATTCCAATTTTGAAGTGGTGGTCGTGGACAATGGTTCCCCAGATAATTCGCTGGAAAAAATAATGGCATGGATTAAAGGTGATTTCCGACCAGAGACACCGCAAGCCTCCCCAATTCTGGCCACGGTGAAAAACCAGACAGCCCCTATTTCATTTACCTACATCACTCAACAAGGCGAATTAATTGCTGAGGGTCTCGAAAATAATGCCGCACCTCATTTGACATTTATTAAATCCGAAATCGATTGGGGCTGCTTTGAAGGATTCAATGTTGGAATTCGATGGTGTCAAACAAAATCGGATTTTAAATATCTATGGATACTCAATAACGACACGGCAGTAAAGCCGGATAGTCTATCGCATTTAGTTAAGACATGCGAAGCGCAAGAACTGGGAATTTGTGCCGCGAAAATAATGTATTACGATGAGCATGAAAGTGTGCAGGCCTTAGCTGGAAGGTTCCTTACCTATACGGGACGCAATTTAGAAATCAAAGATGAGTCGGAATTGCACCTCATGGATTATGTGGTTGGTACGGCGATGTTGGTGTCCAAAAAATGTCTTGAACGCGGATTGCTTCCAGGGGAATATTTTCTCTACTTCGAAGATGTGGATTTTTCCTATGGAGCGAAAGCGGCGGGTGTAAAAATCGGTGTTGCCCCGCAAGCCGTCGTCTACCATAAAGACGGAAAAGGCTCGACAAAAATGGAAAAGGAATATTATATCGCACGAAATTTGCTTCACTTCATCTGGAAATACCGGCCTTGGATGATTGGCTTCTCATTGTGGTACGTTTTAGTGCACAGATTAAGCCTTCGTCTTTTTGCCAGAAAATATCAGAGCGTGAACGAATTGCTAGCCGGAGCGCGCGATTTTTTTAGAGGCCGGTTAGGCGAAAGAGTTTGAAGCACTTTTATCAAGCCGTGGCCAAATATGGCCAAAAACTTCAATAAATGCCATAAACCTTGGGAAGGAAAAATTACGAATGGAATACGAATCCTCCGACCTACTCCCAGTGCAAGTCAATTTGTATCATTAACGCCCATTAAGGTCAGCACCCCAATGAAAATTGTTATCCTAGCCGGAGGATTCGGCAGCCGTCTCAGTGAGGAAACACATCTCAAGCCAAAACCAATGGTTGAGGTGGGTGACCGTCCCATTCTGTGGCACATCATGAAAAGTTACGCAGCAGCCGGACACACCGACTTCATCATTTGTTGCGGGTACAAGGGCTATGTTATCAAGGAGTATTTCGCCAATTATTTCATGCACCGCTGTGATGTTACTTTCGATCTGGCTTCCGGCTCGATGAAAGTTCACCAAAGCAACGCAGAAGCTTGGAAAGTAACTGTAGTGGACACGGGCGAAAATACCATGACCGGCGGCCGCCTAAAAAGAGTGCGTCAACATTTGGATGATGGGACTTTCGGTTTTACCTACGGAGACGGAGTTAGCGATGTGAATTTGAAGGCGTTGATCGCCTTTCACAAAAAGCATGGACGTAAGGCTACTTTAACGGCCGTGCAGCCACCGGGTCGTTTTGGCGCTATCGACCTTAATGGTGATACCGTGACTTCCTTCCACGAGAAGCCCAGAGGTGAAGGCGCCTGGATCAATGGCGGCTTTTTTGTGCTGGAACCTTCCGTACTCGATACCATTGCCGGGGATGAAACCATTTTCGAAAAACAGCCATTGGAGCAGCTGGCCCTAGAAGGACAACTTCAAGCCTTTCGGCATGAAGGCTTTTGGCAACCGATGGACACTTTGCGCGATAAGCATTTATTGGAAGATCTCTGGGCCCGCGGCGAAGCTCCGTGGAAAACTTGGTGAACGCTGCTTTTTGGCGTGGGCGTCGCGTCTTGCTCACCGGCCATACCGG
>JAYUHW010000066.1:0-17567 GCA_043766615.1 Fibrobacteria bacterium | reverse complement strand
TAATGGATAGAACCGGAGCCAAGGATGTAGCCATCTGGGCCGGTGGTAAAAAGACTTCGATTGAAGGCATCATTATTGCCAATCAGCCGAGCATGATGGGGCATGTCGTTTTAGGCGGGTGTGATGGATTATCGGTCGAAAATTTAAACCTGGTGAGCGGCGATAACTGGTCTAATGACGGCATCTATATGATAGGATGCTCAAATGCAACCATCAACAACTGTTTTGTCAAAAATTTTGACGATGGCGTTACTATTAAATCATATGGTGATTTTTCAGGCAATGTAAACAATATTACAGTGAGTAACTGTATGTTCTGGACCCACTGGGCCCATTCGGTGGTCATTGGTGCTGAGGCTAATACAAGTATTTTTAGCAACATTACTTTTAAAAACATCGATGCCGTTCTGCTGGCCAAGGAAATGGATTACAATAACTATACCGGTGCCATGGGGATTTACAATAGCGACAATGCGGATATTTCAGGGGTTCGATTCGAAGACTTCAGGGTGGATGTGTATTCAGCAAACCGCCGTGTCATCAATCTCAGCATAAATAATTCAACGTGGAGCACTTCACAAACACGTGGCCAGATCCACGACGTGTATTTCAAGAACATCTCGGTAACTGATGACGGCGGCCATGGGTGGGAAAATTATATCAGCGGATTTGACAACACGCATCTGATTTCGAATGTCACTTTCGAAAATCTTGATTTCCGGGGAACTCCCATTATCGGTGTCAATGAAGGCAATTTCACTGTGAAGAACGCCAAGAATCTGGTTTTTTTGACAAGCACCACTCGTGCTAGACGTCCTGTAGCGCCAATCGTGAAAAGTGCTGTGATGGGAAGCCCGCATTTCAAGGCGGTCAACCTCCGCGGCGAAGTGCTAAAGAATGGAAGCTGCGGGAGTTCGGGCGAAGCCCCCTGTTTACTGCGTTTACGACCTAAGAATTGAACGCAACAATATAAGGACAGTTCGAACTCAACTACGCCTTCATTTTGCCTTCGATCCAATTTGCTATTTCTTGGACATCGGCCTTAGTCTCAATGACTCGGCCAATTAGAAAAGCCTCCCCTTCATCGGCAGTCAGAACAAAACGCCAGCCATTCATTCTCAAAAAAATAGCCGTCATCGCAAATGCCACGCGCTTGTTGCCATCGACAAAACAGTGATTGAGCGCCAGGCTTTGCATTAACGCGGCAGCCTGCTCAGAAAGCGACGTGTAATATCCTGAACGGGGCCGTGCCAAAGCGCTTTCCAAAAGGCCGTGATCGCGAACGCCGGACTGTCCCCCAAAACGATCAATCAGGGCTTGGTGCAGCATCAGGCACTCTTCCAAAGTTGGAAATTTTGTCAGCTTCACTTGGCCAGTCGGCTCAATAATTCGGCATGCTCAACGAGGACTTCTTCCATGGAAGCTTGGAAGGCGGGCCGAATTTGCGCCTTGGCCAAATATTCAGCCAAGGCCTCGGTTACCACGCTGGAAATGCTGCGATCATTTTGTTCCGCATAGGCGCGTAAATCTCTCAGTACTTTGGCATCCACTTGAGATGCGAACTTAATGGGCTTCATGATATAAGTATAACGTCCTCATCAAGAAAATTCAAGAAAATTCATGAAAGTGGATTGAAGGTGGATTTTTACCACCGAAACCTTAAGGACGCCATCACTTGCTGTTGCTCTCCCGCAATGTTCAAATCTGCGGGACCTCCGGGCAGGGAATTCTGCATGACACTGCTGGCCCCGTATTGATAGGCGAGATCCAGGCCAACGCGGTGGGAAGGCATAAATCCCATGCCCACGCTTAAACGGTACGGGTCGTTGGTATTCGGCTGCGGCTGTGGCTGCACTCCGTCCTGGTTTTCCCAGGTATACCCGACTCTGAAAATGGGACCATGCTTGGTGACATGCTGTTCTAGACCGAGATTTAAAGTATGCCGATTGGGGTAATAGACATCATGGGCCGTAAAGGCTGCGCCACCACTCGAGTATTGGTAGCTGCTCCAAAAGTCACCACGCCAATCCGCCGAGAATTGCGTCAGCCCGCTTTGTATGGCGAAGCCGAGTTTGGCTTGGAAGGGATGGTGGATGTCGTAAAGGGTTTCCAGAGGTTGCCCACCTTTTTCCTGATAGGTATCGACTAGCGCAAATCTTTCCAGCACAACGGCTGAACCGCCCACGCTGAAGAACTCGGAAAGATGGAATAGAAAGGAGGGCTCCACATTGTATCCGGAATATTCCTCCAAGTATCGCACGGTATTGCCATCCTGGATTTCCACTTGCTCCTGTCCGGATATTGCTCCCACTGCCAAGCCCAAGCTCGCGGTTTTGGAAATGCTATAAGCCAATCCAATCCGGTAATGATCCATTTGCCCCGAGGCATCGTACACGTACTCGCTGCCGCGCGCAGAATAATTCAGGGGGTCGTTGAAAGATACGGGTGTGTAATAGCCAAGGCCCAAGGCCCAGCGTCCGCCATCGGTCATTACCATACTCAGGGCGTTCAGCTTGGTCGCTTCCAAAGTTCGCACGTTGGGACTGTTCCCGGCAAAGGAGGTGGTATTCTGAAAGAGCCCGTAACTTAAATTGAGTCCAATTTCGGAATGGGCGAGTTGGGTCATGCCGGCGGGATTGTAATAGAGGGCGGTATAATCATCGGCCACCGCTGTGAAGGCTTCGCCAAGGCTGAGCGCCCGCGCGCCCACACCAGTTTTCTTTCCGAGGGAAACGATCTCACCTGTAACATTGCCATTCTGGGCTTGGACTAGGCTGGGTAAGATCAGGCCGTTCAAAAGGGTTGCCAATGCCAGGGTTCGGAACCGGACCCGGAACCGGTAATATGCAGTCATCGCTTTTGATTTCCTCATCGACTTCTTCATGATTTTATCCTTTCCTGGCTTGTTCAAAAAATTATCTGCCTACGAGAGCGACTTGATGTTGGACTCCGCGAGTTCGCATGGGTCGCTCCGAATTTTCCGGAAATAGGTTCTGAGGTCTGGAGTTGCCATTCTGATGGTACTCGCCGGTACCGGGGGCCTGGATGATAGTCGATCCTTGACCATGACTGCCACTTGAACCCTGATTAGAAGGGACGATGATCACGGATTGGGACGGGGCACAACCATAGCGCTGGGGCGAATAGATAATCCTCTCCGGCTGACGGTATATGATCACCTCAGGGCGGCGGCAAGGAGGCTGTACATAAACCCTGCGGACTTCCTCATGCCGTTCGCAATAAGCCGGTTCCTGATAGTGTTCAATGATCACAACCTTCCTATGCCGTTTGTGATGACCGTGCTTTTCAATGATGATTTGGTTGTCATCATCATCGTCGTAATCACGATCCCGGCTTTCCCGATCCCACTCCTCTTGATCGTCTTGCGGATACCGGTGCGTCACTTCTTCGACGACGACTTCCCGCGGATGATTTTCCCATGTCTTGCCTACCGTAACCTGCCCATTGGGAAAGCCCAGGGTGATTTCGGCGGAGCCGTAGGATGTTTCATTGTGGTCGGCCCTCGTGTACCCGGGCAGCATCAGTAGCAGGCCGATGCCTGCAAGCAGCCCCAGGGGCTTAGAGTTTAGCGGTCTATTGTAAACGGACATTGTTGACCTCCTTGGTTTGGTTGAATGCCCACAACCTGTTAAATCAAGAATCGGGCCAATTGCATTTCGTGGAAATCAGGTCAAATCAAGTGAAATCATATTGGAAATGGTGCGGATCGTGTCCAGTCACTTTACAGTGCTGTCCACGCTAGACAGTGGGGGGGCGACTTAATCCTATCTGGATTGAACTATTTTCCCAATGATTTTGGGCGATCCAGCAGTAAGAGAAGATTAGCGGCCAGTACCAGCCCACCTCCAATGGCAAGCCGCAAGGAAAAAGATTCGTTGGCGTAAAGGCTTCCAGCGCGGCCCAATAGATTGGGAAGAAATAGGGCTCCAATTGCAGTTGTTATCGGCTCAAAGCAGTAGAGGAACCCGGCAGTTACGGGACCTACTTTGGATTGGAAACGATTCATAATCAGAAATGGCAATGCCGTTCCGAATACAGTGAGGAGGGCAGTCAAAATTCCGGATCGAATTGAGGAATGGAGGATGGCGAGTATTGGTAAACTTCCCGGCAAGAAGGTCAATGTTAAGCAACAAAAAATGGAAACCGTGGCAAATAGTACAAAAGTCAATTGAGAGGGCTGATAGGTTTCCGGCAACAGGCGATCCACCCATAGAATTTGGCATGCGAAAAGTATGGCGGCCAGTAAACTTTCCCATTCGCCGCGGCCTAAAGAAAACGATTGCAGATGAAGACCGCTCAAAACCGCCATCCCCAGCATGACCATAAGGCAACAAAGAGCAAGAATTAAGGTCATCTTTCTGCGTCCGGAAACCCAAGTGAAAAGCGGGATGAATACACAATACATGGCGATTAGGAAACCAGCTGTGGAGGCACTGGTATAGTTGAGGCCATCCAATTGCAAGGCCATGCTCACGGCGGTAATTAGACCGAGAACGCCGCCGTTAAACCACTCTTTTCTTGAAATACTCCACAGGGACACCCGTCCGAGAAGCATCACCACAAGGGCCGCCCCAGTAAAGCGGGCGACTAAGGAGGCGACGGATCCGGTTATGGACCCAACTCCAGGTGCGAGAATATGTTGTTCGCTTTCCAAAACCTTCATAACAGGGATGGCCACGCCCCAGAAACAGGCAGCGATGAATAGCAAAAACGGTGGCAGCCGGTTACGGTTCGGAAATGGATTCAGGTTCAGACTTCTCCGCTTGCGAAGATAGTAAAACCAAATCTACCCGCCGGTTGCGCGCTCGGCCGGCGGGTGTGTCGTTCTCGGAAGTGGGACGATGTTCGCCATACCCGGTAGCGGACACTTTTCCCGGAGGTACGCCGAATTTGTCGGTCAAAACGCGCGCCATATTAGTGGCACGGGTTGAAGACAATTCCCAATTAGTAGGATACGTGCGCGAATGGATGGGGACATTATCCGTATGGCCTTCCACGCGCACAGGATTGCGGTACTGGGAGATTTTTTTAGCGATCTCTTGCAGGACTTGGTACGATTCTTCTTGTACATCGGCTTTTCCAGATTCGAAAAACCCGGCTTCCTTTAGGCTCATGACCAAACCCCGTTCCTGTACATCCACGGAAACCTTGTTCAGCATTCCCTTAGTCATCAAATATTCTTCCACCTCCTTTTTTATTTCATCAAACTGTTCCTTACCTGCTTCTTTGCGGGGCTGGGGTGGTGAGGGAATGCTGGTATCACCGGGAATGGGTTTGGGGTGGCTGGAAGGGACGGCCTGAGGGTTGAAGGCTTCCTGCGGAATCATCTTGCCGTCTTGGGAGCCGAAAGAAATGCGCATGGATTCGGCAACGATTTGTGCCTTGTTCGCATCTGATTTGCTCAAGGCATACAGGGCCACGAAAGTGGCAAAAAGCAGCGTGATAAAATCTGCATAGGATATCAACCACCTTTCATGGTTTACGTGTTCTGGATGTTTGTGTTTTCTAGCCATTTGATCTTAAAGGGGCCGCCCCGCTTTAATGCGCGGCGCCTTCTTTGGGTGCGTGACTGCTTTCCGCCAGGAAGGCGCGTAGACGCTGGCCCAGGAAATGGGGGTTTTCACCGTTTTGCAGCGCGACCAGTCCTTGCAGGATCATGTTCTTCTCATGCACCATATTAACCACGCGCATTTTGTATTTACTGGCAATGGGAAGGGCGATGACATTTGCAATAGCCAAGCCATAAATGGTCGCCACAAAGGCCACGGCAATACCGCCGCCTAACTTGGAGGGATCATCCAGATTTTCCATCACATGGATAAGGCCCAGCACGGCTCCGATAATACCAAGAGTGGGGGCGTAGCCGCCAACCGCTTCAAAAACTGGAATGGGGATCTTGGAGTGCTCCTCGAAAGATTCCAGTTCGGTTTCCATGATGCTGAGGAGCATGGCGGGATCAATGCCATCCACTACCAAAGTGAGCCCTTTACGCGTAAAGCCATCAGGATGGGCTTTGGCTTTGGATTCCAGAGCCATGATGCCGTTCTTGCGGGCGAATTGGCAAAGGTCGCTCAGCTCGGCAATGACTTTTTCATGATCGGATTTGGGGGGACTGATCACAATTTTCAAGGCCTTGGCAGCCTGAAGCAATTGTTCAAGAGGAAAACTTGCTATCACAGCACCCATACAGCCACCGCCAACTATAATCAAGGCTGTGGGTTGAACCAGAGCCATGATATTGCCACCTTCAAGAATCAGCCCAAGCAGAACCATGCCGATAGCGATAACCGGACCAAGAATAGTTGTTATATCCACGATTTGTTTCCCGTAAGTTGCTTCAATCCCGTAACTGGAAATTATTATCCCACACTTAACCGGCCCGATACAACTTCTGCACGATCCTGCCCAATGGACTTTGTCCTTAATTGTAAATACCGACACCTCTGCGGCAGTTTTGAATTAGGCCGGTTGCGTTCAGACTTAGGGTAAAGCTTGCAACCCGGGCTTGGATTTTTGACATTTCGGGCCATGCAAGCGGATAAGCCTGGTCAGGCTGTAAGTGCTGTAAATGAAGGGCGTCCCCTTCCCATACTTGCCCATCGTGAGGCGATTCTCGCAGCCTTGGAAAAAAAAAGAGCGCTTATTCTGTGTGCGCCCCCTGGCACAGGTAAATCCACCCAGGTGCCACGGTTTCTACTCGATTCTCCCGGTAAAATCCTGGTCTTACAACCACGGCGTATCGCCGCTCGTAATTTGGCCTTGCGCGTCGCAGAGGAAATGGGCGAACCGGTAGGTGAAACAGTCGGCTATCAAGTGCGCTTCGAAGGAAAATCCAAAGAGTCCACACGCATTCTTTACCAAACGTACGGTGTATTTTTTCAACAGTTGCTTGGCGATCCCATTTTATCCGGGGTGGGAACGGTGTTGCTCGATGAATTTCACGAACGCACTTTGGAGGCAGATGCCACCTTGGCCTGGCTAAAAAGGATTCGCACAGAGGCGCGTCCGGATCTCCATCTTGTTGTGATGTCCGCGACTTTGGATGTCTCAGGTCTTGGTCACTATCTGGCGCCAGCTCCAGTCATTGAAGTAACTGCGGAAACTTTTCCAGTGGACATTTCCCATCAGCCAGCCTTGTCCCAAGAACCTTTGCCCATGCAAGCCCAGCGGGCTTTAAAACGACTGTTAGGCCAAGGATTAACGGGCTCGGTGCTCATCTTTATGCCCGGACAGGGTGAGATTAAAAGAACCTTGGAAATATTGGATCCACTTTGTCGTCAACATGGTTTGGCCTTGTTTGAGCTTCACGGATCCATGGATATGGAGGCACAACAGCGCACTTTGCAGGCCCCGCAACGCGGTACCTGCGTGATCGTTTCCACTAATGTGGCGGAAACCTCTCTGACAATACCAGGAGTCACGGCCGTTATTGATTCGGGGATGGCCCGCATCGCAGCATACAGCACGCATCGGGATATGAACACCTTGTATTTGACTTCCATCAGTTTGCAAAGCGCACGCCAAAGATCCGGACGCGCCGGTCGTACTGCCCCGGGTCAGTGCATACGTCTTTGGAGCACCGATAAGGAACGGGTCATGCCCGTATCGTTGGATCCGGAAGTGTTGCGCGTTGAGCCTACTTCCATGCTGCTTTCCCTGCATGCCTTACTTGCCAGGTACGGCGAAACCTATGATGGACGCAAAAACCAAGCGGTTCAAGAAGATCATCTGGTTACTTGGCTTGCGCCTCCGGCTCCGGCCCTTTGGGACAAAGCGGTAAAGTCCTTGCATAGAATCGGCGCAGTGGCACAAGGAAGTGGATCCATAACGGAAATGGGACGCGCTCTGGCTCGTTTCCCCGCGCATCCTGTGCTGGCTAAAGTATTGATCGATGCGCGACAGGCAGGTATAGGCGCGACTGTAGCGGCGATGGTGGCCATTTTGGAATCGCAGGGTCGCAAAGCCAAGGGCCCGTCTCTAGATCTGTTTCTGCATGGTGAAGATTTGGCTGCGGACCCAGATGCCAGGCATTTTGATCGAGAAACCCGTGAAGCTTACAAACAACTCCTGCGTCTCATGGGTCGGGCTCCGGTAATGGCAGGAAGCCGGGAGTCCGCCACAGTTTGCTGGTTAGTCCCCTTCCAAGATCGAATCGCCGTGCGACAGGGGAAAACGCAGAGTTTCCAGCTTGCCGATGGCCGCAAAGGGGTTGTAGAACCCGGTCATTTGCGTTCCGACGTCAACGTGATAGTGGCGCTGGAATTGTATGAAACCGGTGGTGCCAATCAAAACCGTCAAGTGAGCATTCCCGTCTTACTCGCCTGTGAAGCGTCATGGGTAACAGCAACGTTTCCTGGGGAATGTCAATGGAAAAGAGTTGGGGGCTGGGATGCTGCTAAGGGGCGAGTGATTCAAGAGGAGCAACTTTTATTTCGCGGTCTGACACTTGAGACCAGAGCTCTTAAAGATGGAATTCTCGATCCAGAGGAATCGGAACGATTGCTGGTGGAGAAGCTGATGTCCGGTGAAATTGAACTTCCTTTGTTTGATGACGAGGCCAAGCAATGGGTGCAACGTATCCGGTTGACGCAAAAGTTTTTCCCCGAATACGGGCTACCCAAACTGGATGATGAGGATTGGCGATTGCTTTACCATGAAATGTGCCAAGGTCGATCCTCGGTACGTGAATTGCAAACCATTTCCGTAACGCATGCGTTACGCGAATACTTGGGTCCGGGCCTGACGGCGTTTTTGGACCGTGTGGCTCCAGTCACCATGAAACTGCCGGGAGTCCGGCAAGGTAAACTCACATATTTTGAGAACTCGCCGCCGGAATTAGCGGCCCGATTGGGCGATTTCGTGGGAATGAACGGCAGGACCACGGTGCTTGAAGGCCGGGTAGAGGTGATTTACGATATTCTGGCCCCAAATTATCGTACGGTACAGAAAACCTCCGATTTGACCAGTTTTTGGGTCAATATCTACCCAGAAGTCAAAAAAGAGTTGAAAAGAAGGTACCCCAAACACCCTTGGCCCTGATTCTCGATTCCGTTGTCATGGCCTTGCACTCCATGGTATTGTTTGCTGGTGCGGTTACCATAACCCTTTCCAGTGACTCTGACTCTAGGAGTGCAGATGCCGAACCAGACACCCTTGACCATTCTCTTGGTGGAAGGCCGCAACGGTTTGATTTCCGCCATGCTGGCAGCGGAACCCAATTTTAAATTTTTGCGCACGGACCGGTTAACGGCCGCGGTTCGACTTCTGGCGGAAAGTCGCTCAGCTGGATACAGCTGCGATCTCATCCTTATCGATTTGACTACTTCCGCGGCCGCACTATCGCCCGAAGACGAGGGCTTGGACGCATTCCGTTTGGCCCGGGCTCTCTTTCCAGGTATCCCCATTGTTACCTTGGGAAAAAGTGCAAGTGGCCATATTGCCGAAGCCATGATAAACGAAGGGGCCCAAGCCTGTTTACAAAGGGACGAATTGGATGAAAAGGTTTTAGCCGTGGCGCTGCGTCAGGCTGTGCTTAGAAACCGGGCTGAAACCCGGCGTTTCCGGGCCCTTTTTGATTCCGCACCAATCGGTATTCTTTTGGCAGTAGGTCGCCGAGTGGTGATGGCCAATCCCGATTCATTGACCACCCTCGGTCGATCCGAGGACGAGTTAAACCGACTTTCCATACTCGATCTGTTTCCGACCCATTCCCGTGTCCTTTTAGAAAAAGCGTTGGATGCGGATGGCGCTAGGGAAATCCCTGAAGCTCGATTTGATGCTGAAATTTCCAGGCCGGATGGAACGATTCGCAAATGTCGGGTATTTGTAAAGGGAGCGCTGTTAAACAACGCCCCTGCTGTAGCCTTGTACCTGGCGGCGATGGCGGAGTCTTCCGGCGTTCCAGAACGACAGGATGCAGATCAATTGCATCAAACTCGAAAAATGGAAGCGTTGGCTAGGCTGGCAGGCGGAGTCGCCCATGATTTCAACAATCTTTTGACTTCTATCAATGGCTATAGTGAACATCTCTTGACCTTAACACCGGAGGCAGGCCCAGTAAATCATGGACTCAATGCCATTCGCCGCGCGGGTCAAACCGCGGCGGATATGACGCGACGACTGCTCTCTTTCAGTCATGCCGAATCGGCTGGAAAAAAAACGTTATGCCTTGATGCCGCCCTTGTGGTCCTGGCCCCGCAATTGGAAAAAGTTTTGGGCCAAGCTATAGAATTGAGATGGGCGTTACGCGCGCCGAACGTGTGGGTGGCCATTGAGCCCAATCAATTGGAGCAGCTGGTGATGAACCTCTGTCTCAATGCCAAGGAAGCCATGCCTCATGGAGGGTTTCTCACTTTGGCCACAGACTCACCCACGTCTGACGCAAACCGGTATTCGCATCTCACACCGGTGGCCGGGAACTGTGTGACTTTAACGCTTGAAGACACGGGGATAGGCATGACTCGGACAACTCTGGAAAATCTTTTCGAGCCGTTTTTCTCCACTAAACAGGGCGGATATGGCACGGGACTTGGACTGGCTACTGTCTACGGCATGGTCAACCAACTGGGCGGTGGCATTGCCGTAACAAGTACACTGGGTGCGGGCAGTCGATTTGAGATATCACTTTGCGTTGGCGTCGAGATGTATGAAAAAAAACCTCAAGTGGTAGATGTCCAAAAAAGCTGGAATACAGAAGGAAACCAGGAAACGATTTTGGTTGTAGAAGATGATTCCAGTCTTCGGGATATGTTGCGAACCGTATTGGAACGATTCGGGTACACTGTCCAGGAAACCGCCTCGGTCAGTGAAGCTTTAACCATCTTGGAAGGGATGCCGGAATCCATTGATTTGATAGTCACAGATGTGATGCTGCGCGGTGAAGGTGGCGATGTGCTGTGGGAAAAAATTCAAGTTCTAAAACCTGATCAGAGGATGCTCTTTATTTCCGGCCATTCTCACGAGTATTTAGCCGAACACGGAATCGCCATCCCTGCCAACGCTTTTTTGGAAAAGCCCTTCACACCGCCAAAACTGGCGGCACGGGTCCGTTCCCTTCTCGATTCTGCCGCGCGCATATCCTGATCCTTACCCCTTTATGATCCTTGCCCCTTTAGTCCAGGTTTTGCATTTTCATGCCGTTCCCAACGAAAGAGCACATGGCAGCAGTATGTAAACATTTCCCGGCTTGTGGCGGGTGTCAGATTTTGGACTTGGATTATCCTGAACAACTCCTGGCCAAGGCGGAGGAATTGCATCGCCATTTTTCCGATTGGCCCAATCTTTCCATCGCAGAAATCTTGCCCAGTCCACACATTTATGCGTATCGACATAAAGTGCAATTGCCTTTTGGTCTGGAAAGTCGGGGAATGGAATGGAAAGACATGAAGAGAAGGGGAATGGCTGCCAATGCGCCCTCCATTCTGGCCACCATGGGCTGTTATGCGGCTGGTTCTCACTTGGTTGTCGATCAGGAGGAATGTCTGGTCCAGGATGCCGGACTTTCCCAAGCGGCCTGGACGGTGCGCGCATGGGCTAATGCGCATAGCATTCCGGTATACAGGGAGGATGCGGGAAAAGGATGGCTGCGTCATTTATTGTTACGCAAAGGTTCCGGTACCGGAGAAATTATCCTTGGGCTTGTGACCAACGGTCCGGGAACCGAGTATCAGATCCATCTGCCCGATTTAGTGGAAAAGCTGCAGTACGGACTGGCCTCCCTTGTTCCACCAACCGAAAACACTGCGGCATTTCCCGCACACGGAAAAAATAACTTGGTCGGCATTGTCCAGTGCATCAATACGGAACGCACCAATGTGGTTTTGCGCGGAGAGGAGAAAGTGCTTTGGGGGCGCGCCCATCTGGAGGAAATCCTGGGACCATTCACATTTACGGTTGGGATTTCCACTTTTTTCCAAGTCAATCCTTTCCAGACGCCGCATCTCTATGATCTCGCTGTGAACAATATTCCCTCTGGATCCACCGTGCTCGATTTGTATTCGGGATTGGGATCCATCGCGCTATGGGCTTCCCGACGGGCAAGTCAGGTACTCGGAATAGAAGAAAACACAGCTTCGGTAGAAGCGGCGCGCTTGGCCGCAAGTGCGAATGGAGCGACCAATGTGGAATTCGCTGCGGCAGATGTGGCATTGGCTTTGACGGATATTCGTGAAGGCCATGAGCGAGGAGGCAGCCACGCGGACCCGCGCCATTTTGAAATTGCCATTGTCGATCCGCCCCGCAAGGGCATGGAAGCCAAAGTCCGCGAAGCCTTGATGGCAATGGGTTTAAAGCGTCTCATTTATGTCTCCTGTTTTCCCCCGACTTTGGCTCGGGACGCACGTGCATTAGCGGATGCGTTTCGGCTGGTTTCAATTACCCCGGTAGATATGTTTCCGCATACCCGGCATGTGGAATGCGTGGCTGTATTCGAAGCTATAAGCGGTTGATGAAGATTTGGTAAGATTTGGCTGTTCCACCTGGCACGGTGATTGTAAAGAAAGCCTCCTGTGCAATCCCGGCGGTAACTAATATGGGACTGGAGGGGACACCTTCATAGAGCGGGCCAAATTTGTCAGTCATGTGCATGATGGAAGGATCCTGGGAATTTAAAGTAAACGTGACGCTAGGAACGTTTGCAGCAAGTTCCAGCGTGTAGCCATCTATGTCGGGATTGAACGGTGGATTCAAAATCCCGCTGCTGGAGACGAGGCTTTTCAATTTTGCACTTGGCGGCAAGGTGGGATTTAGGGCAACCCGGTAGGCAAGAGAATAGGCAATACCCTGGCTGCTATCCGTTACTCGCAATAGTATGGTGTCCATAGTAATACCAACGGGGATGGGCTGCGAGGCGTAATCGGTTAGGGTATCTGGGAACAGGAAAATCGCTATCCGCGCACCCGTGAAGATTGGCGTAGGAGTCAATGTTACCGAGGAGATGCCGACGGGAGTAGAAAGTGTATAAAGCAGTGTCTCTCGATTGAATGTTGGGGATAGGGTCCCTTTGGAGGTCGTAAGCGAAATCAGTTGGTTCCGTGGTTTATATGGGGGCACGACTTTGTGGACTACAGTTTTTATCCCGCCCCGGTAAATGATGAGTGTTTCCAGAAAAAGTTGGTCACCGTCCTTGTAGCCATTCACTCGAACTATAAAATCCTTGCCGTTTGCCTTTGTCAAGGTGTAGTCCGGGAATTTGGTCGGGTCTGTTATTGGAGCGGACCAAACTGTTTCTAAAACTTTGTTCGTATCATTGATATCCACGATACTGATGATCACGTTTTCATATTGTTTTAAACTGTCGTTTAACGAAAGACGGAGAATATTGTCAGGTGGGAGGGGGGCGACAAGTTGGCAGCCAACGCACAGCAAAGCAGAACAGGCAGCAGTAAAAATGGAAAGCAGTCGCCTTCGAGTCATTATTTGTCGTCCAAAATAATGATCTTTGGTGGAGAAGCAGAAGGGTGGGCTTGGCCCATCAGGATGAATCCCGCCGTACCTGCAGAGACGCCAACCACTCCGGCAGCGCCAACCCAGTACAGCCATTGCCGGGAATGAATTTTTTGCTTTTCAGCGGCAAATTCAATCGGCGTAGTAGACCATTGGGCGGGGTTTTTAACACTTTCTTCAATTTCATAGTACTGGCCTTGAAGCTCGCGGCCCCGTGCCTCAAACATTTTTGGATCAAGCCGACCACCTTTACGTCCCAGCAAACCCAAACGCCGGTTTAGCTGTGATTTACGCGGCGAAGTATCATCGTGGCGCATAGAGGTGAAAGCGTTTTTTTGAACGGGTTGGGTAGGTACCTGGCTAGTAGAATCGGGCTCAGAACTGTTCCGCGAGCCCGTTCCCAAGCCTAAATTTTGGGCAGAGGATAACAAGGCTGAAAGCAAAAGCAAAAAACAACCTAGGCTTAGGCCCGGTCCATGCTGATAATATTTGTATTTGGAATTCGCACTGCGCAAAACGCGATTCCCTCCAGCCCTTAACATACTGCCAGCATACGATAATGGACTTGGGGAATTTTAGAAAAATGGGTCATTTTCTGATTTTTTGACGAACCCGGTCTCTATTAGGGCCCAATCTTATCGGTAAAGGAGTTCACCAGATGCCAGCACAAGCCGAACCTAGGCATGCATTCATGCGGGAACGATCCTCAGCGGATAATCGAGAGGCACAGAATCCGGTTTCTGCAGGGAGGTGAAAAAATTGGGTGGAACTGTCCGCACATTGGACCAGCATATCCCGGGCGGATGTTTCTGGAAAAACGGATCGTCCCAGCATCGTTGACGTGTTCTGCGGGGTACCACAGTTTTTGGGCAAGGAATCCCCTACCGACAAGCCCAGGACGCAGCGGGTGGTTGCGGTATCCAGGAATGCCTCCGGGCAAGTCAGGTCCGCTTCAGGACCGGAGTAGGTGCCAAAATGAAGATTGTATTGGCCTCCGGATATTTTCCGCCCAATTGTTCCCAACTTTTGTCCACGGATAATATGGGAGCCGGCTTTAATTCCCGCCTCCAGGTGCACGTGGCATAGATTCACTTCTACACAGGCCGAGTCCATAACTAGGCAGGAACTACCAGGATATTCGGTTTCGGGAGTAACAGAAAGCACCGTAGCCGAAAAGGACGCCAGCACTTCCGGGTCACTGGCGGCATCAGAGGAGTTGAGAATAAAGTCCAGCCCGGGATGGCCTTCCGGATTGGCTCCCCCATGAATGCCAAAAGGGCGCAATGTGCCTTTGGAAGCGAACACCAGCAAATCGATGGGCAAGTCCAATTGGGCATGGTCCGCACAAGAGCGTTCCGCCGGGCTCCACGGATATTGGCAGGATAGTAAAAGGCTCAGAGACAAAGCTGCTAGAACCAGGGGTCGCATGCCCTTATTCTACAGCTTGATCGTCAGGGCGTAAAGAGCGCGGTGATCGAAAGGCCATGAATGCGCTTTCCATTCACCCCAAATTGGGAGCTTTTCGGGGTATGATGAAACGCCCTGGTTAAAGGGCTTTTTCGTACGGAAACAGCCGTGTTACCCGTCTTATATCCCTTTACCTTCATCGGGAGTTTGTATAGCCCCTTATTTGTGATCATGTATAGCGTTTTGAAATCGGGGCCACCAAAAGCCAAATTGGTCAATTGAGTGCCAGCAAGCGGAATTTTACCTAAAGATGCGCCTGTGGGTGAGAATACATTCACAGCATCGCCAAAGGATACGACATAGACATTACCCAATTCGTCCAACACAATACCGTCGGAACTTGCAACGGTTGCGAAATCCTGTCGATTGGTTAAGGAAAAATCTGCTCCAACGGTGTAGGCTGCGACCTTGCCCGCAGCGTTCTCGCATACGTATAGTATTTTCCGCTCTTCATCCCATTCCACTCCATTAGGCGTGGGGCGACCGCTTAGAACTAACTTGGTCTCCTTGGTTGTAGCATTCCAGAAGAAAACGGATTGACCATTAAAATTTGTGAAGTAGAGATTGTCTTTGGAGTCCCCGGTGACATCGTTGAAGTCCTGTCCGGTAACGGGGTATTTGTACAACGTGTCCGTCACGCCATCGAAAACGGGTGCGGTCTTAACTCGAACGATGGCTCGCGTTTGACAAATGATAAGCCGGTTTTGCGTATCCAACCAAATGCCATTGGGCGCATCCTTGGCTTGTCTCCAAACTTTGGAGGTGTCTTTGCCAACAGGTAGGCACATGGTTCGATTGTTGGTTCCCATTTCATTGAAGTACACGTTTCCCTGCCAATCCGCAGCTACGCCTTCTCCAAAAACAGTAGGTCCCGAGCGAAAGGTCAGGACGGGTGTGCCAGGGGCTGCCAATGTTGAGGGCAATGTGTGGGCGGTTTGGGACACGCCCCAATGGACCAGTCCTAATAGCACGAGGCCGGAGATTCGAGTGAGCAGACCAGGGAAATTGAGCATGGGAATTCCTCCTGATTCCAATGTAAGTAATTATTAATCCGGACTGAAAATCCATTTCTTGGAAGTCTCATTCCACGAGGAATTCGGAGGCTCACCGTCGCGCCGACCCAGAATATTTCGGCCTTTTGCCGGAGCGCGCTGTATTCCATTTGGATTTCTATCCGTTTTTTCGGACAATGCCGTAGTGGGTGACACGGTAAGGGAAGTTGTTTTGCACGTGGCCTTCCCGCCATTGTCTAAGCAAAGTTCAATATCCAGTTTTCCGCTCGATGCGCTTTTAAGCAACAAGCCATTAGCCAACCAACCCGTATCAGTAGGCACACCGGAAGTCTTCCACATCCAGGTTAACACGGAATCCCGACTGGCTTTGATGGCACTTAGATTGGTGACTACGGGAATAAACGCTAGGCTATCCTGGCCGGTCCAAGCGAGGATAGCCGGAAAATTAAATGCGGGTTCGGGAATACCCTCTTTTATGGTCACTCGAACATCCCAATGCGGTGAGGAGTCTGGATATGTGGCTGTAAAACGGTAAACAAAATCAACGTCACCGACGACTCGTGGAACAATTACCGATAAACGCTGCACTTCCGGATCCAATATAGCCGGCGCGGGTCCGGATAGGACGCTCCAGGAAAAAGCGCTGGCGCAATCAGCTGTGGCCAAAAGCGTCAAAAGGGCTCCTTCGTTGGCCGTAGTGGCTGGGGGGCCACTGAATTTGGCTTGGCAGCGGGGGGATAGCTTAAGCGTGACAAGGCTTTGATTGGCTTTTTGATTTTCATATTCCAACTTTATCCAATCCGCTGATCGGGCTAGACTGGAAACCCTGAGTTCATCGGCATCGCCATTAAAATATTCGGAAGTGCCCCCGCTGAATCGGCCAAAGGTAAGCAACATGGAGAGGTTGTCCACCCCCCGGCCATCGGTATTGACCGCCGAGATTTTAAGCGCGCCATTGCGATACAGCCTTCCAGTATGGGATTGAAAATCGTAAGTGCCTACGATATGATCCCATTGTCCCGGACTATACATTTTATTGTTGCGTACCGGATCGGGCCAGCCTCCGTAAGCGCCCTCACTGCCGATTCGAAAATGAATGGCCGAGTCTTCCGCGGATACCCTGTACATAAAGCCCCAACCCTTGCCTGTGGTGTCATTGGGAAATTTTCCAAAGGGCTGTTGGTAGGCAGCGGCAGTATTGGTTTTGATCCACATGGAGGCCGTAAGACTGGGCGCGGATCCTGCAGCAGTACCAAAGGTGATAAAATTGCTGGTGCCGTTGAAGCGTCTCCCATGACCGATTAGCGCCATCCCATCGGTGGATCCGTTGTCTGTGCCATTGTATGCATTTGGGGTGGCGTCATTCACTGAGGCATTGAAATGCCACACCCCGGAAAATCCATTGGACGCGCCGAAAACCATCCCACTCTTTGAGGAATCGGCAGCACTGCTTTGGCCCCAATGTATTTTAACCGATTGACCTGTAGCGTTTCCGAATACCGTATCCAGTTTTACCCATATTTCCGCGGCCCCGCCAGCCGAATCCCAGCGTTCTATTTCATAGTTGAGATGAAGACCGGAAGGTTTCGAAAAACGGAGATCTTGCCCTTTTCCCTTGGCTTC
>JAYUHW010000065.1:0-3308 GCA_043766615.1 Fibrobacteria bacterium | reverse complement strand
GTGGTGCTGGCCGCAAAATTGGCGCTGGCGTTAAAATCTAGGCAGAGTCCGGGCGTGCTGGTGCTGGATGAACCTTTTCTGGCCATGGATGCCGCTCGGGAAAGTCGCGCATTGCAGTGGGTGCTCGATTTTCAAAGCAGGCACCAGTGGCAGGTCATTCTGCTTTCCAAACAGGTTCAGCTTAAAGATGCTGCGATGCAATTATTTCCCAAAGCCGTATTGGTGAATCTGGTATAGGCATCCAAAAATCGAGTATGCTATTATTGAAGGCATATTCCTAGCAATCGCTACAGGGAGAATATTAATGAGTGAGACATTCCGAACCTTGCCTGGTTTGCTTAAGTATGTGGAAACGCATTCCCAGAACGACTGCGCACTGGGATATAAAAAAGGCGATAAGTGGGAGAAAATATCCACGGCTGAAGTGGGGGAAACGGTTCGTCGACTGTGTATGGGTTTGGTCGAATTGGGTCTTAAGCCGTGTGACAAAGTGGGTTTGGTTGCCGACCCATCTCCGTTCTGGCTGATGATGGATCTGGCAATTCTTGGCGCGGGGGCAGTATCCGTGCCGATGTTCGCGAATATATCGCATGAGAATTTGCAGTTTGAAATCAAGGATTCCGGAATGAAATTCCTCTTTGTAGGATCCGAATCGCAATACCTGGCCATGAAACCATATTTTGGCTCGATGCAGAAAATCATCGTCATGCCGTCGGGTCTAGGTGATGAACAGTGTGTCTCTTACGAAAATCTGTTGGCACTTGGAGCCAAGCGCCAAGCCAATGGGGGCAACGATTATTTAAGACTGAGCGAGGGCATCAACGAGCAGGACACGGCAACGTTGATTTATACGTCTGGTAGCACTGGGGTTCCCAAGGGCGTGGAATTGACCCATCGCAATTTGGTGTTCCAAGTCTTGGCCGCCAATAAACGGTTTCCACTTAATCCAGCCGTGGATAAAGTGCTGAGTTGTCTGCCATTGGCCCATGTGTTTGAACGTATGGTGTCATACTATTATTTCTTTACAGGTTCGCCCGTTTACTTTGCCGAAGACATCAAAAAAGTCGGTGACAATCTGCGGGAGCTGCATCCTACGGTTATCACGATGGTGCCCCGTCTGCTCGAAAAAGTGCATGCCAAAATGCAAGCCAATGTGGAACACGCGCAAGGTATCAAGAAATTTTTGGGGACGCGGGCCTGGAACCGGGCCCATGCTAAGCCGCTGGGTTCGAAAGACACTTGGGCAGACAAACTTTTTGAAGCGCTGGTTTATAAAAAAATGCGGGAAGGATTAGGCGGATCGTTGCGATTGGTTATTTCCGGCAGCGCCCCACTTGATGCGAATTTAGCGGCATTTTTTCTCAATGTCGGCATCCCGGTTTATGAAGGCTATGGCCTTACAGAGGCGTCTCCGGTCATCGCAGCCAACTTCCCCGACCACCGTAAGCTGGGAACCGTTGGCATGGCCTTTCCCGGAGTGGAAGTCAAAATTGCCGATGACGGTGAAATTCTGACTCGAGGGCCCCATGTCATGAAGGGCTATTACAACAAGCCGGCGGAGACGGCGGAAGTGATCGACAAGCAAGGCTGGCTGCATACCGGGGATCTGGGCCATTTCGATGTCGAAAATTATATCAAGATCACCGGACGGAAAAAAGAATTGTTCAAAACCGCCAATGGCAAATATGTGGCTCCGGTGCCGATTGAACATGCCATCACCCATTGTAAACTGGTGGATATGGCTATGGTGGTGGCCGAGGGCAAACCTTTTACAACGGCTTTGCTTTTTCCGGACTTTGAAAACTTGGACAGTCTCAAGGCGGAAATCGGTTGCGCGGAAATGGGCACAGACGCATTCCTGCAAAGCCCCCAGGCCCGCGACTATATTCAAAAAAGCCTCGACGAAGTCAACTCCAAGCTGAACCATTGGGAGCAGGTGCAAAAATTCATCATCATCAAAACCCCCATAACGGTGGATTCCGGACAGCTTACCCCGACCATGAAAATCCGGCGGCACATCGTCATGGAAAAATATCGTAATGAAATCGAGCAAATGTACCGCTCTTAGTTGATTCTGGGCGCTTGAGATAGGTAAAATAAAGGCGTCTCGCGAATTTTTACAGGAGTCCGCCATGCAGCGAATCCGCAGCGCAACCGTTATTGGCAGCGGGATAATGGGTTCCCAAATCGCCGCGCACCTGGCCGGATGTGGCATATCTGTTTTGCTCCTGGATGTTCCAACCGAAGGCAAACAGCGGAGCGCCATTGCCATCAAGGGCAAGGACGGACTTAAAAAAATCAAGCCCTCGCCTTTGTATACCCCTGAGGTACTCGGCCTCATAAAACCGGGCAATACTGCCGACCATTTGGCAGATGCCGGACAAACGGACTGGATTATTGAAGCTATTATCGAGCAAGCCGGTCCCAAGCAAGAACTGTTTAAGAAGCTGCAAGCGGTGATGGGTCCCAATACCATTTTGGCAACCAATACATCCGGTATTCCACTCAAAATTCTCGGCCAGGATTTGTCGCCATCAGTACAAGAACGCTTTATCGGCACCCATTTTTTTAATCCACCGCGCTATTTGCGTTTAGTTGAAGTGATTCGCGGACCGAAAACGTCTTCGCTCACCGTGGACCGCATCAATCATGTTTTGACGGCTGTACTCAATAAAGTGCCGGTGCCTGCGTTGGACTCACCCGCCTTCATCGCCAATCGGCTAGGTGTGCATGCGGTGGTGGCCACCTTAAAAATTGCCAAGGAATGGAATCTCACCGTCGAAGAAGTTGATTTTCTGACCGGGCCGTTGATCGGCAGGCCCAAAACGGGAACATTTCGGTTGGCGGATTTGGTCGGGCTCGATACGCTGAGCCATATAATCAAAGGCTTACAACAAGCTTTCCCCGCCGAAGGTTATGGCATGGATCCTATTCTCCAAGGTCTTATCGATAAAGGTGCATTAGGTAAAAAAACGGGAGCCGGATTTTATAAAAAAGGCCCGAATGGAATGGAAGTGCTGGACCTCGTCACCGGTGCATACCGACCTGAGAGCAAGCCTGGCTTTGCGGAACTCAAGGAGTGTCTCAAGGAAGATGCGGTAGAAACGCGCTTCCAACGTCTTTTTTCCCAAAAGGGTCGAGGCGCCGATGCCGCTAAACGCATAGCCGCTACGACAGTTGCCTACGCTGCAACGGTGGCAGCCAGTTGCGCTGAAGATTTGTCCTACGTGGATGAAGCCATGGAACTGGGGTTCGCCTGGGATCTGGGTCCCTTCAAGATTTTCGATGCCATAGGTTCAGAAGCATTT
>JAYUHW010000064.1:0-28294 GCA_043766615.1 Fibrobacteria bacterium | reverse complement strand
GCTTCGCGTTTTACGGTAGGCAGGTCTTCCAGTAGAAAGCTTCCGCCTCGGTAGTTGAGGAGCCATTCCACAGGATGTCCACCCGCCACGGATAAATAGGCAATTCCGTAGGCTTTGAGATGATCGGTTTGGGCAAGGTCCATGGGTATGAGTAGGCGGTCCGCATACGCATACGCAAAGGCAAATAAGTTTGTGAGAATGAGTGGTACCAGAATCATTTTCAACCGCATGGATTTAAGATACCCTGTTTTCATGAAACAACCTCTTCACCGCCTACACAAACCAATAGTATATCATGCGCTTCGCTCACTATTTCTTCGTAGATGTCATATTCAGGATGATGGCGTAGGCCGATGGCGATGAAATCGGCGCGGGACCCGGCTTGAAGGCATCCAAGTTCACCGGATCGTCCCAAGGCTCTGGCCCCGTTTAGCGTAGCCATGGAAAGAATTTCCTGGCACGGGAGGTTGGGAGCATTCCTGTGCAATTCCGCCATTTCGTCGAATACATTCAAACCGTCATTTGAGGCCAAGCTGTCCGTACCTAAGCAAAGATTCACCCCAGCCTCGCGAAACAGCTCCAGGGGAAAACCTGCATGATTGAAAAAAGCCTTGCTTCGGGGACAATGGACAACGGAGGTTTCCAGATCCGCAAGGATTTGTACATCGGCCTTATCGGCATAATTGCAATGGGCGAATAATGCTCCCCTGGGGATAAGTCCATTGCGTTTTAGAAAGTGGATGGGGCTGGACAATTCTTCAAATTGTAGTGCTGGAAAAATGCGTCGGCAAAAGTCCATTAAGGCCCCTTGCCCGTTTGCGAACATAGCCATTTCCTCAGCACTTTCCGCAACATGCAAGGTATATGGCCCTTGACGCAGTCCGTGGTTTGCGGAGATCTGACGCTGCAATTCCATGGAGCAAGAATAGGGCGCATGACAGGTCATGCCCGGGTGATAAAGTTCCGTCGGGGCAGGCAAGGAAGCAAGCTTCGCTTTAGCCTGGAGAAAACGTTCAGAGGCAAGCGCCGGATCAAGACCAATCAACTCCAAATACGGGAAGGAGCGGATGGGCAAGGATGCGAGTTCCAGCAAAGCCTGGCCGGAGTTCCCCACGTCAATTAGAGTCGTTGTGCCGTTTTTGAGGCACTCCAGAATGCCCAGTCGGGTTGCCTCCGAGAACTGATCCGGCTGCGTCCCCTCCAGCGCTTTTCTAAGTCGTGAAACCCATTTTGGAAACGGCTCTCCTCGCGGTAAAACCCCTCGTGCCATTCCCAGTTCCAAATGACAATGGGCATTGATCAAGCCCGGCATAAGCACGGCATCCGGAAAATCCCGGATATTTTCGCCGGGGGAATATGACAATTCATCCAATGTGCCGACTTGGATCACTCGATCCTCATGTATCCGGAGGCAGCCCCAAGGGATAGGTGGGCCAAGCATGGACAGCAAGTAACGTCCGCGGTAGATCAATTCGCCACCCGAGGGCATATGCTGCACCGCTGACTGGGTCTACTCGCGTCGAGTGGTTCGTTGTATAAGGAGAACATAAACATTCAACAAATAATTATAGTATCCTAAACAGGTATGCCCTATGTGAATATGACACGTCCCTTGCTTTTAGTTGAAGCCCTGGCAGCACGAAACGATTCCGGCTTGGGTAAACTCGTCCGTATGTTTGTTCATGGTTTGAAAGGGTTGGCGGAACATGCAGATATCAAAGTAATAGTGCCGACCGATTCCGATTTCAATGTCGGCGCTCATTGCCTTCCCATTCAAGTTCGTCCGCGCCCTATGAGATTATGGACGCAGACGGCCTTTCCTTGGCTGATTCGGAAATTGCAACCAAAAGCTGTACTCTGTCTGGGTTGGACGTTGCCGCTTTACCGCCCTCCGGCGCAGTATGGCCTTTTAATCGCCGATGTGGGACCTTTGGAAGACACCGCTTTCCCCATGTCCAGTCGGGACAAAGCCAATCGCAATTGGCTGCGACGCATGCCACAAAAGGCCAACCTTATTTTAACCAATTCCACATTTACACAAAAGCGAATAACCCGTTTACTTGGCATTCTTCCAGATCGGATTAAGGTGGTGCGTCCCATTCATGCGGATTGGTTTAACAATTATAATTCGGCGGAGGCTGGGCTACTGGATAGCAGCACTTTTCCCAGCGGAAGCTATTTTCTTGCAGTTGGAAATGTAGAACCCCGCAAAAACTTTCCAGGCTTAATTGCGGCCTACGCGGCGCTCAAAGAGAAGCGGCCAGACACGCCCCCCCTGTACATTGTAGGGCATAAGGCTTGGGGTTTTCCGGATGCCTGGTCAGCTGTTATGCGTTTTGGTCTTACCGAATCTATTTATTTCACAGGATACCTTTCCGATGCTGATCGAAATGCCTATGTGGCTCATTGCACGGTATTTATTTCCAGTTCACTTTATGAAGGATGGGGGCTGCCGCTTTTCGAAGCGTTGTCGCAAGGACGACCAACCATCTACCATAGCGATTCCAGTCAGGCAGAATTTGCTTCTGGGTTAGCTATGGCAGTAGACTGTGGGAACGCTAATCAATTGTCGGAAGCGATGGAAAAACTTTGGTCGATTCCCGCCGAGAGACAAAAATACATAGCAGCCTTACAATCCGGCTTTTCAAGGATTCTGGAATATGATTTGGAGGGCGCATTGCAAGCCGCAGTGCTGCCCCTATTAGTTCACTCCTAGTAGGCGTAATAGCAAGTAGGGCATACGGAAATCGATGAATTTGGGATTCAGTAAGCGGCTTGCTCCAGTATAATTTCTTGATTATGGGGTGATCCCTGGCAAGGTGAATCCAAGGTAACCCAGGAAATACGTACCTTCACTGTATCCACATGAATGGAATAGGTTCCGCGGTTCAAAAAATCTCCACACCCCAGTGAATCCACAAATAAACGGCGGCGAATTGCTGCTGTCGAATCCAAAAAGGTCCAGTGCCCTTGTGTGAATAGATGGGCTTCCCCGGAAGGTTTTCCCTTCAGGCTATCCTGGAACAATCGGCCCCGAACTAACATGGCGGAATCGGTTAAGCGACCCGAAGAATTATAGAGTCGAATAATGGAATCCCGTCCGGCAGGAAATACATATGAGAGCAAGCTGTCCTGGCCTGCGGTGTCCAAAGGGCAATCCACCCCAGTTGGAAGCCTTACTCTGGTTTTAGGGCCAAAGGCAGCCGGCTGACTTTTAGTAAGGGATTCCAATTTCATTTCTAGGATTTCGGTGCAGTCGTAACCGGCATGCCGTCCGTATCCGACATGATACCCTTTGAAAAGGACTTTGGTCGCTGAATCGATAAGCACAAAACGGGAATGGGCGGGCAGAAAGCGAAGTGAATCGACACGGATGCCTTCAACTATTGCAGGTTGGCGGTCCGACCAAGTGCTCTGTCCGCATCCGGTAAAAAGCACACCCCAAATGATTGCCAGGGCAGAAAGGGAAACGGTGCAGGGACTAAGCAAAGTGTATTGGGCCGGCCGCAATGTATTCCTCCAAATTGTCCGTGGAATTGAGTTTGAAACAGTTGTATTCCGCCAGCAGGAAGATGGCTTGACCCAAATCACCAAAGGACTTGAGTCCCCAGTGTTCCAGGATTTGGCCGGTCATTTCCCCAAAATCCGAGCGAATCTGAGCAGAAAACGCGGGACATAGATCACGTGCAGACAGATGCTGGAAATCCTTGCCGTTCAGCGAAGCTTGAAACACAAATCGATAAAGGTATTCCCAGCATTGAGGTGGGTATCGATCTTTGCCAGCTTTTCGCATTTCCAGGTAGGCCATGCGCAGATCATTGCCCATTTGCCAAGACCGCCTTTCCTAACGAGGCTTCCGTATTATCGGCATTGAGGGCAAGACTTTCCGCCGGAATAAAATCCCTTGGATCCATGTACAGTCCGTTTTTTTCAATATGAAACATGAGGCAGGAAAGTGAATCGCCTTCCACACCTGCGATTCCCAGGGTATCCTGTACCTCAACTTTACTGCCCACCTTAAGATTTAAGGCTATTTTTATGGACCCAGCATAAACAGAAAAAATATTGTGACCGTGGTACATTTTTAATTGCTGGTTTTGTGCATCGATGAACACTACTTGTCCAGCCAACATTGGATGAAATATTGAGGGGGCCGTAGCCGTGATTCGGACGCCCAGTGGGTGTTGCAATGGCAATGGCAATCCATGGAAATTCCAAATGGGCCATTGTGGAGCTAGATAGTCCAAGCAGTTACGGGCGGAGCAATATTGAATATCCGTTCCGGTAATCTTTCGGTTCAATATCAAAGGACCTTCGCTCGACATGAATTCCAAACTTTGCACAGTGAAGCGCGTGGGTGCGTCACCTTTTGTGGTGTCACTGATGAAGTGAACCGAAAATCCCTGTAACGGGGTTCTGTTCCACTGTAACGCCACTTTGTGAATCAATCCTCGTACCCTTCCAGCTAAACTGGAATCCAATCCCTGTGCTAAATGAAAACATTCCTTCACATTATCCGTAGGGCAGACCAAATCCAATTGCAACGAGTCAGGAGACCAGCGTAGGTTTAGGGATGTGTTCTGAGATGTTGAAATAGTGGCCGGGACTGAACCAGTAACAGCTAACGAGTCAGTAGGATTGCTAAACGCGGAAAAAAGGCGTCCAGGGTGGAGTATGGACTGGGCGATTTTAGTGGAAATGAGGCTATCGAATTTGAGATAGACAATGATACCAAAAGCGGCCAGCATCAAAATCCGAATTGTAGGCCGTCGCTTAGAGGGCTGAGCGACGTATTTAAATCGTTTTTGTGGCCGAAAATCCCTATGGGACAGTTTCACCGATTATTGCAAGGTCAAATGGACGGCCTTGTTCTTTCCTTCATTTACGATTTGAGTCACCGAATTCTTTTGGCCCTTGAGGGACATTTCAATGCGGTGGCTGCCGGAAGGCAACTCAAGTTTGGCTGGCGTGAGTTTGCCGGTATCCTTTCCATCGATAATGATGTTTGCCCGGGCTGGGCTGCTGGAAAGGAAAATGATCCCGATCGGCCCATCTCCAGTAGGCGCCTCTGGCTCAGGCCGGGAAACAGAAGGAGTCTGTGCCCGTTCAACCTTTTCGGGCTTGGCTTTGGCCACGGGTAGATCTTCCGGTTCCTGATATTTTTCATGTTCCGGCTCGGGAGCGGGTTTTTTTTCCGCTTTGGGTTCGGGCTTGGCAATGATTTTTGGTTCCGGTTTTGGTTCCGGCTTAGCAATGACCTTGGGCTCTGGTTTGGGCTCTGGTTTGGGTTCGGGTTTGACTTCTTGCTTAGTGACACTCTTAGGCTCTGAAGATTCTTCCTTTTCCAAGTCGATGTCCAGCTCATGATCCGGATGATTTTTGGGTAAGGTGACCTCGTACCTTTTGTAACCCGGCATCCGCACTATAATTTTATTGGAATTGTTTGTGAGCGTAATGTCTAACGGAGTATTTCCACGCTTGGAAAAATTGATTAGAACTTCTGCACCCGGCGGATTGCTGGTAATATGTAGACCTGCAGTCATATCGCTTTGTTCAGATTCCTTAACCAATTTCGGTTGAGTGGCAGGCTTTTCAACTTTTTCCGGCTTAACCGCTTTTACAGGTTTAGTGTGGGCAGCTGTTTTGACCGGTTTTGGGGTGACGACCGGAGCTACGACATGCTTGGATACCGGTACCAGAGGTGTTACCTGGGAAGGTTCTTCAACAGGTGGAGTAACAGCTTTTACCGGTTCCTTTACCGGCTTGGGAATCACAGCAGTTTTTACTTCAGCTGCTTTGTTGCTGACTGGTTTGCCCGCTGGCGGTTTCACTTCCGGTGTTTGAACCGCCGCATTTGGAGCTGCCGGCTCGGCGACAAGTGGCGGCAAGGGTTCAATAGGTGGGAGAGATGGCTCAACAGTTGGTGCTGGTAAGGACGTTTCAGGTGCGATGGGCGCTGGATTAGCCGGTACAGCAAACGTGCCAATCTTTCCAGTAAAGAAAAGGTATCCACCACCCACTGCGGCGAGCAGGAGAATGACGACGATGAGCTTGGCAAAAAAATGCGATTCCTCCGTCAAATTTTCTGTATGCATTGGAGGCAAGTCTACAGGGGGTTGCCTTTCCGGTTCCCGCATTGGAGACGCAGGAATTTTTTCTTCAACTCGACCAACAGGGGTCTGGACTTCTTGCTGTTCATCCTGTTCCTGGAAATCACGGCCTCCAGCTCTTCGGCCGGGAGGTCTACGCGAATTGGGGTTGCGCATTCTGTCCTGAGCTGGCATACGTTGTCGCGGATCTACTGGGCCATTTTCTTCTCTGGGTTCTTGAGTGGTATAGCCCGGGTCGGAAGGGTTCTGCACTGGTGGCGTAGGCGGTTGCGTTGTAGACGCACCGAACTGGCCTACTGGCAATTGTACGGTAGGGTAATCAAAGTTTGCAGGACCTTGATTAAAGTTTGGGGGAGGAGGCGGTGTAAAGCTAGGACCGGCATTGCCCGGAGTTTTTGTGTTATATGGATCGTACGCGGGTGGTTTTTGCCCTTGGAGATAGTTTTGGGATGGGGCATCCGGAATCTGAGGCGCAGGAAATTTTGGCGCGAGAAAGGTGGGATAGGCCGTGTTTGCATCCCGGGGAGGCTGCGGAGCCACACCAGCATTCGGATTCGGTTGTGTACCGAGCTGATACTGGGGAAGCTCATTATTATCAAGCTTTGTGCTCAGGCGTTGGCCCATTTCGGCTTTGAAATCATCGAATTCCGTACGTGGAACTTGTGGTTGCTCCGGTTCTTGATTGGAAAATTTCTGCAATTCTTCGATGCGATAGCTGGAGGTTTGGCGGAGGATTTCTTTCGAGTCCGCAATCATTTCCGCTTCCGAGCGGTAGATACGCATAATGTTGTCGAGGCCGGCGCGTTTGAGAATGTCTTGCACCTTGGGATGTTCAGTCAAAATGGCGATGCGTCCACTCACTTCCAGCATGTGCCGGTTCGATGCGATGAACGCATTGATGGTATCGCTGTAGAGATACTCAAGGTTACCGAGATCGATGACGACATTTCTCATATCGTTTTCAATTAAGAATCGAACCGTGTTCTTGAGTTTAGCGGAGTCGAAAACTTCGGTATCGCCCAACCTGGCGGAAACGACGTCGAAAATACCTACAGAACGAATATCAAATTTGATAAGTACCCCCGGGTATTACCCTTAATATCGGGTAGACCATGCCCTTCCCCAGATAGGGAATGTCCGCGACAGATAGCCAAAAAGTTACAAAATTATTCATTAGGAAAAGTATATTTAGGGGAAAAAATTGTGTTTTTGGCTTGGTTTGGGCATTTGGGTGGGGTATAGTGACCTACCAAGCTGGGCCGATGAAAATTTATATCGAACGGAGCGAACCGCTTTGAGAAACGAAGAAGATTTCCCAACAGTTAAGTTCCACAAGTGCCGGTCTTGCGGGCAGGTTTATACGGGATCCCTTTCCGGTCAGAATACCTGTCCAAGTTGCCAGGAACCCGCACAGGCAGGGGTTGTTGATGCCGGCCACTTTAAGCTGATAAGGCAGGGGAGACATGTACTTTTTTCATTGCTTGGCCCGGCCCATAAAATGGATGAATTGGAAGCCCTAAGGGCCCAAATCGATGAACTTCCTATACTGGAAACAGATTCTATCGCATTTGAATTTCGGAACTCCGCCCACCTTAACAGCAGCTTAGTTGGGTTGTTGGTTAGAACCATGCAATCACTTTCGATTCAAGGCAAACCTATTTTCATTATTGCCGCTGAGCCAGCTACACTTGAGAGCTTGCAGATAATGGATTTGGACCGGGTGATGAAAATTGTTCCAAGTTTGGAAAAATATCAGGAAGCCCTAGCTTGAACAGCCCTAGCCTTCGCTAAGCGGAGCATTTAAACAGAATATAGAGATGTCCCAGACGATAGTAAGGGATGCTTTAGGGAACTTCTTCCTCTTCTTCAAGTATTTCTTTTTCGCCGGCGGGTTTAAGCTTTTCGTTGGTTGGGGACTGGGATGTTTCGGATTGTGGTGTTGCTGTAGTGCTAGCGGCAGGAAGCAGTTTCGGCCGGAAATTTCGACCGCTGAATTTGGGGAAAACCGGAGTGAACTGCAAAGAAACTCGGTGCGTGGACAAGAGATCGGGATGAGGAGTAAAGCTATAATCCAATCCCAAAGTATTGCGCCAAGTGTACCCGATGCCAAAAGTCGTTAGCGAGGAAATAGTTTTGAATCTGGCAAACTCATTCATTCCGAAACGGCAAGACAGGCCAAAATCAAAAAGATATTCCAGCCCGAGATTCATGGTGGCCAAGATTTCCTGAGGGTCGGTATAAATTCGTGATCCCTGCAGGGAGTTGATGGACTTGGCCTGATTCTGGAATAATCCTTCGGTTTGTGCGGCTACTTGCAGGGAGCCGTAAAAATAAGGCGTAGGCACTCGCGCGGCAGCCCCTAGATATATATCGGAAGGTTCATATTCTTTATACCCGGACTCCCAAGATGTAGAAGAGGGAACCAAACCCTTTATCAATCCATCTACTCGCAACCATCCTCCCCAGGTGTATTGCACCATGGCGTCACCGCGCATACCAATTCCGTCTTGGTCGAGTTGGCGGTACAGCAGGTTGAAATTCATTCCCACATCCAGACCTCCCCAACGCCGGGCAAATGCGGCCACTACCAAATAATCGGCAACAGAGAACAATTCCGTCGGCTGTGATTGTTGGACCGAAGTCCCTTCAGGACGCAAATCTATGCCACTGACTCCGTACCTGGAAATGCCCAGGCCCAAAGTGCTGTTTGTTTGGAAGGGCAAGAGAAACGCGAAGTCATCGAATTTTGCCGACCCGAATTTTTCCGCATGCGCGGTCGAAAAGGTAAAGTCATTGATGTCATTCATGGAGGCTGGCGCATTAGCCACGGCGTCGGCATCTCGCTGGAATCCCGCGAAACCAATGGCCATTCCGGCTGGGCGAGCCCCAAAACCTTCTTCCAAGCTCAAGTTGACGCCCTGGGCTTGGTTGAGACCATCCAAATTTTCAGCCTTGGACGCTTGGACAGCGCAAAGAAGTAAAAACCCAAGCCAGACAGTACGCAACATTGCAGCATAATCTAACAAGAAGGCCAAAGGAAATCCGCAACTGTGCTGGACGTGTTTTCGTGTTATATTTGCACCATGAGTCTGGGGGAATTTCCCGTATTTCCGTTGAAAACGCTGTGTTTCCCTGGGCATAAGATCCCTCTTAAGATATTTGAAGACCGTTATTCCCGCATGCTTAAAGATATTGAAAGCGATTCACGCTTCGTTATTTCCTTGATAAGTTCGGGTGAGGAAACAGGCAGCGAGGCAACGCCATATCGCGTGGGTTGTTTGGTGGAAGTGGAATCCATACAGCGACAAGGCGATTTTCAATTTATCAAACCCCGGGGATTGCACCGGGTTTATCTGGACACTTTCAATCGTGAATCGCACGTTTACCTGGCGGCAGAATGCTCGGAATATCGGGATGAACCCGAGGCTTCTGAGGCTCCAGACAAGTTTTCATTGCTGGAAACGGAAATCCTGAAAATGGCCATGGTATTGGGTCCGGAAGAAAGTCAAGGCGTTCTTGAAGTGATGGCCCAGCTGCGAGCGGATATGGATCGCGAGAATTATTCCCTGTTTTTATGTGGTTGCCTGCACCTCCCGCCTATTTATCTGCAACGTTTATTGGAATCCCGATCGCTTCACTACCGTATTGAAAACGCATTGAATCTGCTCGCGCAAAGCCGATGAATATTATTCTGGATTGGGCCGGCACCTTGGCAGCGGATCAAGGGCTATCCCTAGGGGACTCAGCAACGCAGTTTGCACTATTGCCAGGTGTGCGGGAGGGATTGGCCTGTCTGGTTTGCAACCACAAACTTTTTTTGGTCTCAAGCATAAACCAATCCCTACTGGAAGAGTCCGTGGATTTGTTGGATGTGAAAAAGTATTTCCAGGGTGTGTACGGCTCTGTGGCGGACAAAATCTCCGCATTAGCTATCCTAATTAAAGACCTGGGCCTAAGCCAGGACGAAACCGTAGCGATAGGCGATATGCCTATTGACGTAATGGCCGCTAAAGCCGCCGGTGTGCAATCCTTGGCGGTTACCTACGGGTATACCAAGGCTCCCGGAATGTATGCATCGGAACCGGATATGCTGATCCATTCCTTTCCGGAATTGTTGCGCTACCTCAATAAAATGGCTTTTGTGGAAAGTCGGCACTTCCCGGTGGCAACCGTTGGGGGACTTATTTTTGACGACCAGGGGAAAGCCTTGCTGGTGCGCACACGTAAATGGTCAGACCTATATGGGATACCCGGCGGGAAAATCGAATATGGCGAATCCATGCATACGGCTTTTGTCCGGGAAATCAAGGAAGAAACCGGATTGGACATTGAAGACGTGCGTTTCGTGATGATCCAAGACTGCATTGAGCATCCCGAGTTTTACAGACCGCGGCATTTTTTGCTGGTCAACTATACGGCCAAGGTCATAGGCACGCAACCACGCGTCAAGCTGAATTATGAAAGTGAAGCCTATCTCTGGGCTGCGCCGCGTGAGGCCATAGGCTTGGCTTTGAATGGTCCAACGCGATCGCTCTTGGAAAAAATCCTGGAAAGTGAGGCAACCTGATGGGTGTTTTGGATGTTCACGATTTACGTATCCGGTGTATTGTCGGTGTGCACAATCAAGAGCGCAAAATCGAGCAGGACCTGCTGGTCGATCTCAATCTGAAATTTGATTTCAGTGAGGCGGCCCATACCGACCGGATCGATCTCACCATTGACTACACGCGCTTGGCGCAGATGTTGGAGCTTTGGATGCAAAGGGAGAAATTCCAGCTGATTGAAACCTTGGCCACCAGGGCCTGTATTTTAATCACCGACGAATGGCCGCAAATCAGCTATTGCAAAGTGACCATCAAAAAACCTTCCGCCTTGCCTAAAGCCAGTTACGCCTCGGTTACCTCGGAATGGACTGCTGGGCAATGAGGGATGGTATAGAAGCCGCTGCTTCTAAGGATACCTTGCTCGAATCCTCGGATGATACCTTCAGCGAGTCCTCGGCGGAAAAGGTGGCGCTGGTAACCGGTTCTGCCAAACGGCTTGGCAAGGCCCTGGCGATACGCCTGGCTAGCGCGGGCTTTTTTACCTGGGTGCATTATTTGTCCTCGAAAAGTGAGGCAGAAGCCGTATTGGCACTGATTCGTTCCAAGGGAGGCAGGGGTGCCTTGGTGCAGGGTGATGTAGCCGTGGCGGGCGAGGTGCGAGCGCTGGTGGAAAAAATCAGGATGCAATCCGGACGGTTGGATGTTCTTGTCAATAATGTCGGCATCTATCGCACAGGAAGCCTACTGGAGTATTCCATAGAGGATTTTGCCGCTACGCTTCAAACCAATTTGGTGGCGGCCTTTCATCTGTCGCAAAGTTGTCTGCCGCTTTTTCCCAACGTCGGTGGGTCGATAGTGAATATCGGCTATGCCGGAATTGAGAGCCAGGTGGCCAGCGTTCACAATACCGCGTATCTCATTTCCAAAAATGGTTTATTGGTACTGACCAAATCCTTGGCGCAGGCATTGGGCCCACGGGCTATTCGCGTCAACATGGTTTCGCCGGGTATACTGGACAATAGCGTGGAGCTGCCCCAGCATCCCAAAGACCATATTCCCCTGGAGCGACTGGGGAAATGTGAAGACATCTGTGATGCCGTAGATTTTTTGGTGGGGGAACGTGCCGGTTACGTCACGGGCGTGAACCTGGATGTGGCCGGTGGCTATATGCTGAAATTAAACGGCCTGGAACCGGCTACGTGAAGGACAGAAAGCGAACGTATGGCTAGGCAACCAAAACCGGATTCCCATTGGGGTTATGTCGAAGGCTATTATTGGCGTCTGATGGACTGGGAGGAACGCCATATGCTGGTCGAGCATTTGGGGAGGCTGGGTGGTGACAGCTATTTGTATGCCCCCAAAGAGGATCCCCTGCATCGTCGAGAATGGCGCGCTCCTTATGGCAAAAAATGGCTCGAGCAATGGTCCAAATTCACAGCCAAGGCTGCTCAACATAATGTACAAGCCATTCCAGGGCTGGCTCCAGGACTGTCTTATGATTATCTCAATGAAAAAGATTATCACTCGCTCTTGCAAAAGTTTTTGGTTTTTCGGGATGCCGGTAGCACTCTTATGGCTTTACTTATGGATGATATTCCGCCGGACCTACCTGCGGCCTGCCGAAATGCATTTCACAGCCTAGGTCAAGCCCATGGCCAATTGGTTACTCGCCTCCTACAGGATTTGAATCGCTCCGGCCAGGCTTGCCGTTTGTGGTTCTGTCCCACCGTGTATACGGACCAATTTGCCCGGAATGCCAAAGGAAAACCAGGCAAGCCTGCAGAGGATAGGTATCTGCTCGATTTGGCAGCTGCTTTGCCCAAAGAAGTTACCGTGATGTGGACGGGCCCGAATATTATTTCTGAAAATTTGTCGGCCGAAGCGATTCGCCCCGTGGCAAAACTTTTTAACGGCAATGTGGTGATCTGGGACAACTTGTATGCCAATGATTATTGCCCGAGCAAATTGTTTGTGGGCCCTTACCGAGGCCGCACTCAAGGCCTTTGGAAATGGACGCGGGGCGTGCTTCTCAATCCTACGGGATTACCGGTAACAGATATGTTTCTCTTGTCCATGCTGGCGGCTTTTCGCGCCGGATTGAGTCCGGAAAAAGCTTGGCGGCAAACCTTGGATGCATTTGCCGTTCCGGATGATTTCAAAAAGGTGGCTCGTTTTCTGGAATCTCCATTTTTCCGCGTCGGTGACTTAGATTTGAAAGCAGACTCGGTGGCCGCGCTGCGTAAAGCCCTGCACCCTTTGATTTGGGACTGGGTTTCTCCCTTGCACCGCGAATGGGCCAGCTTCCTTTTTATGCTCGATGCGGATTTGAAAGCTTGTTTACGAGGGAAAGCCGCTCCGGATCCGGCTTGGGTGCAAAAGCGTTACTCTCCAATTGTGGCCAAGTTGTTGCTCAATTCGTGATTCTGGGCGAGTTGGGTGGGAGTTGGGGCTATTAGGTAGGAGCCGCGGTCATTAACTAATATATTTGCCCTTCCACTTTACCATCCGGAGTCTTTATATGGAAAGAAAGAACATATCCACCGGTTCCAAATGGGAACCCATCATCGGTTATTCGCGTGCGGTCCGAATCGGCAATCAAGTTTTTGTGTCCGGGACAACCGGGTCCGATGCGGCCGGTAAGGTCACGGGCGACACCTATGCGCAAACGAAGCAAGCGCTGCAAAACATCGCATCCGCATTAGGTCAAGCCGGAGCCAGTATGTCTAATGTGGTTCGGACCCGCATTTTCATGACGGATATTTCCGCTTGGGAAGCCGCCGGGAAAGCGCATGGAGAAATTTTCGGGGATATCCGTCCCGTGACCACCATGGTGGAAGTCAAGCGGCTCATTGCACCGGAGATGTTGGTGGAGATAGAGGCGGATGCCGTAGTCCTATGAATTGGGTTCGGGAATAGTCATGGCCTATTCCAGTTTGCGGGATTGTGTTGAGGATTTGGAACGGCATGGCCAGTTGCGCCGCGTCGAAGAGGAAGTCGATCCCCATCTGGAAATGGCCGAAATTCAAAGACGGGTTTATGCGGCCCAAGGTCCTGCGCTCTTATTTACGCGTGTCAAAGGCACTGGATTTCCATGCCTTGCCAATCTCTATGGCACACAAAAAAGGACACACTTTCTGTTTAGGCATACTTTAGCCGACGTCAAGGCGCTGCTCGATCTAAAGCGGGATCCCATGGCGTGGACCCGGCATCCTTGGCGGCAAAGGAAGCTACCTTGGACGGCATGGCATGCTTTGCCTAGGCGAGTGAACCGCGCCGCGGTGATGGAATGTACAACCAGTGTAAATGGTCTTCCAAAAATCGTGGGGTGGCCCAATGACGGCGGGGCATTTATCACCCTTCCTCAGGTGTACACCGAACATCCGGATCAGCCCGGAATACGGCATTCCAATTTGGGCATGTATCGCATCCAGCTATCCGGGGGCCAATATCAGCCTGGAGCCCAAGTCGGTCTCCATTACCAAATCCACCGAGGCATCGGCGTGCACCATCATGCGTCCATCAACCGAGGCGAGAAACTCAAGGTTTCCATTTTTGTGGGTGGGCCTCCGGCTCATGCTTTGGCTGCGGTGATGCCGTTGCCGGAAGGCATGCCGGAAATTTTTTTTGCAGGGATGTTGGCAGGCCGCAGGTTTGGATATACCCGCGAGGGTGGACATTTGCTCTCCGCAGACGCGGACTTCTGTATAGTGGGAACCATCGATCCCGGGCACACCTTGCCGGAAGGCCCCTTTGGGGACCATCTCGGTTATTACAGTTTGACCCATCCTTTTCCAGTCATGGAAGTGGAAAAAGTCTACCACCGTAAAGATGCGATTTGGCCTTTTACCGTGGTCGGAAGGCCCCCTCAAGAGGATTCCCATTTTGCCGAGCTCATCCATGAATTGGCGGGACCGCTATTGCCCGTGGAAATCCCGGGACTGCACGCTGTGCATGCGGTGGAAGCCTCGGGAGTGCATCCGCTCTTACTCGCTATCGGCAGCGAACGTTATGTGCCTTATGTGGAACGCAAACCCCGTGAATTGCTGACCTTAGCCAATGCGATACTCGGATATGGACAGCTATCTTTGGCAAAATTCCTTTTCTTGTCAGCCAAGGAGGATAAGCCGGATTTGGATATTCGGAATGTGGCGGATTTTTTTGCCCATGTTCTGGAACGCGTCGATTGGCGCGAAGATTTGCATTTCCAAACCCGTACCACGCAAGATACCTTAGATTATACGGGTACGGGGCTAAATGCTGGGTCTAAAGTGGTGATCGCGGCTGCCGGACCCAAGCGGCGTGATTTGGCAACAGTAGTTCCGGCCCGAATTGCACAGTTGTTGCCGGATGGTTTTACCGGTGTGGAAATGGTCTTACCAGGAATACTGGTAGTGGCTTCACCGGCCTTTCGCGATGGGGTAAAAGGCAAAGCCGATGTGGGGCGCTTAGTGGCAGCCTGTGAAGGCGCGGGCATGCAACCTGATGCGGCGGAAGCGGAGTTTTTCCGTGGATTGGCAATGCTTGTCTTAGTCGATGAGGTTCGCTTTTCGGCTGAACGGTTGGATAATTTCCTGTGGGTCACTTTTACTAGGTCCGATCCAGCCCGGGATATCCATGGAATTTGGGCGTTTACGAATGACAAGCATTGGGGTTGCCGTGGCCCATTGATTGTGGATGCCAGAATAAAGCCGCATCATGCGCCTGCTTTGGAATCGAAACCTGACGTGGTGCGTAGGGTAGAGGCTATGGCTGCGCGGGGCCGTGGGCTGTGGGGCTTGCTGTAAAAGTGGAAAATAACATCGACCCAAAAATGGAACCCTCGTGGAAAGCCAAACTCAAAGGCGAGTTCACCAAGCCCTATTTCCTTGAGCTGCGTCGATTTCTACTCGAGGAAAGGCACCGGGGAGAGGTCCTCTACCCAGCGGGATCACTTATTTTCAATGCCTTTGCCAAGACGCCCTTTGCTGCCGTCAAAGTGGTGATACTCGGTCAGGATCCGTATCATGGTCCGGGCCAAGCGCATGGACTTTGTTTTTCCGTATTGCGAGGTGTTAAGCCGCCACCAAGCCTAATGAATATGTATAAGGAATTGCTAACCGATGTCGGATGCACGGCGCCCACGCACGGCAACCTCGAGTCTTGGGCTACCCAAGGCGTATTGCTGCTAAACTCCGTTTTGACCGTCCGGGCCGGCCAGGCGGCATCCCATCATGGAAAAGGCTGGGAGGCTTTCACTGATGCCGTGATCCAATCTCTCAATGCTGAAAAAAAGGGCCTGGTATTTCTCCTCTGGGGCAAACCCGCCCAACAGAAAGGCGCCATCATCGATGCCAAGCGCCACCATGTCTTAACCGCACCTCACCCATCTCCCTTTTCGGCGCATACAGGCTTTTTGGGATGCCGACATTTTTCGCAAACGAATAATTTATTACAGGCTTCCGGACAAGCAGCAATTGATTGGCAGTTGCCATTGGTTTAGGATGGTTCGCCTGGTATTCTGAGTGGCTTGCCACTACATTTAGGTCACTATGAAGAATTTTAGGAATCAATGAAAGACACGCTACTGGCCGAATATGATTTTGTTGTGATTGGTGCTGGGCCTGGAGGCTTGTTGGCCGCCCTGAATTTGGGGTTGGCCAATTCCACTGGCTCGACTTCTCAAATACCTGGAACCAACCCACGCGCTTACAGAATTGCCTTATTGGATAAACGCGACCCGTGGCGCGAACCCGTTTCTTGCGCAGAGGCCGTATCCGCCAAAGGTTTGCGGGAGTTGGTCCCCAAGGTAGAGCCAGGTTGGATTCGCGGTCCCATCGACGGTGTCCATTTCATCGCTCCAAACGGGACAGCTGTTGTATTCGACAGTCCTGGCAGCGGACTTTTGATCGATCGAGCCCTGATGCACAAGCAGTTGGCGGAGCAGTGTCAAAAGCAGGGCGTACATTGCAATTTCCGCTCGCGCGCGGTGACGGTTTCGCGCTATGTGGGTGGCTACCGAACGGTTGCCTATGCAGGAGATATTTCCGGTGAAATTAAGGCGCGCGTTGTCCTGGACGCCAGTGGTCCCGGACTCGGTTTTGGCCAAGGTGAGAAAATCGTACAGGGTGATTTTGACGTGGAACCAGCGCTCTTTGCTTTGGTCCGAGGCCTTAAATATCCCACCAATTACATTCAATTGTTTTTCGGAAAATGCTATGCCCCAGGTGGGTATGCTTGGCTATTTCCCCGAGACCGGGAAGTGGCGAATGTCGGGCTTGTCATTGGCAAACGGTTTGCCAAAGAGGCGCCGGCGCGCAAAACCATGCAGACTTTTTTAGCCAAAGTCTATCCTGGTGCCACTATCGAGACACTGCACGGAGGTGTCATCCCATGTGGCTATACCCACCAACCTCTGGCTGTAGAAAACCTGTTCAAGGTTGGCGATGCAGCAAATATGGTCAATCCCATCAGTCGTGCTGGTATTCTTGAAGCCATGCAAGGCGGTAAACTGGCAGCGCAGGCCGCGCTCAAGGTGATTGAACTAGATACGGAATCACAAAAGCAGCCACACTACATCGGGTATAAGCAGGCTTGGGATGCGGCGTATGGACACGCCAATATGCGGATTCACAAAGCCAAGGGTCCGTTTTCGGAGATCAAAGATGAAACCTTTAATAAGGCCGCGCTCAAGCTGGCTCGCATTCCCGCAGATAAAAGAAGCATGGCACGCATCTTTATGACCACCCTTTGGTCCTCGCCGTCGCTTATCTGGAAAATGCGGAGTCTAATCTCCCGTAAGCCTTAAGTTTCCGGCAGGCAAATATTGTCGTACTTGGAGAAGTCGAGCCACTCGACCTTTTCTTCTCCCTGAATCAGAACATCGGCTGCTTCGGCTGGACCTTCGGAACCGGCTGCATAGTTTGGAAATTTGTCGCCCATGGGTTGCGCTGGCCAGTTCTTGAAAAGCGGATCCAGGTATTTCCAGGAAAGTTCGGTTTCATCGGAGCGGACGAAAAGGGTCGGGTCCCCGGAAATCGAATCCATCAGCAGGCGCTCATACGCATCCGCACTGGTGTCAAAATGATCGCTGTAGCAAAAGTTCATGGACGTATCGGATAGTTCAAAACTCTGACCGGGATTTTTGCTGGTCAATTCCAAGAGAATAGCTTCCTGAGGCTGGATTTTAAAGACGATACGGTTGTTTTTAACGGGCACTTGCTTGCTGTTGAATAGCGTCTTGGGAAGGTGTTTGAAAGTGATGACCACTTCCGTTCCTTTACGACCCAGTCGTTTACCAGATCGCAAATAAAAGGGGACACCGGCCCAACGGTTGTTGTCGATATTCATTCTAAGCGCTACAAAAGTTTCCGTACTGGTCTCCTTGGCTACGCCTTTCTCTTGACGATAGCCGACGACCGGGGCATCTTTGATGGTACCGGGCCCATATTGGCCGCGAATGGCGGGAGGCGGCACAGCCTGCAAATCCAGCGGGCGTAAGCTTCTCAGCACTTTGACCTTTTCATCCCTAATGGCGTCAGCGGACAAGGACACGGGCGGTTCCATGGTCACTAAGCAGAAGATTTGCATCAGGTGATTTTGGATCATATCCCTTAATAGACCGCTATTGTCGTAGTATTCCGCTCGATCCTCGGCCCCCAAAAGTTCGGATGAGCTGATTTGAACATGCTCGATGTAATGGTGGTTCCACAAGGGTTCAAATACCGAATTGGCAAAACGGAAGACTAGGAGATTTTGTACTGCTTCTTTGCCCAAATAATGATCGATGCGGTAGATCTGTTTTTCCCGGAAGCAGGCCAGCAGATTTTCGTTCAGGGCCGTGGCCGTTTCAATGTCACGACCATAGGGCTTTTCTACCACCAGACGACTCCAATGGGTGACCTGGGGTCCATGGATCATGCCGCCCTTCTTGAGGGCCGCGGCTACCTCGGCATAGCCGCCCGGTGGAATGGCCAAATAGAAAAGGTAGTTGGGAGGAATCCCCGTGTCCTTGCAGATTTGATCACAGGTTTCTTTGAGCTTCTGGATTCCCGATGGGCTATAATCGGTTTGCAGGTACAGAAAATGTTTTTCAAACTCGGAAGGATACTTTCCCATGGAGAGGAGTTGCTTCGGCTCCATAGGCTTGCGCCCCACACCGATGATTCTAAAATTGGCCGGCAGAAGCTTTTTAAAAAGTAAGTTTCCGAGAGCGGGAAACAGCTTGCGTTTAGCCAGATCGCCGGAGCCACCAAAAATGATGATTAGGCAGTCATCGGGGCAACGTCCTTTGGAGTGGAAGAAATTGGACGTACTCCGGCTTTTATCTTCAGTGGTCATTGCCATGGAACATTCCCGGGTTGGTGTCCAAGAAAATTATAAATTTTAAGCCTTGGTCCTCGAGCAAATCGGAAAACTTGCGATATGAAAAAAACGACTTTTCGAACTGCATTGGAGGCCGCCTGGAAAAAGCGCACGGCCCTCAGAGAGAAAACTACAGCTTTGAGAATTTTAAATGGTGCGGCATCCGGTACGCCCGGACTCATCGTCGACAAATTTGGGGATTACCTGGTCGTTTACGCCTATGACAAGGATTTGCGGGAACGCTATGGCGATTTTCCTCGCGATCTAACCGAGGTATGCGGCGCACGCGGTATCGCCCTTAAGGATCGCAGTACCAAAGGTGAAGACGGTAGGGAAGGGGGCCGAGCCCTAATCGGGGAAGTGCCAGAGACTGTGGAAGTGCGCGAAGGGATATTGAAATTCCTCGTCCATTTGCAACACCCCCGTAACGTCGGGTTATTTTTGGATACGCGTCCACTGCGCGAAAGTTTGTTGGATCATTGTCGACGACATGAGGTTCTCAATTTGTTCAGCTATTCCTGTTCGCTGGGAGTGGCGGCGGCATTTCGAAACCAAGGTGCCGTGGTGAATGTGGATATTTCGGCGCGGTATTTGGGATGGGGCAAGGAGAATACGACGGTGAATGGTTTGGATCCTGAGGCTACAAAGTTTCTCAGGATGGATACGGAAAAATATTTGGATTGGTCGGGCAAGAAAGGCCTTTCCTACGACGTTATTATTCTGGATCCTCCCAGTTTTTCACGGTCTAAAACCGGGACGTATAGTTTTGAGGACGATTATTTTCGTTTGCTGGAAAAGTGCGCTTTGGCCATTCGGCCCGGGGGTAAAATCCATGCCTTAACTAATTTCGGCCAGATCACACAAGATCAGTTTCATAGCCGTATCATTGAATCTTTGACTAAGGCCGGCCGGCCACCCACCAAATTTAGCCCCATGGCATTACCGGAAGATTTTGATGGGGCTGGCTCGGCCGAATCAGGAGAAGCCGTGACAGGTCAGACGGTTCCAAATGGTATGAAAGGCAGCGCGGTGGAGGGCACCTTGATTGCCTGCGAAGCTGTTTTGCCGTGAAGGTCGACGGTAACGCAAACGCCAAAATTTGGCTAATCGCGCCACTTTAACTTTGTGATATTTTACTTTGTGTAACTTTAAGCCGCTATTTTCACAATTGAAAAACGGGTTGTTCCGCTTGGATTAGTTACTTTGGGTTTGGCTGCGAGAGGAATCTATGTCCTACCAGGTTACCCTAAATTCAAGAAACGTACTAGTGCCAATAGCGCTTTCCGGCCGCGATGGGGAGCGATTGACGGGTGCTATTGCTAAACTGGATACCGCAACTGCATTGCTCATTCAAGTATCCGCAAACGGCAGCTTTATTCAAGAATTCTTTCCTTTAAAAATCGATCAGCTTTCGTCCAAAGCCTACTTAGGCGAAGAATGGGAACTGATTGCGCATAAAACCAGCCAGGGTTTGCACGTTTATTATTTAGGCATCCCTAACTCGTTTTTTTCGGAGGAACTCACAAAGCCGGCTGCGCGATCTCTCTCAATCCAAGTGGTCGGTACGTCTCCATTGACAGGACGAGAGTCCTTTTCCGGTGGCGAAGATATCACTTTGCAATCGCAAGTAGTGTCGCCGCTCATTCCCGGTTTCCTCAACTTGAGCGAACTTTTTTTTCCCACGTTATTGCCACAAAATTTCATTGCCAACGATACTTTAGATGTTTTCGAGTTTCAGGATAAAAGGCAGTTGGTTCTGATGACCGACTTACAAATGGATGCCGCCGCGCGCATACCAGTGAGTTTGGAAAAACATTGGGAACCCAATAATTGGATTCAGGCAGTGGTGGAAAATGGTGTACCGAACGTGTATTTCACCATACGCGGAGGATGTTTCTATACGCGCAACCGTAAAATAACGCACTGGTTTGGCGGTTCTATCGGTTTGGAAGAAAAAAACTTCCGAGCTGCGGCCAAGGAAAAAATTCGCACCATGGGTTGTGGTGAAAATGGCGCTTGGGTTTTCTGGCTGGAACCACACGGTTCGGGTGCATTGGACCCTGTTGTTCTAGCGCAGGTCTTCCGTGACACAAAACAGGTTAAGAGTGGACAACACCAGCGCATTTCCGTTAGACACCCCATCTTACACCGAATACTGGCTCACCGTGAAGACGATACTCTTGCTAGTCCGGAATTGATTTCGCTTGCTGGATTGCCTGCGCGGCAAAGCGTGGCAGCGCTGTCACAGATGGCGCGTATTATAACCGATTATCAGGCCGATTTGCAAAATGCCAGATGGGAACCGGCTCATGCTATTTGGTCCCAACTGCCCAATTCCACCGCGCCTCAAAGTGGTTTGGAAGCGGACATCAAAGCGTTGTACCAAACTCATGGGGAAATTCTTAGGGCATTGGAATCTCTTTTCGAAAAGACTTATGGGTATTCCGCTTGGGATGCAGTGGGCGAGCCCTTGCGCGAGGCTTTGGTTGGGTATTTGACGGAAATGTCCAGAGAGACTCACGGTGTGCTTGGTCTTGAAGGTCTTGGACAAGTGGGCCCAAAATGAGCTTTATCGTACTTTCCAATAGCACTCGGGTTATATTGCCCTTGCGTACTCGCCTACAAACGCCCGTGCGACTGCCTGTGTTGGCTGGTGTAATGGTATCTCAAGCGAAGTCCTCCGGTCATTGTTTGCAGTCGTTCATCGAATTGGGAGCGTCCGGATTGCCGCGCCCTTTCCGCGGAGAACGGTGGTGCTATGAGTGGCGCAGTGATGGAGAAAATCTACTGGCCTGTTGGCTGGGTTTTCCCAATGTTTTTTTTTCGGGAGGGATTGATCCTACTTTGCGTGTGGCCGTTGAAGCTCTGGGACACTTTGGGAAGGACAAAGGAAACCTGCAATCCCTTTCCCGTATCGCCATCACTATCAAAAATGGGGAGCTGCTTACCGGGGCCCAGGAAGTGGCCTGGATGCCTGAAAATTCACCCAAACCCTATTCGATTATTTAATTCATCCGCCCCATTTTTTGCTCTTACATTTTTTCCTTCAATTTCAAGGCGAAGGCATTGCGGGGATTGATTGCCAATATACGGTCCACGGCTTCCTTGGCCTGGTCGGGCATGCCCATCGCTTGGAAGGTGACAGCCAACCCTCCAAGCGCCAAAATTTTTTGCTTTTCCGTCACGTCCCCAGCTGCCAACGTTTTCCCATAAGCCATATTGGCTTCGGCTGTTTTATTTAAATCGTTGAAATCATCTGCTGCTCGCAAGCGCTCGACCGCTGTGGCGGGCCATGTGCGGGTTTCCACCATGGCCATGAGCTTGGCGATTCTTTCAGCGGATATTTTCGAGTTGACTTGTTTTGTGGTTAAAGGTTGTTCGACTTCAACGTTAGTTTTTACAACGGGAGGTTTCGGTGTCTGCCGTACTTCCACAGGAGTCGGTTTAGGAGGTGGTGCTACAGGTTTGGTCTCGGGTGGAAGGGCGGCAGCAACGGGAGTGGGGTCGGGAATGGATTGTGGCCCCGGATTCGAAGGCAAAGAATTGTCCTGAACCGGTGGAGGTGGCGCGGTCACAGTCTGTGTTTCAGGAGCGGTGGTCGTTTTTCGTAGGAAAAGAAAAAGCCCGCCCAAGCAGAGCACCAAAAGCAAACCGCCTACTGCACCTAATGTAATCATCAGCTTTGCCCGCGGGGAGAGCCCTTTGGGTTCAGGAATGAAGATGCCTGTTCGGTTTTCTCCCGCGCCTTTAAATCCGAACTGGGTAAAGCCGCCCGTGGCATTTCCGCCCGCCATGTCCAATGGGTCTCTTTCCAAAGAGGAAATGCTGACCGCTATAGGCTTGTCGGGTATGGGCTTAACAGGTTCCGGTTTCTTTTTTGGTTTAACGGGTTCAGCAAAGAGCGGAGGCTGCGAACCAAACAACGTTCCCGAGGAAGCCAGGCTCTTGGAATCTTCCGTAGAGCTTGGAAAGACGGGCGCGCCAAATAAAGTGTCCGGGCTTGACTTGGCTATGACAGGCTTGGCTTGAGGTTTTACTGGAGCCTCTGGGACGGCGAAATCGCTGAAAAATGTATCGTTTCCGGTAGCTGGTGCTTGAGTCAACCCCATTAATGTGGGTTCTTTTCCAGATGAGACGAACTCACTTTGCCTTGCGACTGGTGCCGCTGCCAATTGAAGCTCGACCGGCTTTGGGTTGGGTGCACGGAAGCTTCGTTCTTGCAATCGTTGCATGGCAGATTTCAAATCCCAAAGCGCATCAGAAAAATTACTCGCTTCCTGAAATCGGTCTTCAGGCTTGGGTTGCAGCGCCTTGGCAAGGAAGGCAGCTATTTCTTTATCAAAGCCTCGCGATTCTTGTAGGGTTTGCGCTGAGTTAGACGATGGGTTTTCGCCTTTAACCAATCGATAAAGCAGTCCAGCCACAGCAAACAGATCAGTGCTTGGATAGCTTAAGAAACTGCCTTGACTAGAGGCTTCTGGAGCTCGATAACCGCGGTATTCATTCCGCCAGGGCATGGAATCCGGAGTCATTTCAACAGTATGGAGAGCCCGTGGATCCCAGTCGCAAAGTTTAGCCGTGAGTGGCCCTACAATCAGGTTGCCGGGATGAATGTTCAAGTGCCGCGTCTTCTCATGAAGGGTTGCAAGTCCTTGAGATATCTGCCATAAGAGTTCAATACCTCTTGGAAAATAGTTGGTATCCGCGCGAGCATGCTTCAACCATTCCTCAAAAGTTTGGCCCTCGGCATATGCTCGGGCGACAAAAACGGACCCCATTTCTTCCTGCACATCTAGGCAAGCACAAATATTATCGTGGTCAATTTCCGTCATGGCCGCAGCCTTGAGGAAAAAGTCCGGTGATTCCAATAATCGAGCCGATACATCGGTTCGATAGCATTTTACGGCTATTTTTTGTCCGCCGATTCCGCTGTTCGCCAGGTAAACATGTCCCGATGGGGACTCGCCCAAAAGTCCTTCAACGACATATTTATTGGCGATTACTTCACCTACAGCGTATTGTGGGTTTGCGCTCATGGATACCCCTCTTAAGAAAGCGAAAATTTTCTACTCTGGTCCGCCAAAAGTATACATTTTCCCATTGTAGCTTTCCCTCTTTCTGGGTCGGATTAACGGGTTTTTTAATATATTTTTCAAGGTTCTGTCTGGGAAAACCCCGTCCTTGCGAGGGTCGTGAGGGTAGAGACCAAATGGCTCGACCTGTAGGAGCAAGTATTGGCTTTTCAAAAGGCGCAATTTCATTTCCTATTCCTTAAAGTCTTTTGGCTATGCCTGATTATTTCTGCCATCGCCGGGGCGCGGGGTAAGGATAAAGATTTCAGCGAAGACTCTTTACAAGCTATGGTTAGTCGTGAACCCGACAATCCCGAGCTTTGGTTTCGTCTGGGAACCTTGGCGGCGAAAGGCAATCAGGTCGATTTGGCCAAAGGTTATTTTGATGAAGGCATAAAAGTTTCGGGCAATTCCGGCAAGTCGATATTGGAAGTCGGGAACGTGTGGCTGTCTCTTGGGCGTGTGCGTAATAGTCTTCCCTACTTAATGCCAAATTTGGCGCATCTTGATCCCGTTCATCTGGATCAATTGCAGTTTGGATTGGAAAAGGAGAAGCTTTTTTCCGCCCAGTTACTGGCGCTGCGCAACCTTGGCATGATGACAAAATCCTATCAGCCGGTAAACCAAAAAACCGCCATGCTGGCCTTTCGCCAAGGGGATTTGACTTTATGCTACTCCATTCTAAACCACTTCGCAGAGCAACTCGATCAGGAAGGGGCTACCAACCTTCTCCTGATTAGTTTCTTCAACAATGGAAATATCGAACAAAAAACCCTCAATTACTTTTTGAAAAAATTTCCCGTAGCGGAAGTGATTGCACTGGTCCATCTCAACTTCGCGCAACAGGGCAAGTGGAGTCCGGTAAAAAACTACCTCAAAAAAGAGTCGAAATCACTCAGTTATCGTGACTATTATCATCTCATTTTGGCTATGCATGCAGCTTCGGAAGATCGGAATGAGGACGCAGTGGAACATTATTTGCAGGCACAGCACACTCCGTGGGAACATTTGCGAGCCGTTGTTGATGTGGATTTTTACAGGTTGTACGCCAGTACGGGAAATAAATTCAAGGCAGACCAAATTTGGGACAACTTGAAAGAAGAATATCAGAACAAAGATCCTGAATTACAGGAATTTATGGCTCTCCAACTTCAAAACCTGGGTTATGAAAAACAATCCAAATATTTTTTCCGTGTTGTGCTGCGGCGCAGGCCAGGCAATATTGCGGCTGTTAAAGGCCTCTGGGATGATTTGATCGCGAACGAGGATTTCCAAACACTTACGGACAATTTGAAGGCCATGCTCGATCGCGATCCACTTTCCTGCGATGCGAATGTTTTGGCCATGAATTACCATTATGCTCAAAAAAACGAACAGGAATTATTGCCGTATGCCCGCAACGCAACCATTTACTGCTATGAAGCGTTGGAACCCTATTTTATCTTGGGAACAACATTATTGAATTTGAGCAGGCCAGATGAAGCCCGTGTTTATTTCGCAAACTTTGTTCGTAAAGGCGGAGACGCCAACAGGGTACCAGTCAGCCTGCGGCAGTAAGGTATTTTTTGACAAGGAAATGGCAGAACCAGCTTCCTGCCAAAACCCCTAACGTATCCGCGGTCCAATCCAGGGTACTGGCTTCCCGCATCGGCACAAACATCTGGTGTATTTCATCACTCGCCCCGTAAAGGATTCCCACTATGGGCCCCAATCGATCACTAGAATTTCCAACAGTACCGGAATCACGGAAAATATTTAGGAGGTGAGGTCCGGATTGAATGTTGCGCAGGTATAAACGACTAGCGATGAGGCAACCCAAGCCGGCGTACGCCATAAAATGAATGACTTTGTCGCTCATCCAGAAATCGGGAAGCTTGACTTCGTCGCCGGGCAAGCTGGACAAATAAAATAGCAAGCCCATACATGTTGCTGCAGGCAACCAAGAGAGGGCAACTTTTCGCGAGTGACTCATGGATGCTCTTCCGTCTCTAAGTGCAACATTCCATTAAAGTACAAGTCTACATTTAATCGTACACCACCTTGTTCTTTAAAGCGGAAGGCGGGAAGAAAGTCGCCAATAGTTTCCGGATGGTGTATGTGGTCTAAAAGGAGCTCCTTTGGCATACGACCCGCTTTGCAGTCCTGCCATTGCCAGGAAGGCCAGTTGAATAAGCTCGGAAACCGCTGGGTCACTTTAACTAAAAAAAGTTGTGCCTCACCGAGCAGCATGTTCGACAAGTCCTGAGCATATTCCGATTGGGACAGGTCGGGAATGGAATGCAAGGCGTCTTTTATCGCCATTAGCGAGCCGCTTTCCCCTTCTTCCCACCAAAGATCCAACAGCAAGGGCCTTTGGCGCTGGATGCGGATACGAATGTGGCTGTGAATATCCTTTCCGGGTATAAAGCAGACTGGGTGGGTTCCCGGACGAATGTCTTTGCAGGGTACATGCAGCCATTCCGAAGAGCTGTCTAAGCTGGTGAAAAAATTGGGTCCAAAGTGCAAGGGTCCAAATATTTGTGGAGGTTTGACCACAGGAGCGGACTCTCTGAAAACCAGAAAAAAACGGCCGCGTTGTAATCCGGATCCAGCCCAGCCATTTTCTCCGCCATACCCTTTGAGCAGCCATTGCTGTTCTAGACCCGGGTAAGTTTTGCGCAAAGCCGAGTCTTCTTTCACAAGTGGCAATTCATGCCAAGCCCCACCTCCACCAAATGCGGATGTGAGTGCTATAAAGCTGTCCGGTGCGAACTCAAAGCCTTGTTCAAAGCGGGCTGCAATTGGCGCCGTGCCTTTCCAGTCCAGATGCAGGCTGGCGGAATCTCCGTTGACACGATGGTACAAATCAATGGGCTTCCCATCTTTACGGGCAGCGAGATGGTACTCTTTTAAATAGTCGACGCTATCGGGAAAATGGATAGCCCAACCAAGCTCTGGCCACAGGATGGTTCCAGCGGCCAAAAGTGAAAGAAGAATCGACCTGGTTTTAAACGGTTTCCGGATCCTCATCGGAAATTTCCGCATCAGAATCCCCATCGGTTTCACTCGTTTCCCCTTCCATCTCACCCGCATCCGATTCCGGACTTCCTTCCAGGGCATTTCCGGCCAAGCGGGCAGCGGCTTCGGCGATTCCCGCCTTTAGGCTTTCTTCCGTTTCCAACACAGTGGGATCCACGTCTTCGCTTTCAACCACAGCCACATCCGTTACCAAATCAGCTTCATTGGTGCGAATGACGCGCACTCCCTGAGTATCCCGTCCAATCACGCTGATGTCGGATACTTGCAGGCGAATGACATTGCCTTCCTTGGTGATAACCAAGATTTCTTGTCCTTCGCGCACGGATTCGATACAGATGGCCGGACCGTTCTTCTCCGTAACTTTGATGTTACGAACTCCTTTGCCACCGCGACCGGTAATCCGGTACTCGTCCGGATCCGACCGTTTGCCATAGCCTTTTTCCGTGATGGTCAGAACCGCGCAACCTTTTTCAACCACGATCATGCCAATGACACCATCGCCGTCGTCAAGCGAAATGCCTCTTACCCCACGGGTACCGCGCCCGGTTTGGCGGAATTTGGACATGGCGAAGCGGATGGCTTGGCCGAGCTTGGTTCCAATCATGACATCATCGGCTTCTGAAGCCAAGACCACTTGCGTGAGGCTGTCGCCTTCATCCAAGGTCAAAGCGTTGATGCCGTTGGTGCGCGGACGGGAGAAGGAATCCAGCGACATTTTGTTGATGATACCCTTGTCCGTGACCAGCACGATGGAGCGGGCATCTTCGAAATCCTTGACGGGCACAAAGGCGCTGACCTGTTCGCCCTCTTGTAGATTGATGAAATTAACCAGGGCTTTGCCCTTGGACGTGCGGGCCGCTTCTGGCAATTCGTACACCTTGAGCCAATGGCAGCGTCCCATATTGGTGAAAACGAGGATGTAACTATGCGCCCAAGCGATAAAGAGATGTTCGACAAAATCTTCATCCTTGAGACCCGTGGCAGAAATGCCCTTACCGCCGCGGCCTTGAATCTTGTATGCATCCGTGCCGATGCGTTTGATATAGCCGGTATGCGAAACGGTAACCACCATGGGCTCATTGGCAATAAGGTCGAGGTAGGTAATGTCGTCTGCGGCATCTTCGATTTGGGTGCGGCGTCCGTCTCCGTGCTTGAGTACGATTTCCCGCAATTCTTGGGAGATGATGGCGACGCGGCGTTCACGATTGGC
>JAYUHW010000063.1:0-2392 GCA_043766615.1 Fibrobacteria bacterium | reverse complement strand
ATCACCTCGGCGGAAGCCATGCCTTTGGTCAAACTGGGTGCGTCTAATGTGACCAATGCGGTTATGTCTCTCCTGTCCGAAAACGGTGCCCATGGGGTGGTGGGAAATTGGGTGCGGGCTAGGGCAATAGGGGTTCGCAATGGTCTGGACTTTCAGCATACGGGCCGCGTGGAAAAAGTGGATGTACAGCTTATTGAAAATATGCTGGAAGACCAACTCATTCCCATCGTCCCCAATATCGGCTGGAATGTGGTGGGCAAGGACTATAACCTATCAAGCAATGAACTGGCCGTAGCCATTGCCAAAGCCATGCGCGCATCGAAGCTGTTCTTTATTGGAGCAGAGACGGGTATTCCGGTTATTTCCGAATGTGCCTTTGCGGACGCGGGTGAAAAGACCACGGGCTACTTTTCCAATCTCGATCTGGAAGAAGGCAATATTCTCTTGCGCGATTACGCGCACAGCTTAAAACCAGAACATAAGGAATTGGTGGCCTTGGCTATGGATGCCTGCGCGGCGGGCGTGGATCGCGTCCACCTCATCGATGGTTCCCAGGACGGTATTCTGCTGCAAGAAATTTTTTCCAGCAGTGGTCGAGGAACCATGTTCTATGCCAATCAATACGATAAAATTCGCGCTGCTTGGCCCACGGATATTCCTGAAATCCTGCGGATCATGCAGCCCTATGTCGATGAGGGTGTCCTTATCCAAAGGAATGCGGAAGACCTTGGCGAGGGCTTGGAAGAGTTCGTTGTATTTAAGATTGATGATACTTTGCATGGCTGTGCTGCCTTGCATATTTACCCGGGAAAAACCGCAGAACTTCATGCGGTAGTGGTGGATGCCAATCATGCCGGTCAAGGGACAGGCCGTAAAATTGTTTCCTACCTAATCGACAAGGCAAAAAAAGCGGACGTCAAAACAGTTTTCCTGCTCACCACTCAAACCAGTGACTTTTTCATGCGCAATGGTTTTCGCGAAGCTCCGATCACAATTCTACCTCCGGAAAAATTGGCGACCTATAACCTTGACCGCAACTCCCGCGTTCTTGCTATTGATTTATAATCGGGCTTAAGAATCTAGCGGAATTCTCGATCAAGAATGGAGGCAATGAATCGCTCCAGGCTAATCGGATAAAATCTGGGCTGCGGGCACCAAATGACGCCCATATTGATGATTTCCGCGCGGTTCAATTCATTGAGAACTTGGGCGAGCAATTCCTTATCATCCCCAGGCAGCTCTTCCACAATCAGGTGTTCATTGCGAATCCGATAGTTCTTTTTGGGCGCCTTACTGAAAGAAAAAAGCCGGGCCGATAAACTTTTATCCATAAAGGGTTCGGACTCTGGAAACATTTCTGCAAAATGCTCATCTTGATGCGAGATCGTAAACAATAACTTGGGGCTTACGGTAATTTTTCCGGTAAGCTTTACGGACCCGGGGGGCTTGGAAGAGGATTCGTCCGCTTCATCATTGGGCCCCACCAGTGTAAAGGGCAAAGTATGGTATCCTGCCACGATGCCAGTAATGGGAGATCTCCGGACTTCCGTGGTCTTATAAATGTGTTTTAGGCGTTCCTGATTGCCGTCGGCGTTATCCATAAAATCAGACATGGATTCAAAGTTACAATTTTCCGGTCCAGGTGCTCCACTGGCTGTGGAACCGATTTTCGGTAAATAAAACAGCCCCTTGCCGCGCAGTAAGAAAGAGCTGTGAGCCAAGCTGTTGCAGGGTTTGTACCGTGGCCGGACCTGGATGTCCAAAGCGATTTTTACGCCCTGCCGAAAGAATGGCAATGGCCGGATGCAGTTGATCCAGAAACGCTGGTGGGTTGGAGCGGTCGCTGCCATGATGTGGCACTTTAAGAATACTCCCGGCCAGATTGGGGTAGGCATGGTTCAAGAGCATCCCTTGGGCGGGCGCTTCCATGTCTCCGGTGAACAAAAATCGTTTCTCATGCACTTGCAAAAAGGTGACAACGGAGTTGTCATTGCGTTCCGGAAATTGTCCTGGATAGGCCGGCGACAAAACATGCATGGAGATTCCGGGATACTGATACAGCCGCTGGCCTCGCTGTACGGGTGTCATGGGAATGTTGTGTTTGGCTAAAACAACTTGTAATTCTTTCCAAGCATGGGTATCCGCTTCGATACCGGGATAGACGACCCTGCCGATTTCCATGTGTTCGGCTACATAGGCCAGGCCTCCGTAATGATCGAGGTCCGGATGGGTTACCACCACTATGTCCAGGCGCTGAATCCCATGGTACCGCAAAAATGGAAGCACCACATTCTTACCCGCTTCCGGTGGACCGGCATCTATCAGCAGGGTGGCTTCCGGAAGCCTGCAGACAATCCCATCGCCTTGGCCCACGTCGAGAAATGTTACCGCG
>JAYUHW010000062.1:0-25140 GCA_043766615.1 Fibrobacteria bacterium | reverse complement strand
GCCTTGGAAGGCGTTTTGAGCCCAGTCAGAACCCAGATCTCTCCCCTATCCCATTCCCAATTGCCAAAAACTATTTCATTGTCGTTTAACCAGTCCCAGCCGCCGATGCGTTTGGTCATAGTGGCAGGCCTTAAATCGATAAGTTCAATTCCGGGATTGACTCCAGTCAATTCACCGACGTTTAGGGAAGGCTTCCAGGCGACTTGCGCATTGGACGAGGTTATCGCCAAGAGCATGAGCAGGAACATTAATTCAAGAGTTTTCAATTTCAATTTCCAACCCAATTTTGCCACCATTTCATGCGCCTCTTTTCGCCCTTCGCCCAAGAATCTGACCCTAGGCCAGAATGAGTGGGCAGCACCTAAAGTAGCGTGGACGCTACCAAATGTCTACCCGTTTTGGGTCGGAATGCTGGGTATTCCTTTGGAAAGTATGCGTAAAACCTCGGCGGCAATGGCCTCCTCATCCTCTTTACGAACATCCTGAAACCAAACGTTTTGGGGGTAACCCATAATATTCGGGCCCTGGGCACAGGGTCCAAGACAGGCCGTGCGCGTAATCCGTACAGGGAGTTTGGCCTCCTTGAAGCGCAGTTTTAGTCCATCGGCGAGAATCTGCGTATCCGCAGAATCCCCGCAGGACTTTTCGCCGTTCTGCCGGGTATTGGTACAAAAAAACAAATGCAGTTTATGCGGGGTGGGTTCAATTTTCATTAGCTTCTCCAAATAGAGTATAATAATCCAGCACAGGGGTGCGGCAGAACTACATTTTCTTCCCAAATCTTTTACAGCAGTTGCTAATGGACAAACCAGCCTACTTTATTTCTGATCTTCATCTGGGTGCCCTATACCGAGGTCTCAAACCGGAAAGAGAAAGACTCTTGGTCCACTTTCTGGAGCAAAAGGCCCATAAAGCCAGCCATTTATTTATCCTCGGGGACCTATTTGAGTTTTGGATGGAGTATCGCAGTTTTATTCCGAAGGATTATTTCCAAACGTTATCCGCCTTGGGGAGGCTCGCACAAAGCGGAGTGGAAATCCACTATTTGAGCGGCAACCACGATTTCAATCTCGGGCATTTTTTTAAAGATACTCTGGGATTTAAAATCCATTCGGATTCTCTCGCGCTGGAGCTTCAAGGAAAAAAAATGCTGCTCTTGCACGGAGACGGCTTGGCCAAGTCCGATTGGAAATATCGGATCCTGAAACGCATCTTGCGACACAAACTTTCCAACCGGGCCTTTCAACTCCTCCACCCCGATTTTGGAATGGGCCTGGCGCGCGCCGTTGGAAAACTATCCCGTGACCGCCATCAAAATCTGCCCAGATTTATGGACCAATACGAAGCCGCCTCGCGAAAATTATTGGCCGATGGTAACCATGACATTTTGATCCACGGGCATACGCATGCCGCATTCGTGAAGGACGTGCCGGAAGGTATTTACGTGAATTCTGGTGAGTGGCTACACGAAATGAAGTACGTGGCTATGAGCCAAGGATCTTGCCGAATTGAAACATACTTGGAACAAGGATGAATTGAATTAGGCGAATCGACGATTCGGCCGATCAGCTAATCAAGTCAAATCGGCGAGCTGATTTCGAATCGACTCCAGTTTTACATAATCTTCCATTTGCAATGCCTCTACCTTTGCCACCAATAGCTCCAATTTTTTCAACACCCCGGCGTCTTGCTTAGGCGTAGACTCGATCAAAGTGATGATTTCCTGCACATCATGCGGGTAACCGAAATCTCCCATGAAGGCCCAAAACCGTTCCTTGGCCTTGAAGTATTCGGCAACATCTTTCAGGTTGTAAATCATTTTTGGAATCAAGTCCTTGAGTAGAAAAGCCTTAAGGTCACCTTGGAAAGTCAGAATGGTTGGCTCGGCGGAATCCTTGCGAATAGCGGCTTGCGCTGATTTTGGATCTTCAATGACACCTAGCAGCGCTGCGATTTCCTGCTCCATGGCTTTCTGTTCTTGTTCACGGAAATAGGCTTGATAGATGATGGGAAATGAATTGACGCAGAGATGCGCATGGGTGATGACGCTGAATTGCCCTAGATAGTACACGTCCACATCATGAGCAAACATTTCCGCTTCAGTATTGAAAAAAGCCACCTTAGCGGGGATGGGAATGAAGTCCGCATTTTTCATGGACTCGAGGCGCTCTCTTACGGCCTCCGGGTCGAGCGCTCCTTCTAGACCTCCTGTTTCCTTGGCTTGTTCGATGACCTCTTGAATCCCCTTTTCCAGGGAAATCCCGAATTCAGCCCGGAAAAAATCCCGGATGTTTCGCTGGTCGACATAATTTGCCTGCACGGCCAAAATACCATTTCGGACCATGCCGCTAAGTGGATTGGCCGGTCCAGCTCCGGACATTTCCCCGCTGACAAATCCCGCCGAGCCATCATCGACAACAGGAAGGACTGCGTCAATCCTTACATAGGCTATGAGCTTGCCCTTGAGTCTCGCACCATCGCCTTTCCTCTGTTCAATCCGGATTCCGGGAGCATTTATCTTCATACATCCAGTCCGGTTGGAGTCTTTATTTGCCGTTCCAAGCGAGTTGCAGCCAGCATGGCTTCTCGATACACTTCCGGTAACGGAACCTTGGCCGCCAGAGCCAACTGTCGACAGCTTTCATATTCAGGCGTAAAACGAAGTGCGGTGGTTCCCGGAAATTGCACGCCTTTGAGATCTACATCACCATATTTAGTGGTTATGGATGCTTTGGATTTTTCCGCCACCCACCGTCGGACTGGGTAAAACCGTACCCCGCCTGTAGTCGTTTCCACTGCCACCAAGGCCAGCACGGAATTGAGAAGATTTTCTTCCACCAGGGCACACAATTTTACCGCAGCGCGCGTCTTTTTCATAAGGATGGCTTCCTGCCACACATCTTTGCAGCCAGCCGCTAAAAGCCTTTCGGCAGCATATCCGATGAGTTCTGGAGCCATATTGTCCAAATTACATTCTATCTGGAAAAGAGAACCTGATTCCGAAATAGATTCACAGTCCTCCATTTGGCATATCCGTAATACGTTGGCTGTATCCGGCAAGTTTCGGCTGCCTGCGCCATACCCCTGCTGAATTAAAGAACCTTTCCAATTCTTTGGTAACGGCTTGGCAAAAGTGGTTACCAAGGCCATACCAGTAGGCGTGCACAGTTCACCGGGCAACTGAGTGCGCGTCGATGGGAATCCAGTACTTAATGCCAAGGTGGCGGGAACGGGTTCTGCCATCAGGCCGTGCTGGGTTTTGACCGTTCCTGTTCCAAAAGTAAATGGGGTAGTTAAAAAATTTTGAATACCCAACATTTCAAAACCAAGGCATGCACCGACAATATCCACAATGGCATCTAAGGCTCCCAGTTCGTGAAAATGAACCTGGTCAATTGGCACGCCGTGTATTTTTGCTTCTACTTGCCCTAGTTTAAAAAAGACCTTCATAGCCTTTTCCTTGACTCCAGTAGATAAGCTGGAACCAGTGACAATGCTTTGGATTTCCATTAAGCCGCGATGCATATGCTCGTGCGGAAAATAGGAGTGGAATTGCGTAGCCATGATTCCATGCTTGGAAACTTTACTGATTTCCAGCCGCATATCGGGTAGGTTTAAGGATTGGATCTGTTTTTTCCATGCCTCAAAATCCAAGCCCAGATCAAAAAGGGCTCCGAGTATCATGTCCCCGGCCACACCGGTTTGGATATCGAATAAAAGGAACATCTGCAACTCCCAGCCCACCTCGCTTGGAGGTCGATGTTGGCAAAGGGAAAGTTACTAAAAGAGAATCCAACCACTGCCAAAGGCCCAACCATGCGGCCTAAAGCGGAAGGTAAAATGGAAAGTCAAAAGTTAAATCTCGAAGGCAACCTGGAATTTTTCAATTTCTTCAAAGGCAGAAGCTTTAACCGCTTCAATGTCCTCCGGTGTAAACCCTAAATGGGCAATCAGTGCCGTATCGAGGACGGGTTGCACTTCGAGGCCCGGCAGTGTATAGCCTAACTCAAAGCAAAGGCTATCGGCAAGATGAACCAACGTGGTGATTTCACGGGCAAATTCCGTCCTTCCCGGTGCGTGATGATAGACGATGGGGATGCGAATATCCTGTGGTAATTCCCAGCGGGACGTGAGCCAATCACCGACATCGGTATGGGTAAACCCAAAAACTTCACTTTCTGCCTGCAAGAGTGAGATTTTATCCTTGACCGCTTTTTGAATGGCTTTAAGAAAGCTTTCGTGAAAATACTGATCCAACACAATGCGACCAATATCATGAATAAGGCCGGCGCAAAAACATTCCTCGGGATCAAATAAGGTGAATTTCCGCATCCTTAGAGCCAGCTGACGGGACAGCACCGCACAAGCCAGAGAGTGGGCCCAAAATTTCTTACGGCTGAATAATTGACTATTCCCATCACCGGGAAACATCTTAACCACGGTAATACTAAAGACCATGGTATTGATGACCTTAAGACCCAAAATCACCACAGCATTTTGAACAGTCGTTACGGTTCGAGGGATGCCATAAAAAGCGGAGTTCGCCAAGCGCAGGACTTTGGAAGTAAGGCTGAGATCGCGAGAGATTAGATTGGCCACATCAACGGCTGTAGTGGTTGGGTCATTTATGATCTTTAGCAGGCGATTGGCAACTTCCGGAAGGGTCGGCAGATTTTCGATCTGCTCAATCCTTTTCTGTTCCAAACTCTTACTCATATCTACTCCAAATAGGCGCTGACAAAATTTTTACCGTGTCCAACCAACCCTTCCAGTGTATTATAATCACAGGGGGCATTTCAATCCAATGTGGGTGAGAAATGGGTTTATTTTATATTTTCCAAAAAACCACATTCAATCCCTTAGCCTGAAATATGCAAACCGATGAGTAAGTGCTATTCCCGTATTTTACTAAAACTGGGCATTTACGCCTGGCTAGCCGCTAACGTCCATTCCGCTACCTTGGAAGGATTACCTGGCACCCTATTCAGCCCTTCGGCACAAACTCTGGGTCATTTGTCCATTGCCGGTTCGGTTGGAGCCTACGGCCATCAAGATGGAAGCATGGTCAAAGACCATCTTTTTTTATTCCATCATACGGGATTTGCAGGTGATGCGGACACGGCACAGGTTCAGGACTTTCAGAGTGGCACCGTGCGACTCAACCTTGCCCTTGGCCTGGGACGATTTTTTGACCTTGGATTGACTGTACCCTATTCAGCGGACTACATCGGAGACACAAAGGCAAAAAAATTATCCGGAAATGGGCTCGGGGATGCAACTTTATCCGCCAAGGGCGCCATTTCACTTGCTGAAAACCACATTCTCGACGCAGCATTGTTGGGCGTTATGACTCTTCCCTCGAAAAGCAACTCTGGATTCCTGCCCAAACAACCTGGATATGTTTCTGCTGACTCTGCAGTTGGCATGCCTTATTTCTTTTCCAGTTACGGGGTTGGTGGTTCAATACAATCTGTGTGGACATTGGATTTAACCCGTATTGAAGCTCAATTGCCTTTCCGAGGAAATCTTAATGCAGGCATCAGTCATTCGGGAGCATCAGGCGCACCGGCCCAAGTGTTGTTCGGTGGTGGGCTGGAATGGCTGCCATTGCCCTCCTTACAATTATTCGTTGACATGCAAAGCGAAACGCGGGCTGGGTTGGCCGGAAAATTCGCCAAAGTCGGCAAAGATTTTTCCTTTTTGGCCGCCGGTTTTACGGCAACGGGCGAAGACGGAGTATTCTTTTCCGTTGGCTTGCAAAAAAGTCTTGCAAAGCGCCCGTTTCATGTCTTTTCAAAGGACTTAGCTGATGGCCGCATGACTTACTCTAGTCGTTACCAGCCCGATTTTGCCGTAGCTTTTAATTTGGGATGGTCCGGAGACCTGATATCCGTGGATACGGACAAGGATGGAATACCCGATAAAGAGGATCTCTGCATTACCGAAGCGGAGGACCAGGACAACTTCCAAGATCAAGACGGTTGCCCAGAATACGACAATGACGGAGACAGCATCTATGACGCCAAAGACAAATGCCCACTCGAGCCGGAAGACGTCGATGGCTTTCAGGATGACGATGGTTGTCCCGATCCGGATAATGACAAGGATGGCGTGCCCGATCTCTCGGACAAATGCCCCAATGAAGCGGAAGACCTGGATGGATTTGAAGATTTTGATGGCTGTCCCGAATTGGACAATGACAAGGATGGCGTGCCGGACGCCCAAGACAAATGCGCTAATTTAGTGGAGGATCAGGATGGGTTTGAGGATGCGGATGGTTGTCCGGATCCGGACAATGATAAAGACAAGATTCCGGATTTAAACGACAAATGCCCGAATGAACCGGAAAGCATAAATGGGTTCGAAGATGGCGATGGATGTCCGGACCAAGTTCATGGTTCTTCAGGAGAGGTGCTTCCACCTTTACCTAGGCACAGCCTTTTAAGACTGGTCAGCTTTCGCGGGAACACGGCTGAATTGTTACCTGTATCCAATCTCTCACTCGATACCTTGTCTGCCCAAATAAAAGGCGCACCAGGATCCTTGGTGGAAATCCGAGGCTATATGGATGATAGCGGAAACGAACTTGTCCGCATGCGCCTGTCAGAAGCGCGCGCCAAAGCCGTTCGCAGCTATTTGATCTCAAACGGGGCATTGCCATCACAAGTTTTGGCCAGAGGAATGGGTGCCCGTGATCCCATTGCCAACAACCATACCGCAACCGGTCGAATCCAAAATCGCCGCATCGAAATGCACCGGCTGGACTGATTTCTATCGAATGATGGTTGTTCTTCGCCCTGATTAAACGCAATAGCGGCGACCTTTGGCCGCCGCATCCGTTTCAATATCGAACTTAAGTCAATTGCTCGAACCGAGAGCCGCCTTAGAAGGACTTTACGTATCCCACTGTCGCTGAAATATTCAAAAAATCCTTCGACGAATGGCCGGGACCAAATTTTACGGTCACTTTAGGTTCGACGGCGATGGAATTGGATTCGTTTAAGATAAACAAGAACGGGCAGCTCCCCCATACATCATGCCAAAGGTAAACATTTTTGGGGAAACTTCCTGGAGCTTTTGGGTCCACAAAATTCTTCTGCGCGGTGACATAAAAAAATTCATAGGCGGCCGTTGGAACCATGGCAAGCCTGTCACTGTTAAAGATGCGCAAAGCAAAAATAGGCCCCCCACCCATGGAAGTGCGTGAAAAACTATTGTACTCAGATCCATTGGATATTGCCGGCTTTGGCTTAGCACTGGTTTGCTCGTTGATGAAATCGGCGCGAATGGCAAAGCTAAACGTTTTAAGATTGTCCGGCTCGATAAACTCAAAAATGGCGTAAGGGTTAATCGTGTAGGATTTTAGAGCAGGGTCAAAAGTCAAGGTGTCTTTAATCGGCTTGGAATAGCTGAAACCGAAAGTGGAGCGTCCATCGATATTATACTCCAAACCCGCCAAATATTCCTTTATACCCTGATTCCATTTGATTGTAGCATAGGGTACCACGCCGGAAACTTCAGATTCAAAATATTGAACTTGGGAAAAGGTTGGCGAGGCAATAGACAATGCCAAGGCAAGGGAAAGGGAAAGTGGTGCGATTCTTTTAAACGTCATGGTTCCTCATGCTCCTACATTTTAACGACTCAATGGACTTCAGACAGATCTAAAAACAACAAGTTGGTCGGGTTCTAAAACTAATTTACTGGCGGGAAAAACGAAGCCAGCTTGGCTTAAAGATAATGCCAAATCCCTAAAAAAAGGTGTTCGAAAGGGAAATAAACGCTACCGCTCGAGTTTAAACTTGAACTCTCTTCGGAATCCTGCAGTGATATTGATAATGGTATCAAAGGGGGGGCTGAGGCGATGGACAATTTCCACGTGACATTTCCCAATTGGAACTTCTAAAAACGCATTCATTGGCGTTTCACCCTGGGGCTTGCCATTGATAGTCAAGGCCGCAAAAGGAGGCGCTGATTTGATTAAAACGAATCCGGTGGCTTCCGAAGACCCTTCACTATTGGAGTTTGGTAGGCTGGAATGGGATTCACCCGAATGGCTTACAGGGCCTTTCCGAGGCATTTGCGAAATACGTAAATCATTCCCTTTAGGGGGCTTCTCCGTTTCAATATGTGTAGGAGGCGGGGGTGTTGGAGTGGCACCCGGGTTGTCCCCAGGTGCAGTGCTTGAGAAGGTGTTTCCGGTCGAGGAGTTGTCCACGGTTGGGACCGGGGGAGTTTTGGGAACCGGTGCCATTGCTACCTGGGTTTCCGGAGGATGGACTTGGGTTGAAGCCTTGTCGCCATGATCCAGTCGCGTCCAAATTACGGCTCCGGCCAACACCAGGACACATAAAGAAAGCAAGCCGCCAATCCAGACCACGGGGCTACGAGAGGATGGACCCATGGCTCCTGTAGTAGCCTGCGTTTGAAAATCAACATTGGAAGCCATTGCCTTCGAGAGCGTTTTGCTTCCTGCCATGGTAGCGCCGGTTTTGATTATTGCCGACGCGGGGAAGCCTGCCACTGAGGAACCGGTACCGGCCCGCATAGCTTTCATGGATCCACTAGCGGTGCTAGGCCCCTCCATTATCGTACGGCCGCCGCCGGAAATACCGAGTCCAGCTATATAGGTTTTGGCATGGTCAACGATGTCCACGACATCCTTGGAGTTGAGATACGCCCGCAATTGATTGGCCAGCCAACGGGCTCCACCCCCTCGGTTCTCGGGGAGTTTTTGTAGCAACGTATCAGTCAATTGAATCAGCACCGGATCCGCATCCGGGTTCAACTCAAGTATGGAAGGAGCAGGTCGCTCACAGATATTACGCATCGTCACGGGAATACTTGGTCCCGTAAATGGAAGTTTACCAGTCAGACAATAATAAGCCACGCCGCCCAATGAAAAAAGATCGGTTTGATTGGTTGGCCTAAGCCCTTCGATTTGCTCCGGGGACATGAAATTGGGTGATCCGAGAACGGCCCCAGTTTGGGTCCGTGATTGCTCATCGGCAATATGCGCAATTCCAAAATCCGCAATTTTAAGCGTCCCTTCGGAATTGAACATCAAATTTTCCGGCTTGATGTCCCGATGAACCACACCGTGTTTCTCTGCCGAGGTGAGGCCTTCCGCAGCTTGGCAAATGATCGCGGCCACTACAGTATTGGGCATCTGTTTGCCACCTTGAGCGACGCAAATCGCTTGCAGGTTTTGGCCATCGATATATTCCATCACCAGGTATTGCTGATCATCCTGCGCGCCAAAGTCGAAGACTTCCACAATATTGATATGCCGCAAGGATGCAATGGTCTTGGCCTCAACGGTAAAACGATCCATCAAACTGGAATTGGAGGACAGATGGGCCTGAATAACCTTGATGGCTACCAATCGATTCAATAACGGATCCTCGGCCAAATAAACCGTGGCCATTCCGCCTTGTCCAAGCTGATTTAAGATTCTATAGCGTCCGTATTCCATTTGAGTCCGTCAGCCCATCTTACTGAAAAATTCGTTTTGATTTTCGTTTTGGCATCTGTGCTGTCCCGCACTTCGCTCCCTTGAGCGAGTGGTTATCATCTAGTGCCAATCCGAAGCGCGTTTAAAGTTAGAAAGGTATAAAATGTTTATTTTCCCCCCCTGGATTTTCCTGCTATTTTGCCTCATTTGCACCATGTTTATGGAGGGATGCCAACCGCTGCTCAGTGCCAATAGCCGGCAACAAGCATTCCAAGTGTTTTTTCTGGATGTGGGCCAAGGTGATGCCTGTTTAATGCGAACCCGTGCCAACCATTTCTTTTTGGTGGATACGGGAAAGGACCCGGAAGTACTGGCGATTTTCCTGAGACAATTGAAAGTGGATACTTTGTCGGCGGTATTCGTTTCCCATCCAGATATGGATCATTATGGTGCTTTATCGGCGACAATAAAGGCGTTTCCAATTAAAAAGGTGTATTTGCCGGCTGGAACAAGTCTAAACCCCACTTGGCTGCAATTACTTGGCGATTTAGACGCCTTCACCGGGCCCAAGGTAACTCTGCTTGCCGGTGACACGCTTATTTTGGACGGCGAGGTACATATACGTGCGCTATGGCCCTATTCCCGCGCCGCTTACCAGGGCAACAATTTGTCCTCGGTTTTACGCGTGGAATATGCGTCTCACTCCATACTTCTAACAGGGGATGTAGAAGACGAAGGTGAAATGGGAATGCTGGCAGCAGGCGGCTTCTTGAATAGTGACATTTTAAAAGTGGCCCATCACGGTTCTCGAACTTCGAATGGATTACCATTTTTGTCAGCAGTCTCGCCGCTTTGGGCGGTGATTTCATGCGACAGTATTGTGTACGGACACCCACATCCAGAGGCCATTGCTGATTTGGCGTTGATCATGGGAGACAGCACGCATATTCTGCGTACAGACCGCCTGGGCACCCTTGCCTTTGCTCTGGATAATTTTGGAGTGACGCGATTAAGTTCGGAGGAAACGGGCTTGAAAGACTAGTTTTGCATGGCCTTCTGAATTCTGGTCATGGCTTGCGCTTCATTGGCTGCCTCAAGACAATGCGCATCACGTCCGCGAACGCCCCATCGAGAAGCGTTTGACGTTTTGAACAAAGCCAAAGTTTTGGTCCCCAAAATAGCGGAGAGATGGCTCACACCGCTGTCATTGCCGATGAAAATGGCGGCTCCAGAGAGCAAATTGGCCAGATCAATGCAGGTTGCCGGTTCTTGTATAGTGAATCGCCCTTCAAAAATCGGCTTTAGTTCTTGCTCAGCAGGCCCTAGCACAATGCGGGTATCGGGAAAGCGGCGGCTGCTTAATTCATTGGCCAGAAAGGCGTAGAACTCTGGGTCGTAATTCTTGTCTTTGCTTCCAGAGCCAGGATGGATGAGGGCATAATTTTGCCGCTCATTGGAAATAGGAAAATAAAGATCTTCCTCGGAAACGGCAGGCATAGAAAAATAGGGCAAGCACTGTAAATGGTAATCCATGGCATGCTCTTCCCCTTTGACAGGAAAGGCAGGTTGAATATGGTACGCGCCCGTACATTTTTGTTGGAGCAGCGCCCGTAACTTGGCATCCTCATCCGTCCACATTAGCGCAGAAGACAATCCGGAAAGCTGGGCAGGAAGCTTGTCCCCATTGAAGAATGGCAGCAAATCCTTGGACTCACAATCGATGGCTTCATCCAGTAAGCCCATTTTCTTGGCAAGCGCAAGGTAATCCGGTCGACCGACTCCAACAAATCGGTGATCGGAAAATTTCCAACGCAAAGCGACCAAAGTTGGCCAGGTCATTATGAAATCTCCCAAGGCACCTCGATGGGAAAAAAGAAAAGTCTCCGTGGGATTTTGCGTCATGGTTTCGCTTTCAATAGCGTGAAGGCAGGCGCCACCGGGGGTTCTTCGAAGACATGTCGGCGGAATAAAAATCTTTTTCGAACTTCTGCGAATCTTGTCCCATATAGTGCAAGAGAAAGCGAGCGATCCATTTTTCGATTTTCAGCACGACAATTTTTTTTCGTAAACGACCTTGAGAATCGCGATTGAGTACGGCGGGAATAGTATTCAAAGTGAGAATTTCATCGATGAATTTTGAATTCAGATTCTCTCTGGCTTCTGCGCTGGTCAGAAAATGCGTGACTCCAAAGCATACGCGGTTGGGATTGCCCTGACGAAGCATTCGGCAGCATTCAACGATTGTGGAACCGGTACGAACCATATCATCCAGCACAATAACGTCCTTGCCCTTGATTCCTTCCAAGGTCAATTCGGAATCGGAGCTTAAAGTCATGGAAACTTTTCGTTCCCCATCGCGCACTTTTTCCATTACAATGCGCCGACATTTGCTAAGCCCCAAAGCTTCAAAAACGGCGTTCATAAAGGGAACTGCGCCATGATCCGGCGAGCACAGCACCAGGTTGTCGCCGTACTTGCCCGTAACCACCATATCCGAATACCGGATATAATCAGCATACAGTTCCGCTGGGGAGAGGTTATGGAATTCCCCTGCAAAAAGGTCCGAGAACAGCTTTTGCACCTTGGAGGAATGGTTATGGACAGTGATGACAACGTCGACACCGGCGGTTTTGAGCAAAGTGGCGTATAAACTGGCCGTAAAGGGCTGGCCATCGAATTTCTTTTGATCGGCCAGGCTTCGGTCCTTTTCATCCGCATGCAGCTGGGGACCGCGATCTTGCGCACTGAAATACAAATCCGGTTCCACCAAAATAACGCGTTTCGCACCATTGTCCTTGGCCGCGCGCGCCAGGATGAGATTGCGCATTGCAAGCGACCCACGGGTGTGATTGGTGGCCGCAGAACAGATGACAACTGTTTTGCCGGTGAGCTGCGTCCCGATATGCGCCATATCATTTTCATCACTGATAAACCGGGGACAGAACTCGCTGTTGGCGTATACTTTAAGGGAAATGATATCCGAAATTTCTTCCGGCTGGCCGCACATATGGCCTATATCGATGGCAAAGGGATCGTCGGAAACATTGCTGATAATGATAAAATCGTTCACGAGTACTAACTTAGCTCCCTTTGGTAAATCGTCTAGTCGCCATTTCTGGCGTCTCCCATGTCAAATTCAATAGGCACAGGTTTGGCATGCCAAATGTCCCTGTTGTACTCAAATATTGTCCGATCGGATGAGAACTTGCCCATGCGCGCCACATTCAGAATGGCTTGATGCGTCCACTTATCCGGACTCCGATACAATTCAGAAACTTTTTCCTGGCAGGCCACATAGTCACCGAAGTCGGCCATAAGCATGTACTCATCCTTGAGAATGAGCCCATCCAGCAGCGGGTTAAAAAGGTTTGGCTCCTCTGGGCAAAAATAGCTGGTACGGAATAAATCCATGACGGCCAGTAATCGGGGATCCTTATCAATATATTCCAGTGGATTGTATCCGGCAGCCCGCTTGGACATGACTTGATCCGCAGTCAGTCCAAATAGGAAGAAGTTATCCGCTCCCACCTCTTCCCGGATTTCAATATTCGCGCCGTCCAAAGTTCCGATTGTTAAAGCTCCGTTGATGGAGAATTTCATATTTCCGGTGCCGCTAGCTTCTTTGCCGGCCGTGGAAATTTGCTCGGAAAGATCGCTGGCGGGGAAGATTCTTTCCGCCAACGAAACACGGTAGTCCTCAAGAAATACCACATTGAGCAAATCCCGAGTATCCGGATCGGCATTCACTACATCCGCCACTGAATTTATCAGTTTGATGCAAAGTTTAGCTACAAAATATCCTGGAGCCGCCTTCCCTGCAAAAATAAAGGTGCGGGGTACGGAGTTTTTATTGCGCCCGGCTTTGATTTCATTGTACAAATGGATAATGTGCAGCACGTTGAGCGTCTGCCGTTTGTATTCATGTATGCGCTTGATCTGAACGTCAAAAAGAGTGTGCGGATTGAGTTCAATGCCTTTGCTGTTGCGAATGAACTCAGCCAATTGGCGCTTGTTTTCGAGCTTGATCTCCTGCCACCTTTTTACAAAAGAGGCATCTTCCGCAAAGGGTTCCAACTGTCGAATTTTGGAAAAGTCTTTTACCCAGCCATCCCCGATGGATTCTGTGATAAGAGCCGAAAGCCCTGGATTGGCTTTCTTCAGCCAGCGCCTAGGAGTGATTCCATTGGTCTTGTTGTTGAATTTGGACGGGGTAAGTTCGTAGAAATCCTTTACCACCAAGGCTTCCAGCAAATCCGTGTGCAACTGCGCGACACCATTGACGGAATGCGATCCAACCATGGCTAGATAGGCCATGCGCACGGCCCGACTGCCGCCTTCTTCAATCAGCGACATGCGTTTCAATCGTTCCACGTCACCGGGATATTTCCAGGACACTTGCTTGAGGAAGCGATAATTGATTTCGAAAATAATCTGGAGGTGTCGCGGCAAAAGGCGGCCAAGCAGGTCCACGGACCATTTCTCCAAGGCTTCCGGCAACAAAGTATGATTGGTATAGGCAAAGACTTGCGTTGTGATGTCCCAGGCCTGTTCCCAGGAGAAGCTTTCCAAATCGATAAGGATACGCATCATTTCCGGTATGGCAATGGTCGGATGAGTATCGTTCAATTGTAGGCTGACCTTTTCCGCCAGGCGGCTACAATCTTTATGGTATTTTTTGTGTCGACGGATGATGTCATTCAGGGTGGCCGCGCACAGGAAATATTGTTGCTTAAGGCGCAGTTCCTTCCCATTCATGGACGTGTCATTGGGATAAAGCACCTTAGAGATGCTTTCCGCCAAGGCGATATCCTTGCTGGCTTCCAGATAATCACCGCTGTTGAAGTAATGGAGACCGAATTCATCAGCCGATTTAGCCGACCAAAGCCTGAGAGTGTTAACGGTCATGTTACCGTAACCGGGAATGGGCGAATCAAAAGGGCAAGCCAGCACATTTTCGGTATCGACCCATTCAAATACCACATTGCCTTGCGCCAATTTTCGCGTAATCACGCGCCCTTTGAATTGGATAACCGCCGTGTATTCCGGCCTGGGGATTTCCCAGGGATTGGTCATGCGCAGCCAATTGTCCGGGTGTTCCTGCTGGAACCCATTTTTAATTGTCTGATGGAACATGCCGTAATCGTAGCGAATGCCATACCCGTAGGCCGGGAGCTGCAAAGTTGCCATGGAGTCCAGGAAACACGCGGCCAGACGGCCAAGCCCCCCGTTTCCAAGGCCAGCCTCAAGCTCCATATTGCTCACATCTTCCATATTTAGGCTGAGATCGTACATGGCCTCGGTGACCGTGTCTTCCAAATCCAAATTAAGAATGGCATTCCCCAATGTTCGACCCATGAGAAATTCCATCGACAGGTAATAAATGCGTTTTACATCTTGCCGATAATACGTGTGCTGCGTTTGAATCCATCTTTCAATGAGTCTATCGCGAACCGCGTAGGATACCGCCAGATACCGATCGTATGCTGTGGCCGAATACTTGTCCTTCCCCAACGACAATTGGAGATGGCGAAAAAATGCGGCCTGAAAGAGCTCTTTCGCTTGCTTCGCTTCAGGCGAAGTTTCATCGTGATCCTGTTTCCTTATGGCGGATCCCGTGCTAGGTTCAGAGTGGCTTTTATTTTGGACTTTTGGCTTAGTTTTCAACATTTTCTTCCAGTCCTGATTGAGGAAAATTTAGAACAATATTAGGGTTCTGGGTGAGATTTTACCATTCGGCAGAGGTAAAAGGCTTGGTAAATTGCGGGACTACACAGGACCAAATCCATGCCTCCGCTCTCATCGACTGCCTTTGTAAATTATGCCTCGATCAGATTGCTATTCAGCCCAATTTTCGTCCAGGACGGATGGGCATGAAGCTGAAAATCTAGGTGGGAGCGCGCGCGTGGACATGGATCAAGAGTTGATTTGTTATGGACTGAATCCGGGAACGTGGAAGGATGCCGAGAGGGTTATCAAGGGCGTTTTATCGGCCGCTGAATGGGACACTTTCAGCCGTTTGCACCGTAATTTTGTCGGCTATCGCAGCACCGGCACTTCAGATAAATTCTATGGCTTCGTTTTTTCACATGACCTTCACATGGAAATCAATCGCCACCGTTTCAATAGGCTATCCCAAATTTTACATTCGCTCTCTATAGAAGTAAAGCCTGGACAGTCCATACTGGAAGTGGGTGCTGGCGCAGGAATTATCGCAGACCTTATCAAGCAGCAGATTGCTTCGGTTGTCTATATGGTACAGGATCCATGTAAGGAAGTGCGCAACTTTTTAGAACGAAAAGGCTTGTCTGTACTGGAGCATCCGGCTCCTAGTCGACCTCCTGTCGACGCGTTTGATTTGATTTTATGCATCGATAGCTTGGGCGAAGTTCATTCTGACGAGGACGATTTGCTTTCTGAAAACAGCCCTGTGAAAGACGCAGACTTCCCCCTGCTTTTGGAAGAGCGTTATGGCATAGCCCAAAAGCTGCATGCGTGGAAGCCTTACCTTGCACCCCATGGCCGGATTCTATTTTGGGAACCTTTCAAGCATAACCGGGCTTGGAATGCCCTGGCGAAACTCCTTCAGTCTGAAGGTTGGAAGACGAGTACTGGCAAGGTTTTAGCTAGCCCAGCCTATCTTGAACTCCGACTCCTCTAATTGGCATTCGACTGATATTATTTGCCTTTACCTCGAGGACCGACCCAAAATGGCGAATATCTGGAAAGACCGATTTTTAATTTCGCTTGATTGCCTTAAAGGGCTTTCTTAGTTTAAGGGTTCATTATTCTCCAGCGTTTCTTTACTCCTTTAACCGAAAGTACAACCATGGCCGTTCTAGTCAATAAACAAGCCCCAGATTTTAAAGCGGAAGCCGCCACCGGCCCCAATCAGTCCGTCAAGGATTTTTCCTTGGCCCAGTTCAAGGACAAGAAATACGTCATTCTATTCTTTTATCCTTTGGATTTCACTTTTGTTTGTCCCACGGAAATCCATGCGTTTCAAGATGCCTTGGGTGAATTCGAATCCCGTAATGCGCAGGTCATCGGCGTATCCGTTGACTCGGTAAACAGCCACCAAGCATGGTTGCGCTCCCCCAAAAATGACGGCGGTATTCAGGGTGTAACCTACCCCATCGTAGCCGATTTGACCAAGTCCATCTCCCGCGCCTATGATGTGCTCGATGAAGATGTGGGCATCACCTACCGCGCCACATTCATTATCAATAAAGCAGGCAAGGTCATGGCGCAAAACGTCAGCCACCGTCCCATTGGCCGCAGTGTTGAAGAAGCGTTACGCCTTCTGGATGCAGTGCAGTACAATGAAGAGCACGGGGAAGTATGTCCCGCCGGTTGGACCAAGGGCAAGAAGGCTATGAAAGGTTCGAACGATGGCGTTCGCGATTATTTCAAAAGCAAATAATCTTTTTTAAAGTCCCATCCAGAATATTCTTCGGGTCATCTCCCCATGAGGGGTTTTTACCCGAAGATGATAAAAGCCCCTGGCGCCTACAAGTGCCAGTGGGTAGCTTTTACGCCCCAGCCCTTGCCAGGATTTGATTTTTCTCCCGCCCAGGTCGAATACTTCAACTTGATGCGGTCCCGCAGCTTCAATCAAAAGGGCTTGCGACTGAATGAATACGTCCTGTGCGAATTTCCCGCTCGCGTCCAAAATACCCACTCCGCCGCTACACAATCTTTGATCGTTAAAGGCTTTGGGTAAACTGGGGTTATAATTCGAAGCGGTTGGATCAGCGCAACCGGTTTTTTCCGGTAACAAGGTGGGATCTTTGCAAGATCCGGTATAATCGATTCGGTAGATACCCTTGTTCCAATTCACATAATATAGGGACCCGTCCGGACCTTGTTTCAAATCCACTATTGTTTCAATGGGCATTTGGGCGAAAATTTTTAATTCGCCAGAAACTTTTTCCCCTAGGCTATCCAAGGTAAAAATATGCACTCCATAGCCCCCGTTGCAATCCGACACCAACCACTTACGATCAAATTGCGGGGGAAATTGCGTAGTTGAAGCGTTGGCTCCATCATACCGGAAAATGGGGCCGGACATCGCGCAGGCTTCCGGTTTTCCGAAAATGGGATCGTGATTGGCCGGCAATTGGCGGACGCCTGTACTGGCCGGGTTATTGTTCATAGGCGTCAGTCGGGACGTACCGGAGGGAACGGCAGGCACACCTGCATGGCCATAGGAAGCAATGCCCCCCATGTCTGCCACTCCTGCGAAATAGGGCCATCCGGTGTAGAAAGGCTCCTTCACCAAATTATACTCCTCCGCTAAACTATTCCCCAGATCCGGTCCCACATCACCCCAGGTTACCCAGCGGCGAACGGGATCAAGGCTCAAGGTGAAGGCATTGCGAGTTCCTTTGACATAAATCTCAGGTTTGACCTTAGAAGTATCGGCATAATCCTTGGCCAATGCTGAATTCCCGGCAGACTGAAACTTGGCTGCGAAATGCTCGCCAAAATTTCCTTTGGGAATGGTGTACCCTTTTGGCGCCTTGTCATCCGGATGAATGCGCAGTATCCCGCCTTTGAGGTCAGCGGTATTGCCTGGCCCCAACTCAAGCGTCATTATATCTCCCATGGCAATCCACAAATCGCCATAAGAGTCAAATTGCATTGCACCACCAGAATGGATTTCATCGACCTTATTTCCAGTTCGGGGGATTTTGAGCAACACTTTTTCTGATGTCATGTCGAGCTTATTGTCCGAGCCGAGTTTAAATCGTGAGACTCGAACAGAATAACTCAGCGGTGTTTCCACGAAGGTGTAATCCAAATAAAGGATTCGGTTGGTTTTGAAATCAGGGTCGAGGACTATACCGACAAGACCCATCTCAAAAGAATGATCCGCTCGAATAACACCCAAGGAATCCACCGTTTTGGTTTTGCCGTTGTACCGCTTGACGGCGCCCATTTTCTGGACGAAATAAACATCGGCAGGCTGACCGTCTTGGCCATCTAGGGCCATTTTCAGCACGCCATTACTGTTGTTCGCATTGCTTATCGCGGGACCCACAAAAAGCTGCGTGGGGGTGAAATCCAAGTCCGTTGCCGCACAGCCCTTGTATGTGCCTAAATTAACGGCCCAGGTTCCTGTTAGGGCTCCTACACCGATTATGCCTGCCATGATTGTAAAACGCATTCTCACATCAACCTCCATAGGACGGAACTCAAGTTTCTGAGCTATTTAGATATAATAACCGACACATCGCGAAAGGGGTTAGCATTATATTCGTTTTCCGAACATTTTTTTAAGTAGCCAAAACCGTCATTTGCCGTTTTGTCTTGGATCCCGTTGTTTTCCAGCACTATCTCGATACCCACCCGTGGCGCTTCGATACCTATTGGGATGAGTCAAATCTGCTTTTACAGGGGGTTTCCCATTTGTCCCTGCCACGGAAACTGTTCCACATAAGCTTGGATCGGATACCGCCAAGTCCGTCCAAGCATTCATTTTTACTAAAGAGTTGCGCTGTACCTTGGTTGCCATCCCAACCCGACCATAGGCAGTGGTGGCCACCATAAACACCTCCCGTATCCGTGTGAAAATACAATCTGCTATTTCCCACGATATTTTTGAATTTAAGCCGCATGGAGCAATCGCCATAGGAAGAGTCTGTGACGAGATGGGTCTAGTCCATGGTGGGGTTTTGCCCCCATTTTCAAGTGACACTCGCATTTCCCGTTTCAGAAACCAATTCACTTACAATTCACTCCAAGACTTTCTTTGGATTCACTTTTTGCACCCGTCCTCGAATATCACTGGGTATACCGCCAGGCAGTCCGTCGATAAGAATACCACTGACACCTTCTTTTTGGCGCAAGCCTGGCCGCTCGACGCGATTTGCCCCAAAGCTATTTTCAGCATTTCGAATGCCCACCGACTTTGTCATGTTTTCAAAAATCCAAGGGCCGCCACTGGTACCAGCAACCGCGATATCCATGTCTCCATCCCCATCAAAGTCGGCGATGGCAATATTGTATCCAGCCCCAATGCCTTCATCATAGCTTATCTCATGCTTTATCCAGGGTTCTGATGCCCCAGGGTTCAATTCGTACCAGACCACTTGCAATGCATTTTCCGGTTGAGGGTCCCCTACTTGAGCATGGTAGGCTTTTCCTGTGACCAAATCAGGATCTCCATCGCCGTCCATATCCTTAAATTCTAAAGCATGTGCCTGGGACCATGTCGCATCTATGTTATGCCTTTCAAAAAGGTCGGGTGTTTTTTGCTGATACCAGAAAATCCCAACGCGATGAGCGGAGGAACAAATAATATCGTTTTTGCCATCCTTATTCACATCATAGACCCGGATTTGAGCTGTGTGGCCATACATGCCTTTGGTATTGCTGCTCATCCATTTGGGGGATTTCATGGAGCCTGTTCCTAAAAGCATGGACCGATCATCTATGGCTCCCAAGGCCAACTCGTGTACTATCCAGATCCCGTTACGAGGATCGACCGGCGCTTCGAACCAGGCATTGGGACGGATGATATCCGGTCGGCCATCTTTGTTGACATCACCTACGCCTACGCCAAAGTCACAGGAGAGGGTAGATATCGTATGCGATACCCATTTTCCAGAAACCACTTCCCACCATTTTACGCCGGGCAAATAGGACGCTGACACGATTTCTTGCGCTTTGCCGTCACCGTCCACATCCCATAAGTCGCCGTTCTCATAATTTCCTGCAGAATCCACGACTTCGCTCATCCAGTTGGTGCTTTGAGTGCCCACAGCCACTCCAGGGTTTTTATACCAAGTCAATCCTTTGCCATAGCCTCCGGTCAGGACATCCGGCCAAGTATCACCATCCACGTCAAGCATTTCTCCTAACCCATCAGCACCAGTGGCCAGGGTACGAAACGGATGTTTGGCCCAAAGCGGAGCTTTATACCAATTGTCCCCGGATACCAGATCCGGCTTCCCGTCCTTATCAACATCGGCAAAGGCGCAGGTTATTGCCGTCTGCACATCGATTTTATGTTTGACCCACGTTATCTGGAAGCCAGGAACAGACGTAGAATCCGCAACAGTAAGCGGGTATTTGTTTTCGAAAAGGAACGGCCCACCGCCTTTGCCTTCTTGCCTTTTGGCACTTACAACTACATCGATGTCGCCATCGTGATCGTAATCGCCAATTCCAATTTTTGTTCCGGCACCAATATTTTCACCGTAGCTCAAAGTATGCCGTTTCCAGAACGGTCTAGTCTTTATTTTTTCGTACCAGAACACATATAAAGGTGCTTCGGATAATGGATCCTCATTGGCGGCGTGCCCGCGCCACCGCTTTCCTGCGACCAAATCCAAATCGTCGTCTTTGTCCATATCCACCATTTCCAAAGTGTGTACCTCGGAAATACTGCCATCTATGACTTCGGGTTTGAACGTAATGACGCCTGCTGCGCTTCTTATTTGCCGATTCCACATGATGCCCATTCGATGGCCGGAACTTGAGATCAAATCGTTCAAGCCATCTCCATCAACATCAGTCACGTAAATCTGCACGGTGTGACCGCATATGCCGATTGCATTATTTCTTTCCCATAATGGGTGATCGAAATGCTGCGCCTGCACAATACTATTTGGCTGCTCCTCAATAGCACCAATAGCTATGGGATGGAAAACCCAATTGGCGGAACGAGGGTCCACAGGTCCCTCAAACCAACCATCGGGTCTAACGATATCAGGATGGCCATCGCCATTGATATCTCCCACTCCGCTCCCCCAATTTGTTTTAATTGTGGAAATGACATGCGGTACCCAGGCCCCGCCTACAAACTCGGACCAAATGGTCGATGCATCCGCACCTGCACCCAGTACTTCCCTTTTTTTTCCGTCTCCGTCTATATCCCAAAGGCCACCACTATGACACGAGCCAATATTGAGGCTGCCCATGGTTTGCCATAGTCCAGCAACATTTCCAGGGTTTTTCAACCAAAACCCATCACTGAATTTACCGTTTAGCACATCCATCCAGCCATCGCCATCGACATCCATCGCATCCATATAATCATCATCGGGAGCGCTGGCCCGGAAGACATGTTTAGTCCAGGTTGGAGCCGCATACCAAGCTGCGCCACATGCGATATCGTCCACCCCATCCTTGTTGAAATCCGCGAAAGCGCAGGCTTCGCCAAATGCGGTATCAATGGCATGTTTGTCGAAACGCAGCGTCATCTCCGCCTTGGCATTTGTTCCGCTCAAAAAGATCCCAGCGCAAATGGAAAGCAATGAAAAATGACGAGCTAAGATGGGTATACGAACAGTAATCACGCTAAACCTCCAGTTTTAAAATGCACTGCGCCCTAGTCTATACTGGCATTGGCGCAGATTTAAATTCTTACACTGTCAAATGCAGTTAGGATTATACCCTTGCAGCCTAATTTGGAAAGGGAGTCTAGGATTTTTTGGGATTGTTTGCGTTTGATCATGGCCTTCACAGAAAACCATCCAGCCTTTTCCAATGACATCACTGTAGGCGATTCAATGCCTGGGGTAATAGCACAAGCGGCCTTCAGCAAGGCTTCGGGGGCGTCGTACTCTACCATCATGTATTCCTGCGCCAGCAACTTGCCTTCAATGCGACTTTTAAGCACCAGCAATTCTTCTTGCTGCTCACGACCTGGATGTGCATAGAGCGCCGCACAGGATTCGAAAAGTGGCTCACCAAGGATGCGTAAGCCAGCTTGCTTCAACGTCGTACCCGTTTCAACGATATCCACAATCGCATCGGCAATACCCAGTTTTATGGAAATTTCCACCGCACCTTCCAATTCAACCAGTTGATCTTGGCCGGGAAAATGAGTGCGGATAATATTGGGAAAGGAGGTTGCAATCTTGGCGTTTTTTAAATCGGACAGAGCATGGAAGGACCCACCATCGGGAACGGCCACGCATAATTTTGACCGACCATAGTTCAAATCGATAAGGCAAGTGGGTGCAACCATTTTCTCAGCGACAAAATCCTTACCGGTAATGCCCGCATCGAGTTTCCCATTGGCCACATAAAGTGGGATGTCACTGGGGCGAAGGAAGTAAAACTCCACTTGATTTTCCGTATCCAAGGTACTCAGGCTTCGTAAGCTCTTGCTGACCTTGTAGCCGCAGGATATCAAAACTTCCATTGTCGGCTCAAATAGCTGGCCCTTATTCGGTAACGCGACCTTTAACATATTTCTCTTTTCATAATTGCCGGTACACGTCGTCCAGTTTTACATCTTTTTCCGCCATCATACAGGCGACATAATACAGGACCTGGGACAGCTCTCCGGCTAAGGCTTCTTGGCTCTCAAATCGGGCTGCCATCCAGCTTTCCGCCGCTTCCTCCACCAGTTTCTTACCGATGCCATGGGCACCTTTGGAAAAGAGGTCGGTGGTTGATTTGCCCTCAGGCATGTCTTTTTTGCGGCTTCTGGCGAGCTCGCACATTTCTTCAAATGTCATGCCAGAAAGGATAACAAAATACCTTACAGGGACAAGAAAGAAAGACCCACGGACAACGATTCCCGCATTTGCGTGTCTTCGGAGAGGTCCTTGTCATAGAGGTATTCTAGGGCAAAATTGACATTTACCCATTTATTAACCTTGGCAGTTAGCCGATTGTCCCAACGTCCGTCTACCTCATCCCAACCTTTAAAGTTGGCGAATAGGTCCAGACGGGTGGCCGCCAGGATATTCTGCATCAAGACAAACTTGTATTCGGTTGTAGAGGTGAGTCCATACTCCTGTTTAAAAGTCTCCACTTTGGTCGAAGTCGTCTTGTCATCGGCATATCCATATGTATCCGATACCGTTTGCTTCATGGCGGCACCGAGCCTTTCAGTCAGATCCTTTATAGGAGTGATTCCAAGCCCAAGGGTTTGAGTGAAATAGGCAGGATCAAAAAAATCCGAAATGGCGGAACGTGTAGGTTTAACGGCCTTATCGTCATAGCTGTAGCCAAGGGTAAACTGACTTTGCGCCGTCCCGGAAACAAAGGGGTTTACCCAGGTTCCGAACTTGCGTGTATAGATGGACTCGAGACTCCACTCATCGGAAGATTTACGCGAAGGCATGCTCTGTATTTTGGTGCGGCCATAATTGGCCTTGCCACGGGATTCCCAAAGGAAATCCGGTTTATCCAAAATCGCGGAAGTGTTAAAATTCAGTTCCCAGGAAAGGGCATCTGTTCCACCTTTAACCCAATTGTCTTGATAGGCTTGACTGATATTCAAGCTGCCGTTTAATTGCCTTTTCCATCCAGAGATTGAAGAATCCGATACTGGCGATGGGGTCTGCCCTATTGCCAGGCCGGCGCCAACCAAGAGGGAACTCAAAAATGGAATACCATTAAAATAGGTCAACATAAAATTTTTACTCCTCATCTTGCCGTAATTTAGCCATTATCGAAAGGTCTTCCAAAGTACTCATATCCCCTTTAGTTTCAACCCCGTTGGCCACATCGCGCAGCAAACGGCGCATAATCTTTCCTGACCGTGTTTTTGGCAACGCATCGGAAAAATGGATTTGATCCGGCACCGCAATAGGCCCAATCATTCCGCGCACATGGGCTTTGAGCAGTTGAGTCGTTTTATCACTTTTTTCTTTACCGGTAGCCAATGTTACAAAAGCGGCAACACCTTCGCCCTTCACATCATGTTTAAAGCCAACCACCGCTGCTTCAACTACAAATTCATGGGCTACCAAGGCACTTTCCACTTCCATAGTTGACAGCCTGTGTCCGGATACATTCAGGACATCGTCAATGCGGCCCAAGATCCAGATATAGCCATCCTGATCCCGAACCGCACCATCTCCGGCCAAGTACCAGCCTTGTTTTTGGAATCGGCTCCAATAAACATCCTTGTACCGTTCATCGGCGCCGTACAGGGTGCGTAACATTGAAGGCCAAGGCTGTTTGATTACCAAAAATCCACCCTGTCCATTTGGCAGCTCTTCCCCCTTGTCATTGACAATCGCCGGTTCAATTCCAAAGAAGGGGAAAGTGGCCGAGCCCGGTTTGGTAGGCGTGATCCCCGGCAGCGGCGTGATCATGATGGACCCGGTTTCCGTTTGCCACCACGTGTCCACTATGGGGCAACGGCCGCCTCCAATAACAGTGTGATACCACATCCATGCTTCGGGGTTGATGGGTTCCCCAACGGAACCAAGCAGGCGTAGGCTGGACAGGTCGTATTTCTTGGGGTGCTCATCGCCCCATTTCATAAAGGAACGGATGGCGGTGGGTGCCGTATAAAAGATGGTCACTTTATAGCGCTCCACTATTTGCCAAAAGCGATCATTGGCGGGAAAATTCGGCGCGCCCTCATACATGAGCGTTGTTGCCCCATTGAGCAAGGGGCCATAGACCACATAACTGTGTCCAGTCACCCAGCCGATATCGGCCGTACACCAATAGGTATCTTCTTCTTTGATATCAAAAATGTATTTGGTGGTGAGGTATGCGCCCACCATATAGCCTCCGGTAGTATGCAATATGCCCTTTGGCTTGCCGGTGCTCCCGGAGGTATAGAGAATGTACAAGGGATGTTCGGCATCCAATTCCTCTGCTGGGCATTCGCCGCTCGCACCTTGCATCAAATCCGCCCACCAGAAATCCCGACCCTCCACCATCCCCACTTCTTGTTTGCTGCGGCGAACAGTAATGCAGGTCTGGAC